>CAKVIN010000016.1 GCA_934754425.1 uncultured Candidatus Melainabacteria bacterium | reverse complement strand
AGCGAAAGCGATTCCCACTTCTTTTAATTTATTTATACAGGATTAAGAATAATAAGGTGGGGACACTTACGTTTTCCACACCCTACGTTTCATTATCTTTGAGGATGACCAGATTAAGAATAACTATAAAGAGTGTTTTTATTGAAAACTCTTATGTTATTACTTACGTTCAGAAAGTTCTTTATCCATGAGATAAAGAGAAGTGTTGTCGTCACCAAAAAGTTCAAGTCGTTTGATGATATCCTTTATGTTTTTTTCTTCTTCTATTTGTTCTGCAATAAACCAATCAATAAAACTTAGCGTTATTCTATCACACTCGTCTTCAGCAAGGTGTGCAACTTTCATAACCGATTCTGTTATACATTTTTCGTGTTCATAAATTATATTAAAAATTGAAATAATTCCGTTGTATTCAAATTCGGGAGTTTTTATTTGTTTTAATGTTACAAAACTATTTCTTTCTATCAAATAATCAAATAATTTTAAACCGTGTTCGACTTCTTCTCTCGCCTGTAATCTTAACCAGGATGCAAAACCAAAAAGTCCAAGTTCTTTTAAATATGCTGACATTGAAAGATATAAGTATCCGGAATAAAATTCTTTATTGATTTGTTCATTTATTATTTCATTAATTTTTTCACTAATCATTATTATTTTCTCCCCATAAACCGTGTATATTACAAAATTCTATAGCTTTAATATCATTATTAAGACAAGAAATATCAAATTCAGGAAGTGTTTCAGGCTCAAAATATTTTAAATGAACTTCATTTTTATTTTTATCAAAAACTTCGATAAATTGAATATAATGTTCTTTTAACATTGGATGAGAATTTACTTGTACAATTTTTTTATTATCTTGTGCTTCAACTACAGGTGCGTGCTTTTCGCCTAAATCACTTTTGTCGTGTTGAATGTTTTGTAGTGTCATTGGTTGATTACAACAGACTAATTCTCCGGCTCCGGTAAGTAAAACTTGAACAAGATTTCCGCAAATTTCACATTTATATATTTCTAATTTTTCTTTTGTCATATAACTCCTTTTATAATGTTTGTTATTTGTTATGTTTACCTCTTGTATAATTTATTTTAAATAATGATTGATTATTATCATTGCCGAACAAGGCTATTTATGTTACTATTTATGCTATGGATAACTTTTTTACATCACAGAATACAAATTTTTTTTCTAACGAACAATCAAAAGAGCAAGGTAATCTCTTTAGTGATGTTCAATCCGAAAAAAAGACACAACAAAACAATTCTTTAAATTCTCAATATGACAGTTTAAAAAATAATTATGAGCAGATATTCATAGAGGCCGCAGAAAGTATTAGACGTGAAGTCAACAAATTTAAACCCGAAAATCCTTGTGAAACATGTTCGCAAAAAAAAGACTGTAAAATTGAAAAAAAAGATGTTTTTACATCTTTTCCAATGAATTGTGAATATAGAGAATGGCAAATGAAAATTATAACATTCCTTGCTGGAGATTATAGGCAAAAGTTAAAAGCAGCATACAAGGTCATTATGGATAAAAAATGTGAATATTCTTGTAATTTATGTGGAGATTGTTGTAGGCTTGCGACTAGCGAATACTCTTATAATCAGCTCAAACAAAGGGCTATGCGTGGAGATAAATTTTCAGCAGATTTTGTATCGGTGTTTGTTCCATATGAATCAGAAGATGAAGCTAAAAAAGTTAATCCAGAGTACTTCAAACTTTTAAATGAATTAGTGGAAGATAAGGTATATTACTATTATTGTCCAAAATTAAAAGGCAATTTATGTTCCGATTATGATAACAGACCTGATATTTGTAAAGATTTTCCACATAATCCGTTAAAGCTTTTACCTTCAAAATGTTCTTTTAATGAATGGAAGAATGAAATTGCACATCAAGCAATGCTTCTTAAAGCAAAAGTAGATATAATAGATTTTTATAAGGATAAATTACAGTAATGATTTTAGCAGGTATGACATTAAGCGAACTTGAGAATTTAATGGCACAAATGAATGCGACAAAATTCCGTGCAAAACAAATTCACAACTGGATTTACGCTAAATCTGTATCTAATATTGATGAAATGACAAATCTTTCAAAAGATTTTCGAGAACAATTAAAACAGGTTGCTTCTGTTACGGAGTCAAAAATCAAAGTTAAACAAGTAAGTTCTGATGGAACACTAAAATATTTGATTGAGTATCCTGATGGCGAGTGTGTAGAAACTGTGCTTATGAGGTTTGATAACAGAGCAAATTTGACAGCTTGTGTAAGTTCTCAAGTTGGGTGCGCTGTAAATTGTTCTTTTTGTGCAACAGGAAAAGGTGGATTTAAACGTAATTTAACTTATCAAGAAATTATAGAACAAGTACTTTCTATTCAACGAGATACGGGATTAAAGGTTACAAATATAGTTTTTATGGGACAAGGCGAACCTTTATTAAATTTGAACAATGTATTAAAAGCTTTGGAAATTTTTAATAATGATTTTCAAATCGGTGCTAGAAGAATTACTATTTCTACAAGTGGAATTATTCCCGGAATTAAGCGTTTAGCGGAAATGAATTTACAATCAACTTTAGCAATCTCTCTTCATGCTCCAAATCATAAACTTAGAGCTGAATTAATGCCAATAGAAAATAAATATCCGATTGATGAATTGAAAAATGCGTTAATTGATTATGTTGAAATAACAGGTAGAAGAATAACTGTTGAATATATTTTAATTCATGGATTCAATGATACACCTGAAGTAGCAAAAGAGCTTGCAATGTTATTAAGAGGAATAAAATGTAATATAAATCTTATTCCATATAATTCTGTTATTGAAAACGATTATAAAAAACCTTCAAATAATGACATTATGAAGTTTAAATATTTGCTAGAGCATTCTGGCAAAAAAGTTACAGTAAGGCTTGAACGTGGCGCTGATATTGATGCAGCTTGTGGTCAGCTTCGTGGCAAAAAAGGATAGATAAAAAAATAAAAGATAATATTTTTTATTAGGGGAGTTTTATGAACAACATTTTTGAAAAAAATATAAGTGCATTAGCGATAAAAGACAGTGAATTAGCAAAAAAACTAGCTGATTATGTTGTGATGGATATTCCTCAATTAGTAAAACAGAATGATTTTTATAATTTGTTATATAAAGGTGAATATTTACATAATCCGCAAAATCCATTGGGTGAAGCTAAAGAAATTTTCACACAATGTGAAAATACTCCTGTAACTATCCATATGATTTATGGAATGGGATTGGGGTATTTGTTTCAATATGCTTCTGCTATGTCACAAGGTAGCGTGATTCTTTTTGAACCGGATTTGAATATTTTAAAAATTGCATTTACTTTGGTTGATTTTTCTAATGATATATTAAAAAAGAATGTTTATATAACAAATGATTTAGAAAAAGCTGGAGAATATTTGCATCAAAATTCTAATACTAAGAATATACCACTTTTATTGTCAACGGCAGCTTATAGAAATTTATATCAAGATGAATTTTATAAAATAGTTGAAAAATTACAAACTCAGGTTGGAAGATTTAATCTTGATTTGAAATATACACAACAACGATTTTATTCTTTGATTAAAAATATTATAAGCAATATTCCAAGCTTAGTAAATGATATTCCATTGTCAAAAATAAGTAATTTTTATAAAGGTAAAACTGCTGTAGTTGTTTCTGCCGGTCCGACTTTAGATAGGAATATTGAAACGATAAAAAAATATCGCAATAATATTGTTTTAATTGTCGTTGGTACAGCAATGAAAACATTGGCAAAATATAATATCACACCAGATTTTTTATGTATGATTGAAGCTTTTGATGCTTCAAAACAAATAGCAGGACTTGATTTATCGGATATAAATTTTGTAGTTGAACCTTATTCTAATCCAAAATTTAGAGAATTTAAGTTTAAACAAGTTTTTTCTCATATTTCAAATAATTTGCCTGTTAATGCATTTTGGAGTGATTTGATTGGAGAAAATACTGATGAATATCTTTCGAAGGGTACTGTTTCGTATACGGCTTTGAATGTCGCAAGAATTCTAGGTTGTTCAAAAATTGTACTGGTCGGACAAGATTTAGCGTATGTAGAAGGTCAATGTTATAGTAAAGATTCTGCTTATAAAGATTTGCAGTGTAGTTATAATAAGGATACAAATAAATGGGAAATTATTGCAAAGAATTTTGATGATTTTGCAGATGCTATTAGTAATTCTCCAGATAAAGATGAAAGAGTTAAGACTGCAAATAAAAGATTAGAAAACTTAAATTCTTCTTTGTATTATGTAAATGGTATAAAAGGAGATAAGATTCCTTCTGAATCTGTTTACGCTGCATTTATTGAACCATTGAGTGAGTTTACCAAAAAATTTAATGGTATAACTTATATAAATACATCTCTTGTAGGCGCACAAATTGATGGTTTTGAAAATATTTCTTTAGAAGAAGCTTTAGCTGATACAGTTCCTATTGAAAATCGAAATATTATTTTTGACTATAAACTTGATATTAATGATTTGAAGAAAAAGTTAGAAAAACAAAAAGAGCAGCTTATTGTTGCAAAAAAATCAGTTAATAAAGGACAAGCAGCAATAAAATCTCTGAATTATGATTTAAAGAGATATAAAAATATAACTGTAGAAGTTTTGAAAAATCTTCGTAAGGTTACTGCTGTTTTTTTAGACATTAGTACTTCTTTTCAAAATACAATATTAGATTTTATTACTGCAAAAGAAAGAATAGAAGTTGATTATGAGATGAAAATTACTCGAAATTTCGATTTAAAAGTAGTTGAAAGCATGGCTGAAAAAATGACTGCATATTTTAATAACGCAGAAAAAAAAATTGCCATAATTATTGATTTATTAAATAAAGCTGAGGAAAATTTGTAATGAAAGTTTTAATACAAAGAGTAAAACGTGCATCAGTCACAATTAATGATAAGTTATATTCAAAAATTAATAAAGGAATATTAGCTTTAGTTGGAATTGAAAAAGGTGATACAATTGAACAAATTCAAAAAATGGCAAAAAAATTATCGGGTTTGAGAATTTTTTCAGATGAAAATGATAAAATGAATTTATCAATTTTGGATGTACAAGGAGAAATGCTCATTGTTTCACAGTTTACTCTATGTGGCGATTGTAAAAAAGGTACACGTCCGAGTTTTGATAAATCCGCTGCACCAGATGTAGCAAATGAATTGTATGAAATATTTATCAAAGAAATCAAAAACTACGGAATAAAAACAGGTACTGGAGAGTTTGGAGCTATGATGGACATTGAGCTTATAAATGACGGACCTGTTACATTTATGCTGGAAATGAACTAATTAATTGTCGCAATTAGGTTAGGAGAATTTTATGAAAAAGATTATTATAATTTTATTTTTATTATTATGCATGCCGGTTTTTGCTGATAATAATACAATTCCTACAGCTATTAAACAAAATATCCAACAGGAAAAGCCTATTGAAAATTTGACTCAATATTTTGAATATTTACCAAATGCTGTTCATAAAAATTGGATTCCATATAAAGCAAATGCTGATTATGAAGTAACAGTACAATTTAGAGTTAAAAAAAATGGTGAAATTACAAAACCATTTATTGTGAATTCAACAAATGAACAAGCTAATGCTTCTGTATTAAATGCTGTACAAACAGGAGCGCCATATAAACCTTTACCTGCTAAATTCCCTGGTGATGGTGTGAATACACAAGTACAACTTAAATATATTAAGAATTAATATTTTTTTTCTATCAATGTATTGTGAGCTAAATTTTCAATATTATCATCCAAAGGTTCAGGTTTTTCTCCTATCGCCAGTTCTATTAGGTAATCAGCAAATTGTGGATTCTTAGGCAAAAAAGACCCATGCAGATAAGTCCCAAAAACATTCATAAAACGTCCGCCTTCTGTTTTGTCCTTACCATTATTACCATTGCCAACAACAACATTACCAATAGGAGTGGTTTGACCTTGCAAATATGTTAGACCACTATGATTTTCAAAACCTACTAATGTATTCGGTTCTACTAAATCAGTTTTAATAGTTACATTACCGATATAACGCTTGTTCCCTGCAACAGTGTAAGCATCCATTAAACTTATACCCATAAGTTTATCGCCTTGATGTGGTTGGTAATAGTGTCCTAACAGCTGGTATCCGCCACAAATTCCTAAAAATACAGCCATTCTATTACGTTCTTGAGTTAAGAACTCTTTATGTTTTTGTAATTCTTTAGAAACTTCTATTTGTTGTAAATCTTGTCCGCCACCTATAAAATATAAATCGTGCTCAGTTATATTGTCGCCAATATTGATTTCATCAATTATTACTCTGATGCCACGCCACTCACATCTTTTTTTTAAAGTTAATATGTTGCCTATATCACCATAAATATTTAATAATTTTGGATACAAATGTGCAATTCTGATTTCTTTCATTTTAACAAGCCATCTCTCTTAATAATTTTACAGATTTCTGTTTTTTATTAGTATGAATTTTTATATATTCAT
Source organism: uncultured Candidatus Melainabacteria bacterium (assembly GCA_934754425.1). Classification (GTDB taxonomy): domain Bacteria; phylum Cyanobacteriota; class Vampirovibrionia; order Gastranaerophilales; family Gastranaerophilaceae; genus CAG-196. Next base: position 43,472 of record CAKVIN010000016.1, on the reverse strand, counting down.
CTAACAAGTCAAAGCATACCTGACAAACTTTTTCAGTAGCTTTTCTATCATAATCACTTTCATAATCAAAATCAAACTGTAACATGGCAGCAAGAAAATCTCTAATTTTATAATGCATCTTTAATTTAACACCTAAGTGTTCATTACATTCTTTACAAATAATTCCGCCCATAGTTGAAGAAAAATACATTTCATCATCTAAAACTTGCTCTCTGCAACATAAACAAGTATCGAGTTCCACGCAAAATCCCATAATAAGTAACATTTTTAATTGGAATTTGATTGTTGCAATTAACATATCTTTTTTATTATCAGAGTTTGAAATTTTATTTAATGCTTTATACAAAAGCTCGTAAATTTCTTCAGAAGCAGATTCAGAACCTTCGCCGAAATTCATTACAACTTCAGAAATGTAAGAAGAAAGCATCAACTTATCCATGTCTTCCCTTGTTTTTCTAAAATGATTAACAGTTTGAGCTTGAACAATCGTATCCATGTTGCGACCTTTCAAAAGCTGTAATGTGTTTGCAACAAGTAAATCCATTCTTGCGCCAAGTTTACTTTTAGGCTTTTTAATTCCTTTAGCAACTCCTCTTATTAACCCATTATCTTTTGAATACATTACAATAATTTTATCTGCATCATTCAAATTGTAAGATTTTAAATTTATAGCCTCAGTTACATAATTATTCATAATAAGATCTTGTTCCCTGATATACTCCTCTAAAAATTTTATCTAATTCGGAAGTATCATTTGAATGTTCTAAAGCTTCTTCTTGAGTTATTAAGCCTGCTTGTTCCAATCTTGCAAGAGATTCATTCATTGTAACCATATCGTCAATATTACTATCTCTTAAGATATCGTATATGGCATCAGTATTGTCTTTATTTAAATAATCTCTAATTGTAGATGTAACAACCATAACTTCACATGCCGGATATCTCTTTTTCATTTTATTTGAATATACTAACTTTTGAGCAATCGTAGCACGTAATGTGTCAGCTAGTTGTTTACGTATTATCGGCCTATTAGATTCTTCAAACATATTCACAACTCTGTTTATTGTTTGAATAGCATCATTTGTATGTAATGTTGAAAATACTAAGTGTCCTGTTTCTGCCGCTTTTAAGGCAGCTGACATAGTATCTTTATCACGAATTTCGCCAATAAAAATTACATCCGGATCTTGTCTTAAAGAGTATTTAATACCATCAGCAAATGATTTTGTATCAACTTCAACTTGTCTTTGTGACACAATACTTTTTGCACTTTCAAACACATATTCTATAGGATCTTCTATTGTAACAATGTGACGTGCTTCTGTTTGGTTAATTTCATCTATTAAAGATGCAATTGTAGTAGACTTTCCAGAACCGGTAGGACCTGTTACAAGCACAATACCGTTTGGTTGTTTAACAATATTATTTAGTGCACTAGGTAAAGATAGGTCTTGTAACTTTGGAATACTGTAAGAAATATTTCTTATAACAAGTGCTGGCATGCCCAATTGTCGATTATAATTAACTCTAAAGCGAGAACAACCTTTAATTTCATACATGAAATCAACATCGCATAATGTTAGAATTTCATCTCGAATCGCTGTTGGCGCAATTTCTAAAATAGCTGCATCTAACTTTTCTTTTGATAAACTCGGGTATACAGTTTTTTGAATAAAACCATTAATTCTAACATATGGCGGATAACCAACCATTAAATGTTCATCTGAAGCACCAGACTTGACAGCTTCTTTAAGAAACTGAATAATATTAAAAACCTTCTCCATTCTTCCTCCTACTTAAGTAAATTTTATCATCTTATAATTTTTTTGACAATAACTTCATAAAAAAATATTTAATAGAATAAAAAAAAGTCGGATGAATATTTCCGACCTAAAATATAATATGTTGATTAGAAATTCTTAATTAATTTAGCATGAAAAACTTACACTGCCACCGGAAAAACCGCCACCACAAGAAGTTGATGGAGCAGCTGATGCTATAGAACCTGATGTTTCACATCCTGAAAAAGCTATAGAACCACAAGTTTCAGCGCCTGAATATGCAACTGAGCCGGCTGTTTCGCAACTTTGTCCAAATGCCATGATAGTTGCATCACTAGGTCCTGAATAAAAGCTGCAAGTATCATTTCCACCTTCTGAAACAGAAGGAGAAATTAATGATGTGTTATTAGAAATTAAATGTGTTGTTTTTGGAGAACTATCAGCACCGATAAATTTAAAACATGTGTTATTTTCTTCAGATGATTTTACAGTTAACATAACTTTAATCCTTACTCATTGTGTTTACATTAATATAAAGTAAAAAAAAAATATTGAATTTCACAACACAAATATATCGTTACATTTGTTAATATATATACATGTATATATTATATTGTATAAAAATATACACCTTATTATTAACTAATTGTAACAATAGGGTGTATTAATATTTATTTATAAATAGTTATTTACATTTGCCGGAAAGAACTTTTGCGACATATTGAACAAGAATTAAGAATTCCCATATTATATGTCTGTGTTTTATATAATACAAATCATATTCAAGACGTTCTTCACTTGTTGGCTCACAAATATTAACCTGTTGCCATCCGCACCAACCCGGACGTACCCAATTTCTGCATTCCCAGAATGGTTCTTTTTCTCTGTTTTCATAATAAACTTCTTCACGAACCGGACGTGGTCCAACAATACTCATTTCTCCACGAAGAACATTTATCATTTGCGGTAATTCATCAATATGGAATTTTCTTAAAATTCTACAAAATGGCATTATGCGCTTATCATTTACTGTAATTTCATTTAAGTCATCATCGAAGTTTTCTTCAAGTTTATCGTGATACATTGTTCTAAATTTTAGCATTTTAAAAGGTTTGCCAAATTTCCCAATTCTTGTTTGTGTAAAGAATATTGGACCAAAATCAGAAAGTTTTATACCTATTGCTGCAATGAATAAAAGTGGTGAAGTTAAAATCATGATTAGAATTGAAGCTATGATATCACAAAATCTTTTTATATAAGCAAATAAAAGTGCTTTTTTCTTTACGCAAGCGTAAAATAGCCAGTTTACAGTCATTTTAGAAATAAAGTATTTATGTGTAACTTTTTCATAAAATTTAGGCATTCTCCAAACTTTTACACCAAGAGGAATTCCTTTAATTAAATCCGTAAGGATTACAGAATCCATTCTTGATTTAACGGCTATAATTACTATTTTTACGTTATTATCTTTGATTACAGCTTCTGAATCACAAGTAAGCCCTAAGATTGGTATTGTTGAATCTTCGTCTTCAATCGTGTTCATGTTGTCATCAAGAAATCCGACAACTTTTAAACCCAATTCCGGTTTGGCTTGAATTTCTTCTGCTATAACTTTTCCATCTTGACCAGCACCAACAATAAGAATATTTTTTGTTTTTTTACCAAATTTATTGTGTATATTATAAATTAATCTTGTTGTAAAAATTCCACCAAATACTAAGATTGCGTTAATAAAAAGAAGTAATATAGATACTATGCCTATTTGACTGAGTATTAGTACAGGAGCTGCTGTTATTACGGTTGCAGTAGTAATACCTTCAAACAACAAGTATAAGTCATTAAGTTTATACGTGTGAGGAGTATAAAACCCTTTTTTTGATAATATTAGTATTGTAAAAAATAAATAACAAAAACAAATTACGCTAATAAGATTTATATGTGTAAACGAGATAAACGCATAAAATGTAGATAAAACGATTATAATTGCATCAATCAGCATAAGAAAACAGATAGGCTTAGGTGTTTCTGACATAAACTCTCCTTAATTAAAGACTCATCATCACTTTTTTATTATAGCATATTTGGGGGATTTTTTCATAAAATTATTATTTATATAAAAAAGACTCCTTGATACGTATCAAAGAGTCTTTTTTTGGTTTTAAATTAGTTTTTATTAAAACATCAAACCAGCTTCTCTAGCTGCATCAGCAAGGGCTGCAACTCTACCATGGTATAAGAAACCGCCTCTATCGAATACAACACATTCAACACCTTTAGCCAAAGCTTTTTTAGCGATAGCTTCACCAACAACCTTAGCAGCTTCGATGTTACCACCGTGTGCTAATTTTTCTTTAAGGTCTTTGTCAACTGAAGATGCAGAACATACTGTTACATGTTTTTCATCATCAATTAATTGAGCATAAATGTGTTTTGTACTTCTGTAAACAGCCAATCTAGGGAATTCAGTTGTACCAGCAAGTTTAACTCTGATAGCTTGATGTCTTTTTTGTACTTTTGGTTTTCTAATTTCTTGTTTAATCATTTTGGTTTTCCTTTCTTTGCCCAAATCTGCTTGATACCACTCAAGGATTTATGTGGGCGTTTTTTTTTTTTGAAGTCTTTAAGTCGTTGAGTCGTTAAGTCTTTAAGTTCATTATAAAGATTTATAATTTAAGGACTTGTTGGCTTCACGTCTTAATTGTTTGTAGTGTTAATGAAGTCGTTAAGTCTTTAGGTCGTTAGGTCATTAAGTCTTTAAGTTCATTAAAAATGAATTATAACTTAATGATTTGTAGACTTAACGTCTTAATCGCTAATAGTGTCAATTTTGAGGTTGACCGGTAGTTTTTTAACCAACCAGTAATCATTCCGATGTCAACCGACCAATTGTCTACGTGCGTAGCACTACTTCTTACCAGCTTTACCAGCTTTACGTCTGATGTATTCGCCTTCGTATTTAACACCTTTTCCTTTGTAAACTTCAGGTGGACGTTTGCTTCTGATGAAAGCTGCTACATCGCCAACAGTTTGCTTGTTAGTACCTTTTACAGAGATTTTAGTGTTAGCTTCAACTGCAAGAGTAATACCAGCAGGAGGAACAACAACTACTGGGTGAGAGTAACCAAGTGCAAGGTTTAGGTTAGAGCCTTCCATGTTAGCACGGTAACCAACACCAACGATTTCTAATTTCTTTTCAAACCCTTGAGAAACACCGTGAACAGCGTTTGCGATAAGAGTTCTGAATAAACCGTGAAGAGCATTAGTTTTTCTATCTTCTGAGTTTGGTTCTACAATAATGTGATTATCAGCAACAGAAACTTTAACTTCATTTCTGAAAGTAACAGATTCAGAACCTTTAGGTCCTTTAGCTGTAATAACATTTCCTTCGATTTTAACTTCAACACCTGAAGGAATTTCAATAGGTTTTTTACCAATTCTTGACATATTAATTTTCTCCTTTTCTTAGAATGAATTCTATTCATTCATTTGTATACTGTCAGGTTTTTCTGTCAATTGCGCCTGACAACCATATTTGTAGGGATAAACCCTAAGTTCATTAATAAATGTAAGCTAAGATTTCGCCACCAAGGTTTTCTTTTCTAGCTTTACGGTCAGTTAAAAGACCTTTGCTTGTAGAAACAATAGCGATACCCATACCACCTAATACTTGTGGAAGGTTTTTAGCTTTACAGTAGTTTCTCAAACCTGGTTTAGAAATTCTTTTTAATTTAGAAATAACTGGTTTGTTAGCTTCATCATATTTTAATTCAATTGATAAAGTCTTAAAACAACCTTCAGCTTTTTCAGAGTAGTTAGAAATATAACCTTCTTCTTTTAATAATCTAGCTAAAGCTACTTTAAGCTTAGAAGATGGCATTTCAACTGATGGGTGAGAAACAACATTAGCGTTTCTGATTCTTGTTAGCATATCTGCTATAGGATCTGTGTTCATACAAATTTCCTTTTCTAATTGCGGACTTCCGGAGTGGTATTTGGTTTCGTAGGTATCTTTGCACTTTGCCTTTATTTGAACCTAGTACATTGTGCCCCTCGCACTGTTGCTCTTTGTCGCATTTACATTTAACTCAGAACCTTGTGCTTTTTGCCTGTACCTTCGCACCATTTACTCCCACTGGAGTATCCATTCTACTCGTCGCTTACCAAATTAATTTTTGCTCATTCAAAGCGTCTTTTAGCAGTTCGACAAGAAAATTCTATCATGAGTATATTATTCTTGCAAGTTTTTAATTAATATATTTTAATATTCAATAAAAATGCGCTCAATAAATATTTGAGCGCATTTATTTATATTATACTTCTTCTTTTTTCTTCTTTTCGGGTTCTTTTTCATCTATTTTAATACCAACCGTTTCAGAGCTGATTTTATCTTCAGAAGTATTATCTAACGGATATTTACCATTGTTAACATCTTCTAGTAAATTTTTCATATCATCTTCTAAGCCGTTATATTCTGATGCATTATCATATTTTTCCAATTGTTGTTTTAAGTCTTCTTCTGAACCTTCATAATCAGTACCGTCCTCATATTTAAAGATAGTTTTTCCATCTTCATCAGTAATTTTAGTAATAGAATTACCATCTTGGTCAGTATATAAGAAATTACCGTTTTCGTCAGTTTTAGGATATCCTCTTTGAGCAAAAACTTCATCAAGTCCTTCATAATCACTACCGTCTAGGTTTTCATAAACAGGATTGCCTTCGTCATCTACGAGTAAAGAACCATCTTCACCCATTCTTTGACGTAGTTGGTCTCCTTTTAATGTTGTATATAAAGGTCTACCTTCTTCGTCTTGCATATGAATTGTTTTAGAAGCATCGACGAAAGATGTATTACCATTCATTCCGCAACCATAATTATGGGTTGTATTAGCAACACGATTCATAACATTGTAATCAACTTCATAAGCGGCCATGGCAGCTAATTGTTCTTTTGATAATTTTTTACCGGCTTTACGCATTTTTGCCAATTTTTTATACTCAGCTTTGTTGATTATAGGCAATTCTTGATTATCATCCAATTCAAACAATGCTTTTATAGAATCATGCATTTTTTGTAAATAATACTGTGTCATTTCTGTAATATATTCACGGAATCTGACTTCGTCTGTATCAAGACGTTTTGTTACGTTTGTAATTGAGCCTTCTTTATTGATATTTAAGTTGACATCTTTTAAACCATCGCTAGTATTAACAACATATGTGCCGTCTTCTTTTTTGTATAAACCGGATACCATAGTTGCACGTGTTGGTTTGCCATTCTCATCAATCGGTGTATCAACAAGAACAATTCCGTTGTTATGAAATGTGGTTTCTACATCTATTTCATTATCTATATATACATCATTGTGAACATTTCCATCTTTATCCTGATGTAAGTCTTGTATTACACCATATTGCTTGTAAATTGACGGATCATATTGTCCATCCATTGCATCAAAATCAAAGTTTACATTAAAAGTAATCATATCAGCTAAGGCTGGATTTTTTTGAATCATGGCAACCATTTTATCCAAGCCGGTTAATGTGCTTATTGTTACTTCATAATGATTAATACCGGTTGCGGCATCTGTAACAGGAGTTAGTGCATCAATACCATCAATGTTCAAAATATCATCGATAGGTAGTCCGCCAGAAATTTCATATTTTGTAATATGAGCATCATTCATGTACCAGCCATAGTAATCACCTTTAAAATCTCCATCCACATAAAGATTACCAGAATAAGTTGAATTACAGATTGCTATATAAGAACCATCAACGCAACCGACAAATCCTCCTGCACGACCGGTTTCCATTAAGAAAGATAGATCTCCGTCATTTTCTTCATTATTCCATTGTAAATTGACATCACTTTTAGAATTTGTAATGGTAATAATAGTTTTTCCGGATTGTCCGATTAAACCGCCAGCTGCTTCTTCATCAAATACAATATTACCGGATGTATTACAATTTGAAATTTTTAAATCTCTTGTTGCAACACCTTCATTTGTATTTGTATCTACAATAGAACCAATTAAACCGCCAATATAATATTTTCCAGCAGCGTCTACTTCAGTGTTAATATTTGCGATAGAACTATTACCTACTTCAATTATTTTATCGTCTTTAAGATAAGAATTGTCATTGATAACACCGGCTAATGGTCCAACACTTTCATAACCAGAAACTTTACCTGATATATCAATATTATCGAAATGAGTACCTCTAGCTGTACCAACAACTATACCGACAGCACTTGAACCTCCTATAAAATCAGTCGGAGTTGTTACGTTCGCATTTGTAAATGATACATTTTCAATCGTTGCATTTTCAGTTACACCAAAGAAACCTACGTTTTGAGCATCATCATCAGTAACATTGATTGTTAAATTGTCTATAGAATAACCATTACCATTAAATATACCCGTAAATGGTTCATCACTGTTACCAACAGCTTGCCAATCAATGCCACTTAAATCAATATCACAGCTTAAAATATATTTTCCGTTTAAGTCAATGTCACCATTTTGAAAAATTTCTAAAAATTGTTCTTTAGATGTAATATTTGTGTATCCTTCTTCTTTTACAAGTTTTTCTACTTCTTCTTGAGAGAGATGTGTTACTTCGTTTGCTCCATCTGTATTTTTCGCTTCTTTTGCTTTTTCAGCTTCAGCTTCTTCGGCTTCTTTTAGGGCCAGTTCTGCTGCTTCTAATTCTTTAGCTGCCGTATTTAATGCTTGTTCAGCTTTATCTAATTCAATTTTTGAATTTTCAACTTCTTTTTGTGCATTTTCTACCTCAGTTTTTGCAATATTAACTTTTTCTTGAGCTTCGTTAGCCTCTTTAATTTCTTTATCCAATTGAGCTTGTGCTTCAGTCACTTCAGCTTGGGCTTTTTGCAATTCTTGGTAAGCACTTTCAACCATTTTTTTAGCAACTGCAATCGCCGCTTCAGCTGAAGCAATAGCATTTTTATCACCGCTAGTTTTGGCAGTTGCTAATTGGTTTTGAGCTTGCCCTAATTGGTTCAAAGCGTTGCTATATGAACTTTGTGCGGTATTTACCCTAATATTTGCTGAATTTACTTTTTCTTTAGTATTGTCAACATCGGCTTTTTCTTTTTCTGCAGTAACAAGAGCTTCATTATATGCAATATTTTTAGCAGAAGACGTTGTATTTGCTTCAGTATTTTTAGTTGTTGCAGAAGTTTTATTTTCTTCTGCCTTAGCTTTAGCTTCTGCTGCAGCTTTTTGACGTGCTCTTGCTTGCTCTAAAACTTCGTTATTACCGGAATTTATGCCAATACTCATAAAATCTCCTTTCTTAAGTATAAATTTTGTAATATACTTTAGTATTACGGCATAAATTTAAAAAACTTTAATGAATTTTGAAATAAATTTACAATTGTTAATATATAAACTGTATTTATGTTTTAGATAATAAAACATAAAAGTTATTAAAAAGTAACGGAATCGGAGGCTTTTTTGCTTTTTGTGATAGGAATTTTGAAACCAAAGATATTTTTATTATCTGTGCAACTTTTAACGTAAATTTCTCCATCATGCGCATCTATAATTTTTTTTGAAGCGTATAAACCTAATCCTATACCCAGTTCTTTATGAATGCCTGCAAATGAAACATACTGTGCAAAAATTGATTTTTGTTTATCTTTTGGAATAAAAGGGCTGTTATTTTCAAATTGAAAGCCAATATAATTTTGTTGACAAAAAACACAAACATTAATACAAGAATCTTTGAATGCGTATTTTATTCCATTTGATAATAAATTCATAATAACTCTTTTTATTTGAATTTTATCAGCGCAAATAATAGTAGAAAAATTGGTATTTTGTAATATGATTTGTACGTTTTTGTCTTTTGCCATATAAACCATTTCTTCTATACATTCTTCTGTTAATTCCATAAGTGAAATATTTTCATATTTCAATGTAACTGCGCCAAGTTCACTTCTATATGTGGATAGCAATGATGCTAGCATAGCATTCATGTAACGACAAGAATCAAGAACCATTTCTAATATTTCACGCTGTTCAGCTTTTATTTTCCCAAAATCACCTTTAAGTAAAAGTTCTAAAGCTCTAATTTGTGCAAGAGTCGGATTTTTTAAATCATGTCCTAAAGATGCAACGAAGGTTTCTCTTTGAGCTTGTAATATTTTTTCTTCATCAGTATTAGCCATAAAAACTCCGTCATTAATAAAGACTATTTTTTATAGCTTCAATTCTATAATAATTAAGTCGAGTATGAAATTAACCTGTTGTACTATTTTATAATTTTTATATAAATTGGATTATAGGTTAATGTTGGTCGGTTTGAACAAAAATTATTATAACCTTTTTCAAAATTAAGCATATCTGTCTTAGTCCATTTTGCTTCATTTATCGCATTAACACCTGTTAGTTGTATGTGCTTAAGCACATCCTTTGGCGATTTAAACGCTAATATATGCGCTTCTTCTTCAATTGAAAAATTGTAATTTTTGAGCATATTTTTGTATTCTTTTGCAGAATGATAAGCCAGATTTTTATCTAGTACAATCGAGAGCTCTCTGAAATTTTCTAATCCAAATGTTGAGAATAAAAGAATTCCATTTTTTTCCAGTTTTTCATAAAGAATAGAAATAAAATTTTCAATATCTTCTATCCACTGAAATGAAGCATTAGAGATAATTAGATTATATCTATTATTACTATTTTTTATAATATTTTCAATATCTCCTTGTATAAATTCAATTTTAGGTGATAATTTTTCTATTAAATCTTGACAATCACCAATTATATCGTTAGCTATATAAGACTTAAATTTAAGTTTATTTACAGCATTTTTAGTTAAGAATCCTGTTCCGCAGCCAATTTCTAAAATTCTTTCAAATTCATCAGTATCTAAATAAGAAAAAAGTTTTTCAGCCATGCGTCTTTGAATTTTAGCATTCTCATCATATGTAGTTATACATTTTGAAAATCGTTTTTTTATTAATTCTTTATTCATAAAAGCTCTTCCCAACTTTTGAATATCATAAATGAGCAATGACCGGCTGAAATATTTGGTTGAATATTCCAGAAAGCAATTTGGTTTTTTGTTGGAATAATTTTATCATTATCACTTAAAATGATTCTATTATATTTAAAATTAGCATTTGCATTATAATTCTTTAGCGCTAATAATTCTTTTTTTTGATTTTCGATATCTCTATTAATTTTAGGAAGTTCAATTTCTTGGTTAAACATGCTTTCAATAAATCTTTGTGCACCTTTTTCATTAAAGCCTTTAATCGTTAAATCATATATTCTTTGTGGAATACCAAATTCATTATTGATAGGTTTTAATGTGCCATTTATAGCTGTAGCAGAATTGTATTCTATTTTATTAAACAATGTTGCAACCATAACACCCATTGACCAAGCTATTAGATACCTGTTTTTATACTCAATAAGTGGTTCAAAGTTAAAGTCAGTTTCAAGAGTATTATAGTCATAAAACATCACTACATCATAATTATGATATTCAAGATGGCAAACTACATTTTCATCCATTCCCCAACCATTGAAGAAAATTATTACATTTTTGTTTTGCTTTTTATTTAACCATTTATATTTCATAGTTTATATTTTATCATATAAAAAAGTTTTTTTGATTTTAATCTTAAAATCATTAAATTATATGAGGTTAAAACAAATGGTGCACTCTATAATAAAATTGGATGTTGTAGTAAAATATCTATAAAAAGGAATATGTATGCCAATAGAAGGTTTTGATTATAAAGCTTTTGCCACATCAATGTCTGAGCAAGCAAAAGATTTAGTACCAAAAGAACTTAAAGATTTTGAAAAGGAATATATTGTAAAAACTTTAGGTAACTTTACGTTGCTTGCAGGAGAAGCTCTTTATAAGGATGAACAAAACTTAAAATTAACTCCTGAACAAGCGGTTTTTATTACACAAATTATTGCAGAATGGTCATTTCATAAATCTATTGACCTGATACATTCCGGAATTCTTCCTCAATACTGGGATAGTATCATGCAAAAAATTGCGTTTACTATTTTTGAAGTAGCAAAACAAGCTGTTATAAGAAAAATTCCTCAAGATCAATTACTCCAAGCTGTAGAGCATCATGTTATCAAAGTGTATAACTCTTCAATAGAAGAATTACAACAAAAGGGTATTATTGATGAAGATGTAAAAAATCGTGCTGAAAGTCAATCTAATATTGATGCTATGGCACAACAAGCTCAAGAAGAACAGAAAAGACAACAACAAGCAGCTGCTGACGAATCAGAAAGAAACATGGAGGAAGCACGCAGACGCAAAGAAGAAGCACGTAATAAATCAAGAAGCGATAAGCAAATGGCATCTATGCCACAAGGCATTAGTAATAAGCAAATGAAATTAATGACTCTAGCTCTTGTTTTAAAAATTCTATCTCAAGATAAAGTAACTACAATACTTAACAAATTTAATTCAAATGATTCACTTCAAATTTCGCAATACATGAACATGGCAGATTTGGAATCACATCTTGATGGCGATTTAATAACTGATTGTTTAAAAGAAATGAAAGAGTATTTACCTTTAAAACGCAAACTTACAAGAGAAAATGTTTTAGGTGATATGCTAAGAATTTATAGAGAAGTTCCTAGAGATAGAATTGAAAAAATTATTAAGAACGAACGTCCATTGGTAAAACGCTTTATATCACAAGCTTATGATGGAGAATATTCTGGACTGCCTTTAAAAGTTGCAGGAATTGTTGCACAATATATAGAGGATAGTATATAATAGTTTTTGGTAAATACAATTAAAATAGTTAAGGGATAGATAAGGGGTTATTTAAAATAATTTAGTATGATTATTAAGAAAAAAAGTCAAAAACAACAAGGGGTTGTACGTAAAGAACTTCAAAAACCTGTGAAGGAAATTGTTTCAAATCAAAAAGAAACAGAGATTTCTGATGAAGCGACTTTAAATAATCCTAAAAACGAAGTTGTAGAAGAATTTATTCAACCTCAACCAAAGGAAAATCTACCCAAAGAACCGGCAATTGATTTATTTGATATAGAAAATATTGATTTTGAACAACGTCAAGAACGCAGAAGAGGTTCCAGACGTAGAGGATATCGGAGAATTGATGATAGAAATCTTGTATCCAGAGCACAAGAGGAAGCAGAAAATATTAAAAAATCAGCTTTTGAAGAAGGATATCGTAAAGGTTTGGAACAAGCTGAAAATGATATGAAAACTTTTAGAGAAAGCATGGCAAATTATATGAATGCTACTAAAAATGTATTTGAATACATTGCTCCTGATATTTTAGAAATTAGTGTTGATATAGCGAAAAAAATTATTAAAAAAGAAGTGGAATCTGATCCGCAGGTGTTAATAAATACAATCGTAGATGTATTGAAGACCGTTTCTAAAAATGAACCGAAAATTAATATTAAGGTTAAACCTCAGGCTGTACAATTTATTAAAGACACTTTACCAAATATTACATATCAATATGGTATTGATGCTAAAATAAATATTATAGCTGATCCCTCTATTGAAGAAGGAGGATGTATATTCCAAACGAATAATGGTATAGTTGATGCTTCAATTGATACACAATTAGAAATTATCAAAAAAGCCCTAGAGGGGGGATAAATGGGGGTAAATGGAGGTAAATGAACAGAGCCTATTTATTGACTACAAACTTTATGTAGTTACTTTAGCAGGTGAGGGGTAAAAATAGTAATAATTAGTAAATTTATAAAAGGACTAAATGGCAGCAGAAGGACAACAAAATAATAAACCAATAAGTGAAATTTTCTTGGCACTTTTCGTAATGGTGTTGGTATTAATCCTCATCATGGAAATGCCAAATTGGGTTATTAATTTTTCCATCAGTATGAATATTACATTAGGTATCGTCCTATTGATGATATCTTTGTATGTCCAAAAACCTCTTGAATTAGCAGCATTCCCGTCTATCATACTTTTGGGTACAATGTTTCGTCTGGTATTATCAATTGCTTCAACTCGTCTTATCTTAGCAAAAGGCGATGCAGGAGAAGTTGTTCATGCATTCGGAACTTTCGTAACCGGTGGTAACATGATTGTTGGTGGTGTAATTTTCTTGATTATCACTGTTGTACAGTTCATGGTAATTACAAAAGGTGCGGAACGTATCGCAGAAGTTTCTGCTCGTTTCGCCTTAGATGCTATGCCTGGTAAACAGATGACAATTGATGCGGACTTTAATGCCGGCCTGATTTCTCCGGAAGAAGCAGTAAAAAGACGTGAAGACCTACAAAGAGAATCAAGCCTATTCGGTTCAATGGATGGTTCCATGAAGTTCGTAAAAGGTGATACTATGGCTGGTATCATCATCGTTATTATTAACATTATTGGTGGCTTGACAATTGGTTGTTTGGTTAACCAAATGCCAATCGCTGATGCAGTTAGTAAATACACTATTTTAACAATCGGTGACGGTTTGGCTTCTCAATTACCATCACTTCTAATGTCTATTTCTGCAGGTATCGTGATGACACGTGCTTCTGCAGGTCATAATTCATTAGGTGGTGATTTAACTTCTCAAATCTTGGCAAAACCTTATTCATTGTTTTTTGCTGCACTATTCCTTGGCTTAATTACTGTGAGTTGTCCAATAACAGGTTTACCATTCTTCCCATTCCTTTGTTTTACAGTTCTTTTGGCTGTAGCCGGATTCTCCGTATTAGTTAACGCAGACGTTCAATCTCAATTAGGTCAATTAGAAAGTGTACGTCAAAACATGCAAGACTTGGTTAACCCTAACAAAATGTACGAAAGACTTGGTGTTGATGTGTTGAGTTTACAAGTTGGTGCCGGCTTGCTGGTTATCGCCGATCCGGATCAAGAAGGTCAATTACTTGCAAAAATTGCTGCTCTTCGTCAAAGAGTTACTGATGAATTAGGTTATATTTTGCCGAACATAAGAATTATGGACTCTTCTGCTTTAGAAGCAAACGAATATGTTATTTCAATTCGTAATAACGTAGTTGCTTCAGGCTTTGTATACCCTGGAAAATACATGGTAATTGCAGACCAGTGGGATTCTGTTAAAAAATCTATTCCTGAGGATGCAATTGTTGGTGTTGACCCGACTTACCAAACTCAAGCATACTGGATATCAGCAGAAGATGCAAAATCTGCTAAATCAGTTACAGCAGTTGATGCTACAGATGTTCTCGTTACACACTTGCAAGAATGCGTAAGAAAACACGTTGATGAAGTAATGACAAAAACAGACGTACTTAAACTTATGGAACTTGTTCGTTCTCAAGACCCAACTCTTGTTAATGACTTAGTACCTGCAATTATTTCAACATCTGATTTGAGAAAGATTTTTGTTAACCTCATTAGAGAAAAAGTATCTATCAAAGATATTATATTTGTTTTTGAACGTCTTTGTGATTATGCTAGATTTTCGAAAGAACCGGATATTTTATCAGAACGTCTAAGAGCTGCACTTGGTCGTCAAATATGCTTGAATAATGTTGATAAAGATCATGTACTTTATGCACTAACTCTTTCTCCGGAATGGGAAAAAACACTTGATGACAGTTGTCAAAGAACGGAATTAGGTACAATGTTCTTGCTTAACCCTATGCAAGTCCAAGATTTGATTGAATCAACTGCTATGACATTAATGAGGGCTCATCAATCAATCGGACAACAACCGGTAATTCTATGTTCTCCAAGAATAAGATTGCCATTATATCAGCTTCTGGAACGTCATATTCCAACTATTGTAGTAATTTCTTATTCTGAATTGATTACTGATATCAAAGTTGAAGCTGTTGATACTATTGGCGATAATTCAGGTTATTAGAAATTTGCTCATTTAGTGTAGATATATAAAATAAATCCATTTTGTAAATAATACAAAATGGATTTATAAATTGTAAATATAAATAAATTAAATTAATCACTAAATGTTTTGAATGTCTTTTCAACATTATCTTTGATAACTTTCTTAACGGCATCCATTTCAGTCGCAAGAGCATTCTGTTCTGTATCAAGTTGTTTTAATCGTAATTCTAAAGTTCTATCCTCTTGTTGAATAATAGAAGTTTGTGCGTTAATATCAGCTATTGTTTTTTCGTATTGTTGTCTTTTGTAATTATATTCATTCATTGCATCTTTGTAGGCAGCTTCATCTGTGACTGTTTCTACATTCAAATCATAGACAACACTGTCATTATCGAATTTAACAGACTTAAATCTGCCATTACTATCTGTTTCTAACAAAGCATTGTTAGTTTTTTCTATTCTTGTTT
The DNA here is from genome assembly GCA_934754425.1 of uncultured Candidatus Melainabacteria bacterium. GTDB lineage: Bacteria > Cyanobacteriota > Vampirovibrionia > Gastranaerophilales > Gastranaerophilaceae > CAG-196. Next base: position 27,367 of record CAKVIN010000016.1, on the reverse strand, counting down.
TAAGATAATTTGCACTATAATATGATAATTTGTCTTGAACATCTATTGGTTGAGCAGGATCATACGGTTTATTCATACTATTGTACAAATCACTTTCTGTAGTAAAGTATTTTTTACCATTCATTGTAAAAGAATATATGCCTTTACCATCATAAACCAAATCACCATTGTTATCAAAACTTAAGTATTGACTTATTGCAGAAGTTTTGCCACAATCTCTTAAAATTTGCGCAAGTTCTGTTGCATCATCATCAGTGAAATTCACTAATTCTGTTGCTTTACAATTTCCAATATAAGTTGACATTTGAGAAGAATATTCTTTTGGATTTTCTAAATCGTCAGGTATAAAGAAATGCCATGTACCATCATTATCGTGATAACCATACACATTATCTGTTGTTAAAACACCATCTTTTTGCGCTAAGCCTTTTGCTGTTTCAAAATCTCTAAGAGCTTCTTCTAATTTTGTATCTTTCTGTAATTCTTCAGCTTTTATCGGCTCATAAGTACGTGTTTCTTTGCCATCAGCAGTTGTAATTGTATACGTATCATTTGTTGGGTCTAATGATACAGTCGGATGCATATTATTAATGTCATCAATTTCTTTTTTTAAATAAAAATGCCAAGTTCCACTTGCGTCTTGATATCCATATACTTCATCATTTGGAATAGCACCGGCTTGATATGCTAATTCTTTAGCTTTTGCAAAATTATTAAATTCTTCTTTTAATTTTGTATCAGCAGCTGTTTTTTCGTTAGTTATTGCTTCACAGTCAATTTTAGCTCCATTTGGAAATGTTACAGAATAGGAGCCATCGTCATTCAATATAGCAGATGGATTGACATAAGCATTCTCTACAACTTCACTACTTGTATGTACTTGTGGGTTCTCAAGTTTTTTTTCAGAACCTGTATAAATATTTGCATAATAATAAGATTTAACAATATAGTTATAATCCGGATTTGCAGATGATAATTGTTGCCAACTATCAATTACAGATTCATTATCTCCATCTGAGAATGAATACTGTAATTCTGTATAATCAGTAGTCTTTGGAGCATTTGGAACTTCTAAACCAAGTAATCTGTTAAATAAATTCGCACTTTGATTTGCCAGAGCAGTTCTGGCTTGATTTATCTGTTGTCCTTCCCACTCAGTATTCGTTTTACGAGCAGTTAGTGCCAGATATCTTGCTTGTGAAGCTGCCATTCCCATGGTTGGAATTCTCCTTATTGTCTTACATAATAATTATTTAATGTTTTGCGTATAATAGTCAATATTTTATGTAATTAATTAAGCTATATGGGGTAGAATAATTAATAAAAATCATATAAATATATTATAAAAACATCTTAAAAAATTAAGCATTTTATTTTTATGATAAAATATTTTTAAGGAGTGTATAAATATGCCGTTTGAATTTGAAAAACAAAAAATTGAGGACGTAATACTTGTTAAGCCAAAAGTATTTGGTGATAATCGTGGTTTTTTTATGGAAACATACAAAAAATCAGATTTTTATGAAAATGGGATAACTGTAGAATTTAATCAAGATAACCATTCTCGTTCAAGAAAAGGTGTCTTAAGGGGATTACATTATCAAGAAGCACCTTTTGGACAAGCAAAACTTGTGCGTTGTGCAAGAGGACGTATTTTTGATGTAGCAGTAGATATCAGAAAAAATTCAAAAACATTTGGACAATATGTAAAAGTAGAGCTAACTGAAGACAATAAGCACATGCTATTTATTCCCGAAGGTTTTGCTCATGGTTTTGTGGTGCTTTCAGATGAGGCTGAGCTTATTTATAAAGCATCTGGAGAATACGCTCCACAGGCAGACAGAGGCGTTCTATGGTGTGACAAAGATATAAATATCGATTGGGAAATTGATTTTGAACCGATTTTATCAGAAAAAGACATGAAACAACCTACATTAAAGGAGATATAATGAAATTATTAGTAACCGGTGGCGCAGGCTTTATTGGAAGCTGTTTTGTAAGACATATATTAAATAAATATTCTGATTATCAGGTAATAAATATTGATGCTTTAACATATTGCGGTAATTTAGAAAATCTTAAAGATGTTGAAAATAATCCTAACTATAAATTTGTACATGGCAACATTTGTGATAGAAAACTTGTTAGAGAACTAATTTCAGAAGTTGATTGTATCGTAAACTTTGCCGCTGAATCACACGTTGACAATTCTATCAAACATCCGGAAGTGTTTATAGAAACAAATGTTCAAGGTACATTGAATTTGTTACAATCTGCAAAAGAAATCGGTATTGAAAGATATTTACAGGTTTCAACAGATGAAGTTTATGGTACTTTAGGAAAAACCGGATATTTCTATGAAACAACTCCACTTGCTCCAAATAGCCCATATTCAGCAAGTAAAGCAAGTGCTGATATGCTTGTTAGAGCATTCTATGAAACATATAAATTACCTGTTTTAACAACCAGATGCTCTAATAACTATGGACCTTATCAATATCCTGAAAAATTAATACCATTCTTCATTTCCAGATTATTGAACGGTGAAAAAGTACCTGTATATGGTGATGGTTTGAATGTTCGTGATTGGTTATATGTTTATGACCATTGTGCAGCTATAGATACAGTTTTACACAAAGGTAAAATTGGTGAAGTTTACAATGTTGGTGGACATAACGAAAAAACTAACATGGAAATTACTCACTTAATCTTAGATGCTATGGGTAAAGATGAAAGTTCTATTGAATATGTACAAGATAGACTTGGACATGATAGAAGATATGCGATTTCAAATGATAAAATAACTTCAGAACTTGGTTGGGAACCTTCTGTAACATTTGAACAAGGTATCAAAATGACAATTGATTGGTACTTGAATAATCAGGCTTGGATAGAACATATTGAAGCAAAGAAAGTTGGTGTTTAATGTCAGTATTAGTTACCGGTGCGAAGGGAATGCTTGGGCAAGACTTATGTCCGATATTAGAAGATGCCGGTTATGAAGTCATTGAAACAGACGTTGATACACTTGATATTACAAATGCAGAACAAGTAAATCAAGTTTTAAAAGATAAAATGCCGGAAGTTGTTATTCATTGTGCCGCTTATACGAATGTGGATAAAGCAGAAGAGGATTTAAAGACCGCTGAATTAATTAATGTAACCGGTACTGAAAATATAGCTGATGCTTGCGGAAAACTTGGTATAACTATGGTTTATATTTCGACTGACTATGTTTTTGATGGAACAAAGGATTCTCCTTATACTCCACAAGACAAGCCAAATCCGATTAATAATTATGGTATGACTAAGTATGAAGGTGAAGAAGCCGTAAGAAGTTTCTGTGAAAAGCATTACATAGCAAGAACCAGTTGGTTATACGGACATCATGGTAAAAACTTTGTAGAAACAATGTTATCACTAAAAGATAAGGATGAACTTAAAGTTGTTGATGATCAAATCGGATGTCCAACTTGGACAGTTGAATTAGCAAACGGAATTTTGAAACTTTTAGATTCAAAACCTTATGGTACATATCATGTTTGTGGAAGCGGGCATACAACGTGGTATGGCTTTGCTAAAGAAATATTTAAACTTTCCGGTTTAGAAGTTAATTTAAAACCGTGTACTACAGATGAATTCCCTCGTGTTGCTAAACGTCCGGCATTAAGTATAATGGAAAATGAGGGAATCTGTCGCAATTGGCAGTTTGCGTTAAAAGATTATTTAGATTTGAGGTGTGAATAATGAAAGGTATAGTTCTTGCAGGCGGAAGCGGTACACGATTATTTCCAAGCACAATGGTTGTTTCTAAACAATTATTACCGGTTTATGATAAACCGATGATTTATTACCCGATATCAGTTTTAATGCTTGCAGGAATTAGAGAAATTTTAATCATTTCAACTCCGCATGATTTACCAAATTTTGAAAAATTATTGGGTGACGGCTCACAATTTGGAGTTAAATTCTCCTACAAAGTTCAACCTAGTCCTGATGGACTTGCTCAAGCTTTTATACTGGGTGAAGAATTTATTGGGCAAGATTCTGTAGCACTTGTTTTGGGTGATAATATATTTTATGGTCAAAGTTTCTCAAAAATGCTTCATAATGCAGTAAAATCAGCAGATAAAGGGTTTGCTACTGTTTTTGGATATATGGTAAAAGATCCGGAAAGATTTGGAGTTGTAGAATTTGATGATAATGGCAAGGCATTATCTATCGAAGAAAAACCGCAAAATCCAAAATCAAATTATGCTGTAACAGGTTTATATTTTTATGATAATAAAGTTGTTGAGTATGCAAAAAATCTAAAACCATCCGCAAGAAGTGAACTTGAAATTACAGATTTGAATAGAATTTATCTGAAAAAATCAAAATTAAGTGTCGAATTGTTCGGGCGTGGTTTTGCTTGGCTTGATACCGGAACACATCGTTCTTTAATGCAAGCCGGACAATATATTCAAACAATTGAAGAAAATCAAGGAATTAAAATTGCTTGTTTAGAAGAAATTGCTTGGAGAATGGGATATCTTACTAAAGATGAGATAATAAAAAATTCTGAAAAATACAAAAATAATGAATATTTTTCTTATGTGAGAGAATTAAGGTAGGTAATATGAAAAGAAAAATAAGTATATTAGGTTCAACAGGTTCAATCGGCAGACAAGCCTTAGAAGTTATTGAAAAACTTGGTGATAAGTTTGAAATTATAGCTCTAGCAGCCGGTGGAAACATTGATTTATTAAACGAGCAAATTAAGAAATTCAAACCTAAATATGCTTATGCTTCTGATATTTCTTCAATTGAGGGTGCAGAACCGCTTAGCATGGAAGAAATTTGCTCTAATAAAGAAAATGATATAATTTTGGTAGCTGTATCCGGTAAAATTGGCTTAAGACCTACTATTATTGCGATTAAAAACGGTATTGATATTGCTTTAGCGAATAAAGAAACACTTGTTATGGCAGGTGATATTGTGATGCCTTTGGCAAAACAATATGGAGTAAAAATTGTTCCTGTTGATAGTGAACATTGTGCAATTCACCAATGCATAAAAAACATTGCAGAGGTTTCAAAATTAATTATCACAGCTTCTGGCGGGCCGTTTTTAAGAAAAACAACAGAAGATATGGCAAACGCTACTGTTGCACAAGCACTGGCACATCCTCGTTGGAATATGGGAAAAAAAATTACAGTCGATAGTGCAACCTTGATGAATAAAGGCTTGGAAGTCATTGAGGCACACCATTTATTTAGTATGGATTACAAAGATATTGAAGTTGTCGTACATCCTCAAAGTATTGTGCATTCTGCAATTGAGTACGTTGACGGTAGTGTAATTGCACAATTAGGACTACCTAGTATGCATATTCCTATTCAATATGCTATAACTTATCCGGAACGCTTTGAGGGAATTAAGTCTAAAAGTTTTAGTTTTTCTGAAATTGCCAGACTTGATTTTGAAAAACCGGATTATGAAAAATTCAGAGCATTAAATTTGGCTTATAATGCAGGAAAAGTAGGTGGAACGGCTACAGCTTGTCTTAATGCCGCTAATGAAGAGGCTGTTTTTGAGTTCTTGGATGGCAAAATTAAATTGAATGACATAATTACTGCAGTAGAAAAAATGATGGATACACATAAAGTTATCCAAAATCCAACATTAGACGAGATTTTTGAAGTTGATAAAGAAATTAGATTAAAAACAAAAGAGCTTTTTTGTTCGTGTAAGTAGTTTTTGTCAGGCATTGCCTGACCTACAATATTCTTGCGTGTAGAGTTCGTTAAAATAAAGCTTTATCAATTATTAATTATAAAATATTCCTGCAAATCTTTGTTTAAATTTTTCTATAGAACAAATGATTTTTTTACCTTCATTTGGTTCATATAAGGTTACATTTTTATCATCAATATTCAATACTGAATAATTATGATTATTTGCAATTTCATCATTTATGTCACTTGAAACTGTACAAGCATTGACAACACCACCATTATTTAATGAATCTTTAGCTTTATTAAAAGATTCTTCTGTCAATTTTTCTTGAATCATTTCTTTACCGGTTATTGCAAAATAAAAATCACTCGGGCTGCCTCCATCAATTGTTTTTGATTTTGATGGTAACTTTGATAAATTTATCATTCCTAGAAATTGTTCTTCATTTTTTGCATGAGCTTCAGTGTTATCTCCATCATTTTCTAATAAAAATTGTTCATATCCAAGAGCAAGAAGAGGAAAATCAGGGTCTTCTGTACCTAACCTTGTCATATGTTTTTCAATTTCTGATGCTGGGAATGAATATGTCTTATTTAATCCTTTAAAAGTAACTGTACCGATACCTTTTTCTTTATCATAAGAAACACAATCATTTAAATCTTCTAAGTTATTATTGTTTTTTGATAAAATCATGCTATTTACTATACCAACTATATAACAAACACCGGAAGCACCTTGTTTAATAGGGTTATCAAATTTTCCATTTAATTTTGTTTTATCAAAATCAGGTTTATTTTTTCTATTATCAACAAAGTTTACAACTTTCTTGTTTTCATAATCAGTTCTTATTAATTCATTATATTCTGAATCATAAACAACTTTTGACCTAATTTCTTTATCTTCATTAAAACCATTATTATGCTTAATTTCATACATATTTTGATAACAATAATTATCTTTAAATTTTTCTTCAACTAAAATCTCATTAGGACTACCATTAACTATTGGATATTTGCTTGTTTTATTTATAATAGTTCCATCTTCACGAAAATTTGCACTTGTATGATCTAATATATCTTCTGATTCATTAATTCTATCGAATTTTGTTGTTTCACTTTGATAACCAGATAAGATATTATTATCATAATCAAAACTAACATTTGTTGATATGCCATCAATTGGATGAGATTGAATTTGTCTTAATTTATTATCATTATTTAAAAATGCACTAAATTTTATTTTTCCATTCTTATCAGTAACAATAACACCTTGCTCTGAGTTTTCGACATTACTATCCTTATCATAATTCGCTAAGCTTTCATTAAAATGATTAATGAACATTTTTACAGTATCGCTCAATGCGCTTGTCCATTTTTGTTTTCCATCACAATATTTATCTAAAAAAGTAAACAAAGGAGTTGCTATTTTTTTAGTTTCTTCATTTGCAAAAATAATATCAGATTTTTCTACAATACCATTATCATCATTAAATGATAGGAAAATTGAACCAACAGAATTATCATTTTTTTGTGATTGCGTTTGTATTGGTTTATTATCTAAATTTTTATTATTTAAAGAACTAATATTCATAAAACTCTAATTCACTATGCTAATTATATATATAAAGTATCTAATATTTTATATATTTCAATTGGAGTTTATTTTGTTACATTATTTAATAAACTATATATTTTAGCCCTTAATTCAATCTTATACATATACGGTTATTTCTTGAACTCACCCTTTGGTTTATTATTAAGTAATGTAAAATTTACATTGCATACTAACAATAATTAATTTTATCTGTTTTGTATAAGATATGAACAGTATCAATATTAATTATCAGACACCAAATTTTGAAGCAAAACATATAGCAAAAACTAATGTTTTGCGTAATCTTACAGGTATGCAAAAATCAGTACCAATGGAAGCTCATTTAGTTGAATTGGATTTGCTTTCGCCAACTGATTTGAAAACAATCCAAAATATTAAAGAAAAATGGAGTGGTGCTGAATTTGTTCAAATGATATGTTCTCCATATTATTCACCTGATAGAAAATTGTATGCATTAACAAAACAAAAAGAAGGATTTGAGAACTTGAACCCAAATGATGTTTTGGGTGCTGCAGATATTAATCTAAAAGGCAAAAGAGCAAATTTAAAATTTTTACAAGCAGATCCTAATATTATTAATGAAAAAAGTCGTTCGATTAAGGATATTGGACGTTCAATGATGTTAGTTTTGTCAGAGTACTTAGGCAAACAAGGATTTGATGAATTAGGAATGTTTGCAAATCGATTTGTAACTCCTTTTTATGAAAGAATTTTTCCTAATATTAAGCATAAATCATCTACGACAGAAGATTTTGCAAATTTAGTTGTTGATTTAAAATAACAAGAGATATGTATGAATTTATAGAACAAGCATTGTTAAATAATAAAAATTTATTATTTTACAATCTCCAAAACTTTTGCAAAGTCTTCCAATTTGCAATCTGCTGTTAAAGATATTCTTAATCTTGAAGTTCCTTCCGGAACAGTTGGAGGACGAATTGCAGGTATATAATATCCTAAAGATTTAAGTTTTTCTGAAACTTTAAGTGTATCTTCATTTGAACCTATTATAATCGGAACGATATGAGAGCCCGAAACTGTTTCTATTCCACGTGTTTTCAATAATAAATGCACGTTATGAGTAAGATTTTCTAACTTTTCTTTTTGATTAATTAAATAATCACGTTTTTCTGTAAGTAACCAATTAGACCAAGCTATATTAAGCGGTGGAATAGAGGTCGAAAATATAAATGAACGTGCTTTATTAATTAAATACGTAATAATATCATTTGATGATACACAAAAAGCTCCAAAAGAGCCTACAGCCTTCCCAAAAGTTGCTGTTATAATATCGACATTTTTATTATATGAAGCACCAGCCAGAGTTTTTCCATAACAACAAAAAGCATGTGCTTCATCAATCATTAATAAACAGTTGTATTTGTTTTTTAATTCTATCAACTTATCAATATCTGCAACATCACCATCCATACTAAAAACTGATTCAGAAACGATTATTGCTCTTTTGTATTTATCACGTTTTGTTTGTAAAAGTTTTTCCAAATTATCGTAATCAAAATGCTTGTATCTAAAGAATTCACCCTGTGAAAGTTGCATTCCGTCAATAATGCTTGCATGGTTAAGTTTATCAGAAAAAACAACATCACCTTTTCTTATTAAAGCTGATATTACACCTAAATTACATTGATAACCCGTATTAAAGATTAGTGCCGCTTCTTTATTAAAGATACTTGCAACAGTTTTTTCAAGCTCTTTATATTCTATAGAACTTCCACTAAGCAAACGTGCAGAAGCAGATGACAAAAGACTTGTTGTTGAATTAAGAAATTCTTTTTCTAAATCACGTTTTGTACTTATTCCTAAGTAGTCATTAGAAGCAAAATTTATGTATTCCACTCCATCAATAACGATTTTATCGTCTGATTTATTTTCTATATTAGGAATACGTCTAAGCTGTCCTTTATTTTTTAATACTTCCAGTTCTTCTTTTATCATTTAAAATATCTTTAGCCTTTTTTAACTGTACATCATTTTTATTATTTGTAATTATTTCATAATCATTACCGATTTCAATATCCGGTTTAATTCCTAATTTATTAATATCAGTGCCATTTGGAGTTAAATATCTCGCAATTGTAATATTAACACCGGTTTGATTAGGTAATGGTACGACTTTTTGAACAAGACCTTTGCCAAATGTCTTTTTACCAACTAAAGTTGCCCTATGATAATCTTTTAAAGCACCAGACAATATTTCACTGGCACTTGCACTAGCACCATTTACGAGTACTACCACAGGTTTATCCAATGGTTGCAATTCGCTTTGAGCTTTAATTGTTTTCTTATATCCATTTCTATAAATAATATCAACAATTGTTCCTTTTTGTAGGAAGATATCGGCTATAAATACGGCATTATCTAACAAGCCTCCAGTATTTCCTCTTAAATCAAGTATTAAAGAGTCAGTATTTTTAGTGTTTTCTAAAGCTTCTACGAATTCATTAGGAGTAGAACTGCTCATAAAACTCAATATTTGTATGTAGCCTATATGATTATCAATTATAGAACTTTTAACTGTTTTAATTTTTATTTCTTTACGCTTAATTTTCTTTACTATTTTTTTATTATTTCTTAAAATAGTAAGCTCTACAACACTATTTTCAGGGCCTCTTACAAGAGTTGCAACTTCAGAAACATTCATACCGTTAGTATCTTTACCATTAACTGCTGTTATTATGTCACCCTGTTTAAGCTGTGCAAAATCAGCAGGAGTCGCAGGCATTACGTTAAAAATCTCTATTTTCCCCGCATTTGAATAAATGTTTACACCAATTCCATAAATTTTTGAAGTAATTGAAGTTGTTAAATCTTCAAAATCTTTTTGGTTCATAAATCTTGTGTACGGTTCATTAAGACTTGCAATCATAGAATCAATCGCAACTCTTGCATCTTCGTCAGTTTTTATTTTACCTTGATAATGATATTTCCATCTAGCCCAGTTTTGATGATTAAGTGATTGCTCATAATATTCTTTACTAATAATTCTCCAAGTTCTATCAAATAACTTTTGAGGAGCAACTTGTTCATTATTAATCATAGCTTGCTTTGTAAAAAAAGCATTAGTTCTAGTGAATGTTGACAAGAAAACCTTGTTAAATACCACTAAAATCAAAACGGACATTATAAATATTAAAACTTGTTTTTTTCTCATAACTTAATTTAACATCAAGTACAATGCTTAATCAATAGACAAATGTGTATTCTACATGCTTATTAAAATTTATTTATTGATTAGTAAACCCAGGAGATGTTAGCGGTAAATTTTTGTAACCATCATTTGCGAAAACAGTCTTTTTTATATATTTATTTGTATAATTACCTTTCTCTAATAATTGTTTTAAAATGTTTTCACGTGTTACAAGAGCTGATTCCAAATTATTAGATTCAGGATGTTTTTTTAGAATTTCAGTCCAAACAACTGCTTCCATAGTCCAAGCGTATGTTTCTTCACTTAATGAGTTATATTCATCTTGATGTATCGCTTCATGGGATAAAAGTGCTGCTAAAGCTCCAGGAGGCGCATATTCGTGTTTAGGGTTTATATAAATATACAAACGTCCTTTTTTCTTCCAGCCAATTGCATCGAACGTAGAGTATGCTTCATTAATCTCAGACAAGTCTTTAAACATAATCCTTACCGGATATTGCGTAACATTATACCCTAAAATAGCTTTTCTTGAAAAATCTCCTGATGTACCTTTTAGCATATCTAATGCAACATGAAAAATTTGTTCATCTGACACGTTTTTATATTCGTCAGAAATACTATCAATATATTCTTGTGTATATTTTGCAGGTATTTTTACATTAGAAGGTACCGGTTGATAGTTTTTAGCAAAACTAACTTGTGCCGATAATGCAAGTATAATCAGTAATCCCGCTATTTTTTTCATAATAGAATCCCCTATTCTTATTATATTATATACTTTTGTTAACTAAAAAGTCAAAAAAGTCATTTTGAGGTATAATATTGGCTATGAGGGATTATAAACCGTATTTTACAGAAGATGGCTCAGTAGGACTATATTCTTATGCAGATAAAGATGTGTATCATTCTAAATTTGGTGCATTAACAGAAGCATGGGAAAAATTTATACTGCCGGCAAATATTGATTTAAAAAATATTCAAGAATTAAAAGTTTTAGATATTTGTTATGGAATTGGATATAATACTAAAGCTTTAATGAGTTTTATAATTAATAATTCAGAAATAAAAAAAGAAAATTTTTTAAAAAAAATAATAAAAAAAATATTTATAAAATGTTATAATACCGTTTCGATAGGTATCAATAAAACTTTTAACTCAAACATTAAGTTATTGTCATATATCGAAACAGTATATGACAATAAAAACATATCACTTGATTGTTTAGATATTAATGAAGAACTTGTAAAATTATCACCTTTTTTTAAAACACTTAAAACACCTGAAGAAATATTTGAAACATATGTTCCTTCTTTTTTATCATGTTTTGATTCTTATCAAATGTTAAAAGATTTATTTGTAAAAGTAGCTTCTTATTTTTATCCTAAAAACAGAAAAGAAATAACAGAATTATTAGAGCTTAAGTTTAAAAGTATGCACAAGGATAAAGAATATAAAATAAATCCATATGTAAACTACATTTTGTTAAATTCATTGTATGAGTATTATAAGTTACAAATAAAAAATGAATTAAAACATTCAAAGGAATCTCAAGACAAATTTTGTTATTTCGATGATGAACTAAAAAATATTTTAACAGAACATAAAAATCGCATATATTATGATAGTTCTTGTGTTAGTTATGCAAAATTTAATCAATTTTGGGGGTATAATAACTCATCCAAGCATAATTTAAGCGCCTTCTTACATAATATATATTATGCCCATTTATCGAAGCGATATAAAAAGATGGATTTTAAGACTGCTGAGAGCTTATTCAAGCTTAATTTTCATATAAATGATGCTCGAAAGTCGATTTTGTCTTTAAACAACGAATATGACATAATATTCTTAGATGCCTTTACTTACACAAAAGCTCCTCAACTTTGGTCGGTTGAATTTATTGGAGAATTATACAAGCGATTATCACCATCAGGAGTTCTTTTGACATACTCAAATTCAGCTCAAATTAGAAATACATTAATTGAAAATAAATTTTATGTCGGAAAAATTATAAATGATAAAACAAATAAAGTAATAGGTACAATAGCATCTAAATGTAAATCAAAAATCTTAAATCCATTGAATCCATATGAAATCGGGTTGTGTAATACAAAAGCAGGCATTCCGTATCATGATCCAACGCTTTCTTTTAGTAGTAAAGAAATTTTAGAATTAAGAGAATATGAATTTTATCATAGTAATTTAATGTCATCTTCTAAGTATATGAAAATCAGGAGTTTAAAAAATGAAAAATAATTACGACATAATTGTTGTAGGTGGTGGCACCGCCGGATGTTCATGCGCTTATATTGCAGCAACATATGGTTTAAAAGTATTATTAATAGAAAAAAATTCTTTTTTGGGAGGTTCAATCACTTCATCACTTGTTATTCCGGCTATGAAAACTTCTGAAAATGCAATAAATACAGAATTCTTTGATACATTATATGAAAAACTCAATTCAATTGGTGGTGCAATAACATATTCTGATGGTAATAAAGGATGGTTTAATCCGGAATTAACTAAAATTGTTTTAGATGAAATGCTAATATCTGTCGGTGTTGATATTTTGTTTGAATCAAATATAAAAGATATAAATAGTGTTAAAAACAAAAAAGGATTATTATCATATATCGTCACGATAGAGAATGATAATCAATTTCTTTTTCACGAAGAGTTATTGCCACCAGTCGAAACGATATACCTAGTAGATGCAACAGGTGATGCAAAAATTTGTGAAAAATTAAATTGTGAATTTTTAGAAAAAAAATCACAACCAATTAATTTAAGATTTATAATGTCAGGAATAAATGTAAAAGAATTTTCTGATTGGATAATGGAATTTGATAAAAATAGAGATGTTACAACTAGCTGTACTGTTGATGGTAAAACGTACTTATCCACAGCTTATACGTGGGATAAAGGTACAATAAAATGGGCATTAGAACCTCTATTCAAGGCTGCAATTAATGAGGGCATTATTACAGAGAATGATTCTAACTATTTTCAGTTATTTTCTGTTGCTGGAACCCCTGATTCTATTGCGTTTAATTGTCCTAGAATACTTGACATATCCGCAAATCCTTATATAGCAGGGCGTCAAAGCATTTTACGTTTGGCAAATTTCTGTAAAAAATACCTAAAAGGATTTAATAATGCGTATATTTCATCTATTGCAAACTCGCTAGGAATAAGAGTTTCAAACAGAGTTAAGGGTAAATATATTTATACACAAGAAAATTTAAAAAGCGGTAAAAAGTTTGAAAATCCGGTTGTAATTTCAAATTATCCGATTGACATACATTCTGATAAGAAAAACTCATCAAAACTGGAAAAAGTGCTACAGGAATATCAATTACCATTAGAATCTTTAATGGTCAATGAGCAATTGTTTGTTGCAGGAAGATGCATATCTGCTGATTTTGAAGCTCAAGCTGCGCTCAGAATCATTCCATCTTGTTTTTCGATGGGTGAAGGTTTAGCGAAATATTTAGTAAAGCAAAAGCTTAATCAGTAAAATATAAATCTTGAATTACTCTAATAATTTTATTTAAGAAATTTTTGTATTTAATTCTATCAGCTGAACCGGAGAGTACAATATCAGCATGAGCTTTACAAGGTCTGATGTGAACTTCAGCCTTTTCATTAGCATTCTTATAAATAAAATCTGCAGAATCACCTAAATCACGTTCTTTTGCTCTTATATAAAAACGCTCTTTTTTAATATTCTCTGCTATATCAACATAAATTTTAAAATCAAAAGCGTCTTTTACTTTTTCTGTAAGCGTAAATAAACCTTCTGAAATAATAATTTTAGAAGGTTTAGCCAATTGATAATTATCATGTCGAATAGCGGTGCCGCTCATGTCATATTTTGGAAGATAAGTAACTTTTCCGGACAATAATTCCTTGATATGTTTACTCATTAATTCCAATTCCAACGCTTGAGGAACATCCAAATCATAATTTTTTGCAAATTCTGAAAAACTTCCTGCAGCTTTAACCATTTCAGAACGGTCATAATAATAATCATCTGTATTAACACGAGTAATAGCATCATCTATATTAAACTCAGTTGCAAATGATTCAATAGTATCAATCAAATCCATTGTAATAGTTGATTTTCCGCTTGCCGTTTCTCCTGCAATGCCTATTGATGCAGGCATTTTAATCCTACCTGATAAATAAGCAGCTATTTTTTTAATTACAAATGGCGTATAGCTTATTAAAATAGAACCTTCTGCTTTAAGCTCATTTTCAAAAATAATTTGTAAATAATGCTCAATCTCTTCACATATATTCGTTGGTTTTTTAATTTGTGAGGTTGTTATATTTTGTATCATAAATCTTTTTCTTTCTTTGTTCTATTATACACAAATTAAAACAAAAAGAAAGTATTTATTGCTGTTATTAAATACAAATTTTACAAAATTTAACACCTGATATAAATCTTATACCAACTATATTTTGAAGAAAATTAACGCATTATAACTACTTTATTTTAGCTAAAAATTTATTTAAAGCTGTTTTTGTATCATCATCAGAATTTTTAGCAGCAAATTTTAAAACCTTCTTAAAACATTGCAATGGTGATTCTATATCTGCAGATTGACAATCCGGAGTTAAAACTTTTTTACAATATTTAATGAAGCTTCTATCCTCAGTAGCTTCTTGTAAACCTTCTTTTATAAATCCGTCATTTATAACCATGTCGGCATAAGCACTAAGCTTTCCTTTTGATTCAGCTATACTGTTCCACATATTTATAGGGTGCGCCCCAATTGACATTGAACTCTTTGAATTATAAGCTGCCGATTCTTCTGCTACTTTTTTTAATCCATAATAAATTTCATTTTTTCCGCTAAAAGATACGTTGTTTACTTGCATATTCACTTTTTTATACTCCTTATGTACTAATATTAAAACTCGAAAAAATATTTTTTGCTATTTGTATTAAAATAATAATATATAGGAGGAATATTATGACAAAGGTTCTTACAATAGGCAGTGCTACAATGGATGTTTTTGTAGAATGTGACGATGCTAATATAGTTTCAGTTTGTTCAAAAAGTAAAAATTCAGATTTTATGAGTTATCCTTACGGTGCTAAAATAGATATTACAACATTTTCATCTAATGTTGGTGGCGGAGGAGTTAATACTGCCAGCAACTTTGGTAATCTTGGGTTTGAAACATCTGCTATCTTTAAAATTGGTAAAGATATTTATTCAGAAGGTATTTTAGATGCTTTTAAAACAAGAAATGTAAATTTATCAAATATTATTCAAGATGAAAGTTCATCTACAGGTTTTTCAATAATATTAGTAAGTTTCCAAGGCGATAGAACAGTTTTAGCGCATAGAGGAGCAAATGCTGAAATAAGAGAAAGTGAAATAAATTTTGAAGCAATTAAAAATGCTGATTTAATTTATGTAGCACCTTTAAACGGTGAGTCCAATAAAGTTCTAGAATCAATTGTTGAATATGCTCATCAAAATGACACAAAAATTTGTTTTAATGCAGGTTCTACAAGTATAAAAAGAGGATTTGAACACATAAAAACAATTCTTAATTCTGCGCATATTGTGGTTATGAATAAAGAAGAAGCAACTTTAGCAACCGGTATTCAAGTAAGACCTGATACTAAGACCGAAAAATTCTCTCATGAACTTATTCATAGAGATATCAAAAAAATGTTAACAACAATGAAGGTTATGGATTATCAAATAGTTGTAATTACAGATGGTGGTAAAGGTGCTTATGCTTATGACGGACAAAAATTCTACTTCTGTCCTGTATTCCCATCACCGGTTGTTTCAACTCTTGGCGCAGGCGATGCTTTTGCATCTACTTTCTGCGGTGCTTTAGAAAGAACAAAATTAAATGTTGGTTTATCTTTAATGTACGCTTCTGTAAACTCGGCAAGTGTTGTTTCAGAATTCGGAGCGACAGAAGGTTTGATTACTTTTGATAAGATAGAAGAAACATTAAAAAATAATCCGGATTATACGTATTTAGAAGGTTAGGGGTAAATGGGTAAAGGGGGAATTGAGCTGAACCCAAATGGAATGGTACAAAAAGTAGTGCCACGTCATTGCGAGCGTGAGCGAAGCAATCCAGATTAATTTCGATTTAGATTGCCACGAAAATCACAGATTTTTTCGCAATGACGATGTTCTTTAACTCTTATACCAAGCAAATGAGTAAATTTTATGAATACACAATTTTCACCAAACATGCTCAAAACTTATGAGCAATGTCCTAAAAAATATTTTCTAAAATATATAAAACACATTAACATGCCAATTAATGACGATATTTTTGAGTTTGGTAAAAATATTCACGCATTAGCTTCGTATTATTTAAAAAAAGAAAATATCGATAAAATGGAAGCCTCATTAACTGAAAAAGAAGCAGCCGTTTGGAATTATCTTAAATCAATTTCTTATTTTGCATATAATGTTATAAATACAGAATATACATTAACGGTAAAAGTTGGAAGTTATTATTTTGGCGGTAGATTAGATGCTTTAGTTAAAGACAGTGATGAATATTACATTTTAGACTACAAAACCGGTTCAGCTCCCAAAAATGCTAAATATGATTTTCAAACAATAATTTATTTACTTGCAGTTTCTAAATTATTTAAGACTCAAAATGTCAATTTTATTTACATTGATTTAAAAAACAAAGAAAATGTGAAAATTAAATTAACACAAGAATTAATTTTAGAATATGAAAAAAAATTAATAGAAGCAGCAGATAAAATTACAACATTAGATGAACCTGATAAAAAAACTGAATGTAACTGTGAATACAAAGCAATTTGTTTTTAACGTGGTATAATTTTTATATGAAAAATTATTTAATTGATACACATGCACATATCGACATGCTTGATGCTAACAAAACAGAAGTTTTAATGAGTGAATACGGAGTTAAAAAAGCTTTAATCCCTTCTGTTGAAGTTGCTACACTTGATAAAGTTCTAAAAACTGCTTTAAAAAATGAAAATTGGTACGCAATGGTTGGCATTTTTCCTACAGAAGCTAAAACATACACTAATGAAGTTGAAGAAAAATTAAAAGAAATGGCAAAAAATCCCAAAATTAAAGCTGTAGGTGAAATTGGTTTGGATTATTATTGGGATAAATCTTTTGTTGATTTACAAAAAGAAGTATTCATAAAACAAATTAAATTGGCTAATGAGCTTGAATTACCAATTGTAATACATGACAGAGAAGCGCATAAAGACACATTTGATATATTAAAAGAATATAATAAAAATTCTAAAATATTATTCCACTGTTTTTCCGGCAGTGTTGAATTTATGCGAGAATGTGTAAAACAAGGTTGGTATATAGCGATTGGTGGAGTTGTAACTTTTAAAAATGCTATCAAGATGAAGGACGTAGCAGAAGCTGTACCACTAGATAAACTTGTATTAGAAACAGATTCACCATATTTAACTCCTGTTCCGTTTAGAGGGAAAGAAAATAGTCCTGCTTTTGTAAAATACGTGGCTCAAGAGATTGCTGAATTAAGAAATATGTCAGTTGAAGAAATTGTTGATATAACGACGAACAATGCAGAAAGGTTTTTTGAAATTTGAAAAAGGAAAGATTAGATAAAATTCTTACTGATTTAGGTTATTTTGAGACAAAAAGCAAAGCTGCGGCTTCAATATTAGCCGGAAATGTTATGATTGGTACAGAAGTTATAACTAAAGCCGGTTTCCAAATAGATCCATCAAAAGAATATGATTTTAAAGTCAAATCTATGCCATACGTTTCACGTGGCGGTTTTAAGCTCCAAAAAGCTTTACAATCTTTTGACGTAATTGTACGTGATAGAATTTGTTTTGACGCAGGTGCTTCAACCGGAGGTTTTACGGATTGTTTATTACAAAATGGCGCAAAATTTGTTTACGCAGTAGATGTTGGATATGGTCAATTAGATTGGAAAATACGAAGTTCTAGTCAAGTAAAAACAGTCGAAAAAACAAATTTAAAAATTTGTAAAAAAGAAGATATATATAACGACGGTGAACCTATTGCGGATTTGTTAGTTTCGGATTTGTCATTCATTTCTTTAACTAAAGTTTTACCTAATTTAAAAACTTTGTTAAATCCAAATTTTCATGAAATGATATGTCTTATTAAACCACAGTTTGAAGCCGGAAAAAATTTGGTAGAAAAAGGTGGCGTTGTAAAAGATAAAAATACACATGTTATGGTTATAGATAATGTGTTGTCTTGTATAAAAGAATTGGGTTATGTAATAAAAGGACTAACATATTCATCTATTAAAGGCCCTGCCGGAAATATAGAATATTTAGTGTGGCTTGCAACGTCTGGTGTTGAAGTTGAAATTAATATAGAAGATATTGTTCATTCTGCGCATGAAAAATTGAATTAATCTATTTTAATTTTTAAAGAATAAATATTACCCCAAATATAACAAACTAGAAATAAAAAGACCAGATTGCTTCGCTTCCGTTCGCAATGAGGCACTATCAAAGTATTAATACAAAAAAAAGAACCTACATAATAGTAGATTCTTTTTTAATACCTTTTTGAATAAAAACTAAACAGCTTTTTGTACTTTACCAGCTTTTAAGCAAGAAGTACAAACTGTCATTTTCTTAGTTTGACCATTTACATTAACTCTGATATCTTGTAAATTTGGAGTTTGTCTTTTTACAATTTGTTTATGAGAGAATGTTAATTTAGCTGCTTTAATAGGTTTTTTTCCGCATACTTCACATTGTTTTGACATCGTTATATTCCTTCTTTCTACCAGTGTAATTCTAGTCTACATTAAACCGGTTTATTTTACAAGTCTTAATTGTAAATTTTTATTTCAATATTAATTTTTAATAATATTTAATAACGCTTCATAATTTTCAAGAATTGTACAATTCATTTCAAGTTTATTTGGTGTAACATCTAGAATTGTCTTATTTTCTTTTATAGCGTACACTGTTTTATCTCTTTTTAGCATTTCAAGTACCGGAATGCCGCCAATAGCATTATAAGGAACTGCTAAAAATTCTAAATCATCAACATTAATTCCTACTGATTGTGATAATTTTGGTGCCTGACTTAAACCTAGTAAAATACAAGGTAAAAATGTCGGAGTTATATATTCAGCAGAACATCTTGGGTCTACTATATCTATAGAAATTGTTATATCATCAAAAGCAGGGGCATGTGCGCAAGGAATTTCTAATTCTTTAGAGATATAGTGAGAAATTATTGCTTCTACTCCACCTACCGGATCAACTCCAATACCATTTGCGTAATCATCACCTTGTTCATCCGGAAATCTGCATACGATTGCAATTGCTTCAGCACCTTTTTGTATTAACTTACAAGCTGCTTCTTTTATTGTTTCAAGATTATTTACATTACCCATTGAAACACCGGATGAGTCAACAAAAAACTCCACTCCTGTATCTTCTTGTGTAATTTCATACCCGCAAATATCAATTCCGTAAACAGTTTTTACTGCATTTATAGTGTTAATATGCACGTTCAAGACGTCAGGTTTAATTGCTTTATCAAACACAACACCGACTTTATTTTCGCAGGATTGTTGTAATCTACAATTACCCTTAAAAAATTCATCCAGAGAATAACCTTCTACATAAAGCATATTGTCAGTAATACCGGAAAAACAAGCAGCATTAACAACATTTGGGTTAACAATCAGTTTACAATATTTAGCTAACTTTCTTGCCCAAACACTTGCATCTCCGGCGAAACCGCCTATAGATGCTCCAATTCCAGTTGGTACTATCAATGCTCCTATTTTCATAACTATAATTATATCTAAAATAGTTCAATATTGCAAAAATTTCAGGTATATTGTAGAATTGTAAGTATAACTTTAAGGTATATGAGAGTAAATGGACATAACAAACTTTTTAATTAATATTTTTATAATTTTATTTTTACTTTTTGTAAATGCCTTTTTCGTCGCAGCAGAATTTTCTCTTGTAAAAGTTAGAAAAACAAGACTAGAACAACTTTGTAACGAAGGCAACAGAAATGCTAAAAAAGCACTAAAATTAGTCAATGATACAAATAGAATGCTTGCTGCAGCTCAATTAGGGGTTACAATAGCTAGTATCGCATTAGGTTGGGTTGCTGAATCAACAATAGTTCAAATCATTGAACCGGTAATAGGTTTCTTTACACATACTGCTAATTCAACTCCGGCACATATAATTGCAGTACCTATATCATTTGTATTAGTAACTTATTTCCATGTTCTATTAGGCGAACAATTACCAAAATGCATATCTTTAAGACATCCGGAATCATTGTCACTATTAATTGCGACTCCGATGGATATCTTTATCACAATATTTAAACCGTTTGTGCTTTTGCTTGAAGTTTCTGGAAATAAAATCTTATCAGCTTGTCATGCTAATTCAGAAGATGCATCTTTAGTTCATTCTACAGAAGAACTTGATATGCTTGTTGATGCAAGTTACAATGAAGGTGTTTTAAATGAAACAGAAGCTGAAATGCTTCATAACATGTTTAAATTCTCTGATTTGATGGCTAAGCAAGCTATGATTCCGAGAACTGATATGATTTGTATTCCAAATGATATTTCTTATGAAGAATTAACTAAACAAACTTTAGAAAACCAATATACAAGATATCCGGTTTATGAAGAAAATATTGATAAAATCTTAGGCTTTATACACGTCAAAGATTTATATTCTTTAGCAATGAGAAAAGGCGAATTTTCTATAAAAAATTTAATTAGACCTTTAATTTTAATACCGGAAACAATGACACTTGATAATTTAATTATAGAATTCAAAAAAAGACATTGCCAAATAGCGGTTGTTATTGATGAATTTGGCGGAACATCAGGATTGATTACTTTAGAAGATGTTTTAGAAGAAATTATAGGTGAAGTTCAAGACGAATTCGATGAAGAAGAAGAAACTGATATTAAAGAAATAGGCGAAAATACATATATTGCAAATGCAATGATGCGTATTGACGAAGTTGTTGAGTATTTTGGACTAAAAGAATCTTTATTTGAAGAAGATGATGTAGATACAATTGCCGGTTTAGTAGTAAAATTACTTGGTCGAATTGCTGAAGTTGGTGACACTGTTTCATTTAACGGACTAACTTTTACCGTAAAAGAAATTGATGGTGCTAGAATCACTAAGCTTCAAATCTATAAAGAGCCTGTTATTGAAAATGAACCAACAGAAGAAGCTTAATTTTTGAGCTTTCTTGAACCCACTCACTTTATATTTGTTAAGTATTGTAAACAAAATATCAATTTTTGAAATTCAGCATTTTATATATTCTTTATATATATGTAAGATTTAAACAAAGAGTTGATATTATGGGTCATTACATAGATAATAGCAAAAATAATTTATTTCAGGATACTGCTTTGCAAAACCGACTTAATGGTGTTTCTGGACACACAATGTTGGGAACATTTTTAGTTGGAAATACAACTCAACTTCTTAGTTTTGGAACTTCAATATTTAATTCGATATCAAATAATAACGATTCTACAGGTACTGTTTCAACACAAGAAGAAACTTGTGATATAGAAAATCAAAATAAAATATTATCAGATTACAATAAAGCTCTGAAAAAATATAGCAATAATCCTAATGATAATAATAAAAATGAAGTAATAAAAATTTATAAAAGTATTAAAAATATAGATAACTTTCCAAGTATAAAGAGAAGTTACGAACTTATTACAAAAAGACAAAGTTCTAGCCAATCTGCATAAAAATTTTATTTTATAACCCCATCTTACATCTTACAAAATTTTCAGTCCGCATTTGCGGACTTTTTTTTGTTATTTAAGCATTTTTTAGAGCGTTCATTTTCTTTTCATTAGCTTTTCTAGTATTGTGATAAGTAAGCATAGGAATTAAAATACCTAGTAATATTGGTGAGATGAATACAGTTGATATAAACCCAGGTAAAGAATTTAATCCTCTTGCCATTTTTAAAATTTTATTATGTTTTAATTCACCGCTACCTTTCATAAGCTTAGCAATTGTTTCATCTTTTGATAGATTATCTTTTACATTAAAATCTTCAAATAATTTTATAATTTTATTATTCTTTTCTTTTTTAGATAGCTTTTTAATCGAATCCAAATTGAAAGAATTATCATTAAACATAAGATTTGCATATTCTGATTTTGATATAATTTTTTCTAAATCGCCACCTTTTTTATCAACAAATTTTGAGAAGTTAATCAATTTTTGTTTAGAATCAATATTTCCATATATAGAATCCAAATCTGCTACAGATAAAACTTCTAAATCACTATATGGATTTATTATATCAAGCGCTTTTTTAAGAGGATTTTTGCCATCAGAAGCTCTATTTGTCAAAACAAAACCGGTATTATCTTCATAAGTTCTTACCATTAATTTTGTTAAAAGCGGTACAGCAAAAACAACTGATAATGAGGAAACAGTATCACGTAATAATATTTCGTTAATTTCAGTCATATCTCTTTTACCGTTTGCATCAATTTGAGCTCTATCCCAAGCTCTTTTACCACGTGGTAACAATAAACCAAGTGTAGATAGCAATACAAATGTAGTTTTTGAGAAGTTATAACCACTATATTCAAGTAATTCTTGCATTTTTTCAGGTGTATGTTTTGTTATAAATTTACCCATTTTTGCAAAAAATCCGTCGCTATTAATTCCTTTGCCTTTAAATGTAAGCGCATTATTATCATTATCATTTTGTTTAGAATTATTTTGCGCCATTGCTTTTGCTCCAGGAGATATATTGCTAGGTGCATAAAGTTTTGGCAATATAGATAAACCACCTAAAGTTATTGCAATATTAGAAACATTCGTCAATAATCTTTTTGAAGCAAAATTATTTTTAATATTTTCTATAGCATTATTATCAATAAGATTTGCATTTTTATTATTGACTATAGAATCATCCGCAAAATCTTTTAAAGCTTTAATAACTTCTGTTGTATGATAACCGGCTCTTTGCTTTCCATTACCTAAATAAAGTTTGTTAATTGAATATAAATCTTGTGAATTTTCTAATATTTTATCATTAATCTTTTCTGTAATACTGTTTAATGCAGCATTTTTTATTTTCTTATCTTTTGCACTATCAAATACTAATAATTCTTGCAAAATAGAATTAACCGTTTCATCGGCATTCTTGTCATTTTTTACAGATTCTTTATAAATTTTATTCAAATTGAATTTATAAAATTCTTCTTTAAATTTATTGCTATCATTTTTTATTGCATTATCAAACTTTGGATTAGAAATCATTTCTTTAAAATTTTCGCCAAATCTTTTAATTAATCTTGTATTAGTATTAGTTGATTTACAAAACTTGCCCGTAACAGCTAAAACAGCAGGTGCAACAGCCATCATATATGGACCTGTAATACCTTCACGTCCTAAAACTTCTAAACCTTCTTGAATATTATATTCGCCCGTAATTTCTTTATCACGATGAAAACCAGTCCAAACTCTAGGAGCAGTCATACCTAAACCATCTTGAATTAAGAATGATACTAAATATCCCTTGCTTTCAATCCATTGCATAATAGCACTGGACATACCAAGTGCTGCCATACCATATGAACCAAATGACGGATTTTTCTTATTATGGCTTACACTATTTTTATTTGAATAATTATTAGAGCCTTGAGCCATATTCATTCTAACAGAAGATATTTTCAATTTACTACTCCTATCTACGCACTAAAGTGTAATCATTACACTATTATATGCTATTGTTTTGATTTCTAACAAGGAGTAGTATATACGATTGTTAGAAAAATTTACAATAATATTTATAATATTTATAACTAATGATATAATTGATAAAACGAGAGGAGGCTGGAATGTATAAATTAGGTATTATAGGATATCCTTTAGGGCATTCAATTTCTGCTGTTATACAAAAAGCAGGACTTAATAGTATTGGAATAGAGGGGACATATGATGTTATGGAAACTCATCCTGAGGATTTAATAAATAGAATTAAATATATAAAAGCGAATGACTACAATGGTTTTAATGTAACAATACCCCTAAAAGTACCAATGTCATTGTTTTTACAAGATATTGACGACTATGCCAATATTGCAGGCTGTATTAATACTGTAAGAGTTTTAGAAGATAAATCTTTTATCGGTTACAATACAGATATTTATGGTTTCAAAAAAGCTATTCCAAGTGATTTTGACTTAACAAATAAAAACGCTAGCATACTTGGAACAGGTGGAGCTTCTAGAGCAGCCGTTGTCGGACTTGCTGAAAGAGGAGTTAGCGAGATTGATTTTTACACAAGAAATATCATAAATTCTAAACAAACCCTAGATTATGTAAGAGCAAAATTTCCTAACATTAAATTTAATGTATACCAAATTCAAAATATACGTTCTTTAGAACATAGCTCAATCATTGTTAATGCAACTCCTATTGGTATGAAAGGTTATATGGCAGATCAAATGCCACTTGAACCTCTTGATTTAGATAAACTAGATCCTAATAAGACACTAATATACGATATTGTTTATAATCCAATCAAAACAATATTAATCAAAGAGGCTGAAAAAAGAGGATTAAAAACTATTGGTGGCTTAGACATGTTAATCTATCAAGCTGAACGTGCAATAGAAATCTGGACAGGCAAATTACCTGACATAAAAAACATGAAAATAGCAGCATTAGAAGCTTTATAAATAATTTTAATTTCTAACAAAAAAAGCACCACTTATTCAAGTGGTGCTTTTTTATTAACTTATTAAATGATTAATGACAAAGTGCCAATAATACACCTGCTGCAACTGCAGAACCGATTACACCGGCTACGTTAGGACCCATTGCGTGCATTAACAAGAAGTTTTGAGGATTAGCTTCAAGACCAACTTTATTAGATACACGAGCTGCCATTGGAACCGCAGAAACACCTGCTGAACCAATAAGTGGGTTGATTTTTGTTTTTGAACATAAGTTCATCAATTTAGCCATCAATACACCAGCACCTGTTGCAAGTGAGAATGCGATGATACCTAAAAGCAAGATGAATAATGTTTGAACTGTCAAGAATTGGCTTGCAGATAATTTTGAACCAACTGATAAGCCTAAGAATATTGTAACAATATTGATTAAAGCATTTTGCATTGTATCAGAAAGTCTATCAACAACACCACATTCTTTACATAAGTTACCGAAACATAATGCACCTAATAGTGGGCAAGCACTTGGAAGTAAGATTACACAAAGAAGTAAAATCATTAGAGGGAATACAATTTTTTCTCTTTTAGAAACATCTCTTAATTGTGTCATTTGAATCTTACGTTCTGCTTCTGTAGTCAATAATTTCATAATAGGTGGTTGAATTACAGGAACCAAAGCCATATAAGAATATGCTGCTACTGCGATAGGTCCAAGTAAGTTTTCAGCTAATTTTGTAGTTACATAAATTGAAGTAGGACCGTCAGCACCACCGATAATACCGATTGATGCAGCTTCCGGCATTGAGAAACCGAATAAGCAATATGCCATCAATAAAGCACCGAAGATACCGAACTGAGCAGCACCACCTAATAATGCTGTTTTAGGGTTTGCAATCAACGGACCGAAGTCTGTCATTGCACCTACGCCCATGAAAATAATCAATGGGAATAAACCTTTGTGGATACCTGCTTCAAATATAATACCTAAGAAACCGTTAGGGCCTGCAATTTCTTCACCTAAAGGCATTGGAATGTTTGATAACAAACCACCAAAAGCGATAGGAACAAGAAGCAATGGTTCAAATTGTTTCTTAATACCAAGCCATAATAGGAACAAGCAGATTAAAATCATAATCCATTGGCCGTGCATATGTAAGATTTGTTCAAAACCTTGTAAATTAGGGTCTGCAACGGCGTTTTGTGCAGAATGCACAAAACCCATTATACCAGTTGAATCCCATAGAGTATGTAAACCGTCAGTAATATTCATAACTATTTACCTCCCCTAATTAACCCAAAGTTACCAATGTTTGACCGGTAACAATTTTATCACCTTGAGCAACTTCGATAGATTGAATAGTACCAGCTTTTGGAGATTTAACTTCTGTTTCCATCTTCATAGCTTCTACTACAAGCAATACATCGCCTTCTGCAACTTCATCACCTTCAGCAACTTCAATTCTTAATACGTTACCAGGTAATGCAGCTTTAACTTCTTCACCACCAGCTGAACCTGAAGCAGCTTTTTGTTCAATACCTGCTTTAACATTGATATCATAAGCTTTACCGTTAACAGTTGCTTTATCACCTTCAAGTTTAACAGCATAATTTTTACCATTAACTTTAACTGTATATTCACCTGTTGAAGATGCTTGAGCTGCTGGAGCAGATTCTTTATTAGCAGTCTTGTTAACAGAAACTTTACCTTTACCTAGCAAGAATTCGATACCCTTATCTACGTTACCATCTTTACAAGCTGCTGAAATGAAAATATTTTCATCAGTTGTAGGAAGTCCAGCTTCTTCAAGTCTTTTCTTAGCTGCTGCAATACCCTTTTCTGGGTCTTTTTCATTAATATCAACAACTTTTTCAGTAGTTGGTTCCATACCAATTTTTTCTTGAGCCCATTTAACCAATTCAGGATCCGGTTCACAAGGAGTTTTACCGAAGTAACCAAGAAGCATTTTAGCGTAACCTGGGTTAGCTTGTTGCCATGGTTCTGGAGTAATTGCGTTCAAGAATGATTGTTGAGCATAGAATTGAGAAACAGGAGTTACAGATGTAGCAAAACCGCCTCTTTCAACAACTTCTTTCATGTTAGCAATAAGTTTAGGGAATTT
>CAKVIN010000015.1 GCA_934754425.1 uncultured Candidatus Melainabacteria bacterium | reverse complement strand
AAGTGGAACGACTGGTTTTAAAACATATTTACTCCATTTACCCCCGCACGTAGACAAATGGTCGGCTACTTGGTAAAAAATACAAGATTATTTAAAAAAACTACAGGCTCCGCCTCAAAGTGTGACTACAAGAATAAAACACAATTACCCCATTTACCCCATTTTACCCCCGTACGTAGACATACGGTGAACCTCTTATATTTATTCAAATCTTTTAAAAATTTTAGGTATATTAGTTAAATAAGCAGATGTATCAAAACATTGTTCTAATTCTTCCGTTGTTAAAGCAATTTCTTTATCAGCTTTTAATTCTTCTTTGAAATTGCCACCATTTAATGAACTAAGAGCGTGTTTTTGTACAAGTCTATAAGCTTCTTCTCTTGTGTATCCTTTTTCTTCTACAAGTTTAAGCATGATTTTTTGAGAAAAAATAACTCCGCCATATAGTTTTGTATCTTTTAACATGTTGTTTTCATGTACTACAAGATTTTCCATTACATTTTTAAATCTATGCAACATGAAATCCAATAATATTAAAGAGTCTGGGAAGATAATTCTTTCTGTTGAGCTATGAGAAATATCTCTTTCGTGCCACAGATTTATATCTTCGTACGCTGCAAGCATATTTGCTCTAATAACTCTTGAGAGCCCGCATAAATTCTCGCACAAAACCGGATTTTTTTTATGTGGCATTGCGGAAGAACCTTTTTGTCCACTAGAAAATCCTTCTTCCACTTCTCTAACTTCTGTTCTTTGTAAATGTCGAATTTCTGTCGCAAATTGTTCTATTAGGCTTGAAATAACTGATAATTCAGCCATAAATTTTGCATGTCTATCTCTTGATATTATTTGTGTAGAAATTTTTGCCGGTTTCAAATTAAGCTCACGGCAAGTTATTTCTTCTACTTCTATTGGAACATTGCTATATGTACCAACTGGACCGGAAATTTGTCCGACACTAATCTCATTTAATGCATATTCAAAACTTTCTTTAGCTCTTTGTAATGCATCAAGCCAATTTAGAAGTTTGAAACCAAATGTCATAACTTCGGCATGTACTCCGTGTGAACGTCCGATACAAATAGTATCTTTGTATTCAAAAGCTTTTTGTTTAATTATAGAAATAAGTTCTGTTAAATCTTGCAAAATGATTTTTGAACTATCAACAATTTGTAAAGCAAATGCCGTATCAATTACATCAGAGCTGGTTAAACCTAAATGAATATATTTAGCATTTTCTGCTCCGACTGATTCATTTACGGATGTTAAAAATGCAATTACATCATGTTTTACTTCTTTTTCTACTTCTTCTATACGTTCTAAAGAAAAAGAGGCTTTGTTTTTAATTTCTTCTAATGAAGTCTTTGGAATTACTCCAAGTTTATAGTAAGCTTCGCATACAGCTATTTCTACCTTCAAATAGTAGTTAAATTTTTGTTGTAAATCCCAGATTTTTTTTATTTCTTCTCGTGAATATCTATCAATCATATTTTTATTATACCAAAAAATAGCAAAAAATTTTTTTATGGTTTTTAAAGATGAAAAAGGAGTGAATATGTCAGATATTAGTTTTAAATCAACTTACAAAATTCCGGTTAATCAATGGGGAATTAATAATTCTAAAAAATTACAACTTAAATCTCTTGTAAGTTCTTATAATGGATTAATTACCGGAAAACAAGAAAAGTTTGCATTGTTATCTATTCCTGATAAAAAAGATAAAGGTTTTATTCAAAAATTATTTAAAATTGGATATCGTGAATATCAGCAATTTGTTGGAGAAAAAATTGCTAACAAGAATTTAGAAGAATACGTTGCTAATTTATGTAAGCCAAAAAATTAAATATATAATTTCGCAAAATCCAAATCACTTTTTATTGTAATTTTAATATTTGTATAACTTCCGTTTACGATATAGACAGGAATGCCTAATTCTTCTAGCATAGAACAGTCATCTGTAAAATTACCATCCTTAAGCTTTTCGTGTGCTTGTTTTATTATATCAGTCCTGAATGCTTGCGGAGTCTGTGTGTTATATAGCTTAGAACGGTCAATAGTTCTGATTATTCTACCATCAGTATCTACTTCCTTAATTGTATCAGTTGTTTTTGTCATAACAGTTACGGCATTTTTATCAACTACTGCCTCAAGAACATAAGCAATGGTATCTTTTCTAATTAAAGGTCGTGCGCCGTCGTGGATTAACACATATTCATTTTTTACTACTTGAAGTGCGTTGTAAACTGATTTTTGCCTAGTATTTCCACCTTCAATAATTTTTATTTTAGGATTGTTAAATATTTCTTGTAATGTTGGAATTATAGAAATATTTGCAGAAATTATTATTTCGTCAATTTCGTCGAAATCAATAAATTTAGTAACAGTTTCTTCAATCACTGTTTTATCATTAATTTTTTCTAAAAGTTTGTTTGTATTGCCATATCTTGACGATGTCCCTCCGGCGGTAATTATTAGTGAAAATTTGTTCATTCTTCCTCTCCAAAATGATTGTATAAATCTAATTCATTATAATTATAATATTTTTTATCACCTATTTTTAGTGTGTAATCTTGTTTTTTGACAACTTCTCCAATTATTTCATACTCAGAAAGTTTTGGCAAAAAGTCTTTTGGAACAGTGGCAACAAGTTTATAATCTTCTGCTCCAAAAATTCCATCTATGTATCTAGAATTTATAGTAACATTGCTTGCTTGAGCTATTTGAAACAATGCTTCAGCTAAACCGTCTGATGTGTCCATCATTGCGTAATCCGTTTGGATTTGCGTTGCAATTTCATATGCAAATTTTTCTTCTAGTTGAGGTTCCAAATGCGCATTAATTAATTCCGTATTATTGCCGTTATTCATTAATTCTTGTAGACCGGCTGAACTTTGTCCGAATTTCCCTTTTGTAATAACAACATCACCTATTTTAGCATGGCTTCTTGAAGATATTTTACGCCCTTGTGTTGTTCCTATTGCAGTTATTGAAATATAAACTTTATCAGCACCGGTAATATCACCACCAACAATTTTAGCACCTCTTAATGCAGAATTAGCCCCCTTATAAAACTCATCAATGAATTTCGGCGACGTTTTTGATGGCAATGATAATGCAATCGTTATGTAAGCAGGCCTAGCTCCAGAAGCTAATATGTCACTAATATTAACAGTTACAGCTTTATAGCCCAATTGATATGGTGTGCACCAATTTAGTTTAAAATGGACATCCTCAACAAGACTATCTTGAGTGATTACAATTCCAAGTTCTTTTAAGTATGCACAATCATCACCAATAAATTCGCTCCCAATTTGTTTTTTTATTATATTTATAAAATCTTGTTCTTTCATATTTTTCGTTTTTAGTGGGAATCGTTTCACTATTCCCACCCTACATTTCTGCGTTTCTCTTTTCTCGTGTTAATCGTTGCACTATTTCCACGCTTTGTTTCTAATCTAGAGTTTAATAAAAAAGGGTGAATTTCTGAATTCACCCTTTTTATTAAAATTAACTTTCTTGTTTTTTCAACGTAGGAAATGCGATTACGTCACGTATTGTAGGTGAATTTGTTAATAACATGACTAATCGGTCAATTCCCATTCCCATGCCGCCTGTAGGTGCTAAACCATATTCTAAAGCATTGATATAATCTTCATCATATGACATAGCTTCTTCATCACCGTTAGCTTTTGCTAGAGCTTGAGCTTCAAATCTATGTCTTTGATCAATAGGGTCAGTCAATTCTGAGAAAGCATTTGCGATTTCCCAACCATTAACCCTTGTTTCAAAACGCTCTGTTAATCTGTCATTGTCTCTGTGAACTTTTGCTAATGGAGAAATTTCACGAGGATAGTCAATAATGTGACAAGGTTGAATTAATGTTGGTTCAACTGTTGCTTCAAATACTGCTTCTACAATTTGACCCCAGTTCATTTCTTCATCAACTTCAATGTGTAATGCTTTTGCTTTTTCGTAAGCTTCTTTTGCTGTAAAGAATTCACCAAAATCAATGCCTGTAAATTCTTTAATAGAACCCAACATAGTTTTTCTATCCCAAGGTGGAGTTAAATCAATTTCATTTTCGCCATATTGGATTTTCATTGTTCCCAAAACTTCTTGAGCAACGTAAGCTACTAGATTTTCTGTTAATACCATCATTTCGTTGTAATCTACATAAGATTGGTAAAGTTCTATCATAGTGAATTCCGGATTATGACGAGTATCAATACCTTCATTACGGAAACATCTTGAAAGTTCAAATATTTTTTCATTTAAACCACCAACCATAAGTCTTTTTAGGTGGAGTTCAGGAGCAATTCTTAATGTTAAATCCATGTCAAGCGCATTGTGGTGTGTAATGAATGGTTTTGCGTTAGCACCAGATGCTTGAGTGTGTAGCATTGGAGTTTCAACTTCAATAAAACCTTGGTTAAATAAATATTCTCTAACTTTTTGTACGATTAAACTTCTTTTTCTAAATGTATCTCTTGTTTTTTCGTTAACAATTAAATCAACATATCTTTGACGATACTTTGTTTCAGTGTCTGACATTGTATGATACATTTTTAATTGCTCTAATTTTTCTTCGCTAATTTGTTTGTTAGGTAGCGGAAGAAGTGATTTTGACAACATTTTAAATGTTTTAGCCTTGATTGATAATTCTCCTCTTGGAGTTCTTCTAATTGAACCGTAAAAACCTAAAATATCACCAATATCAACAAGTTTAAGAGTTTTTACCATTTCAGGATCCATATTTTCCTTGTGTGAGAAAATTTGAATCTTTCCTGTAGTATCCATCAAGTCGATGAACATGCCGGAATTTCTTATTGCCATGACTCTACCTGCTACAGAATAAAAATCTTCTGTTTCTTCGCCGGCAGGAAGGTCTTTGTATTTTTCTTGTAAATATTTTGCGTCAGCATCTTTGTCAAATGCATACGGATATGGATTTATGCCTTTGTCAGCTAATTCTGCAAGCTTTTGAATTCTTGTTTGTCTGATTGATTCTTTAGCTGAAATCGGCTCTTTTGTTTGTTGTGTCATGTTTATTTTCCTCATTTCTGATTACTATAATTAAATTTTACCATAAAATATTTTTGTGTAAAAATATGATTATGAAGATTTTGCCAGTTATACAAAATACGTGTTCTAATATGAAGAAAAAGTCAACTCAATTGTCAAATGCGAGTCGTGAAGGATATCAAATTGCGCTTAGGACTTCTAAAATTCATAATCAAAATAATACAGGAAAATTAATTAATATTGGAAAAAGTGTAACAAAAAAAATCGCTAAAGAAACTACGGTTGATGATTTACCAATAATTGGCGGTGCGATTGGGATGTTGATTCCACTCCCATTAATGAGTCCGATATTACTAGGTGTTGGTAAGTTGATTCAGCTTGTGTATAAACGACTTCATAAAGCTTAATAAAAAGATTTACATTTTATTTTAAATTTGTTATACTTTCTTTGTGAATAGTTTCTTAAAAAGAACGGTCAGGTGACTCCGTTCTTTTTTTATTAATAAGAAAGGAGTTATATGAAACAAGACATCAATAGATATGAAGTATTAGAAAAGATAACTCCGCTCATAGAAAACACTGCTATGAGATTTAATCTTATTCCTATTGAGATTGAATTTGTTAAAGAAAATCACAAGTGGTTTTTAAGAATTTACCTTTATTCTCATGAAAAAGATATTACTCTTGATGATTGTGAAAATGTTACAAGAAGTCTGAATGACTTTTTGGATGAATTAATTCCTGTGAAGTATTATTTAGAAGTATCTTCACCTGGGTTAGAAAGGAAATTTAAGTCTGATAAAGAATTTTTAATATTTAAGGCTAGACGAATCAGTTTAAAATTAAAACAACCTTTAGAAGGTGAGACTGAAAAGATTTTTAAAGGTGAAATTCTTGATTGGGATGATACAACGGGGCTAAAATTCTTTAGGTTTGATGATGGTGAAGAATTACAGATCCCAAAAGAAAATATTCAGTCTGCGAAATTGTATATTGATTAAAATAAAAAGGAGAATATAAAATGATTAAAATTGGTACAGCATTATTTGAAGCTTGTGAAGAGCTTGAAAGAGAACGTGGAATATCAAAAGAAGTTTTGATATCTTCTTTATGTGATGCATTGGTTGCAGCTTATAAAAAACATATGCATGTGAAAGAAGCTGCTAATATAGAAGCAATTTTAGATGAACAAACCGGAGAAATCGGTGTATTCAGTACAAAAACTGTTGTAGAAGAAGTTGAAGACCCTGATACTCAAATTTCTTTGGAAGAAGCAAAAGAAATCGATGAAGATGTTGAAGTTGATGACGAAGTTAAAATCGAAGTAACTCCTGAACAATTTGGACGTATTGCTGCTCAATCTGCAAAACAAGTTATCACTCAAAGAATCAGAGATGCTGAAAGAAATAACATTTTAAATGAATTCTTAGAAAAGAAAGGTACACTTGTAACCGGTATTATACAAAGAGTTGAAAACAGAAATGTAATCGTTAATATTGGTAAAACAGATGCTATTATGCCACAAAAAGAACAAATTCCTCGTGAATACTATAAACCTGGTAACAGAATCAGAGTATTTGTTTTAAATGTAAAAGAAACTAATAGATTACCACAAGTAATCGTTTCTCATGCTCACTCAGAAATCGTTAGAGAGTTATTTGAATTAGAAGTTCCTGAAATTGAAGATGGAATTGTAGAAATCAAATCAATAGCAAGAGAAGCTGGATTTAGAACAAAAATTGCAGTTTGGTCAAACGATCCTGAAGTAGATTCTGTAGGTGCTTGTATAGGACCTAGAGGTTCAAGAATTCAAACTATTGTTGGTGAATTGAAGAACGAAAAAATTGATATCGTAAGATGGTCTCCAGATCCTGTTGAATACATTGTTAACGCAATATCTCCGGCTAGAGTAGTATCTGTTGATATTATGACTGATGATGAAGAAACTAAAGATGCTTTAGTTGTAGTACCGGATGATCAATTATCATTGGCAATCGGTAGAGAAGGTCAAAACGTAAGACTTGCTCACAGATTAACAGGCTGGAAGATAGATATTAAGAGTGTTTCTCAAATGGAAAATGAAGAAGCTTCTAAGACTGCAAATTACGAATATCAAGAAGAAGTAGCAGAAGATGAAGAACGTCCTGTAGATTCTGATGAAATTCAAGAAGAAATTGAAGAAGAAATGAATCAACAAGCTCTTGATGAAGATGATATGCAAGTTGAAGAAGTTGATGAAAATATATCAGAAGAAGAATAATATATTAAATTTATAAAAATAAGAGCATTTAACAGAGATGAAATTATAAAATTTCATCTCTGTTTTTTTTATAAATTTTATTAAGTTTTATTAACATCTTCTAATAGTTAGAAATAGTTTATTGTAGTTATTTGTATAGATTAATGTTGTAATGTTTATTTCTATAATATATAATGATATATAGATGTATCGTTTAATTAAATAATGCAAGTAATAATATTCAGGTATATAGAATAATACCTTATTATTTTCCTTGCGTGTGTTTGGAATTTTATGATAAGTATTACTGCGGATATTGCTGATTTAATTTTGCAATCCACACTACATGAGAATACTATTGGATTAAATAATTCAATTGAAAGAATGAGCACGGGGTATAGAATTAATCGTGCCAAAGATGGTGCTGCAAATTATTCAATTATAAATGACTTATCAACAAAAATTAGTTCAATGTTACAGGTTCAGCAGAATACAGAACATGGAATATCATTATTACAAACTGCTGAGGGTGGATTAGAAGAAATTCAAAAGCTTTTAGTACGTTTACGTCAATTAACCAATCAAGCTGCAAACGATACTTATGATACATCTTCAAGACAAGCTTTGCAAAAAGAAGCAGAAGAAATAATTAAACAAATTTCTCAAATAAAAAATTCTATTGAATATAATGGCATGACTCTTTATGAAACAAAGCAGGATACAAAAGATACTGCCGTTACAAGACTTGCTCAAAAAGCAAAAATTAATGGTACAGCGATTAACGATACATCATCCACATTTACCATCAAAAATCCTGTATCATCTTCTAGTCTATTAGAAAGTGATGAATCACTTTCTAATAGATCTATTTCTTTGCTAGCAGACAAAAAAATTGAGGGCGCTAAGGATTTTGGTAATAAAGAAACATTAACAATAGACATAGATGGTGTTACTTATACCGTTACAAATAAATTGTCAATAGCTCAATCATTATCATACAAAAAAGATGTGACAACAGGTGCTATAACTTTTTATGGTACAAATTTTATAATAAAAGGTCAGAGTGATGTTTCGCACAATGTTATTATTAATGGTTCAAATAATAAGTTTTATGGAGGAAATTTAAACGACACAATTGTAACTGTAAGTGGTGTTAGTGGAAATTATTTATATGGAGGCGCAGGTAATGATACAATTATAATTAATGCAGCTAATAATTATGCCTATGGTGAAGCTGGTGATGATATCTTAACTGTTAATTCTGGTTATAGTTCATATTTAAATGGAGGAGATGGAAATGATACTATCAACATTAAAAGTAGCTCGAACTATGTTTATGGCGGAAATGATGATGATATTATCAATATTTATTCTTCTTCGCAATATGTAATAAGAGGAGATGCCGGAAACGATACTTTTAATATTATAGGAAAATTATCAGGCTTAACAATAGACGGCGGTGCTGGTACAAATAAAGTAACAGGAACTGTTGGAAGCAATATTACCATGAATGTCGTAAATGCGAATGCTACATTTATTAATTTAAATAGCGGAGAAACAAAAAGTCTTACAATTGATGGGAAAAACTACTCTATAAAAGCAAATTCTGCAACAAGTCTTATTTATCAAAATTCAAATGGAGTTATTTCATTTAAGACATCAAATCAGAATTCTATTATAATTACCGGTGATGCAAATAATACAAACAATGTCGTATTAAATTCTGGCTATATAACTTTTTATGGAGGAACAAAAAATGATACTATTACGATAAATGGTTATGGTTGCTCTGTTTATGCGAACAATGGCACGAATAAAATTACGATTAATAGTAACTGTAATTATGTATATGGGCAAAAAGGCAATAATAATATAGCAATTAATTCTAGTTTTAACTATGTAGATGCAGGTTCCGGTGATAATGATATTACAATAAAATCCGGACTCAAAAATAATACAATTTATGCTAATGGTGGAAAAAATACGCTTACCGGCAATTATCATTTTACAACTTATGTTTCGGGTTTTGGAAGTGCTGATACTGAAAATATTACAGCAGAAGAACTTGGTTCTGGTGAAACTAAAACTATTACAATTGGTGATAAACAATATACTATAAAAAATACTACAGGGCGCAAAAATGTAGTATTATATACGTACAATGATGTCACCGGTGAAGTCGGTTTCTGCGGTAGCAACTTAAATATAAATGCACAAAAAGACGTTTCACATAATGTCAATATAAACGGAAGAATTATTAATTTTTATGGTGGTGATAAAGATGATGTTATTGTAAATAATGCAAATAATGGTTATATTTATGGGTTAGGAGGAAATGATAAAATTACATTGTCGTCTTATACTGGTATGGGTTCATATGCATATGGTGGTGATGGCGATGATGAAATTATTTTAAATGATAGTGGTGGTAGAGTTTTTGGTCAAAATGGGGATGATAAAATTACCATAAATGCTGCCTCAAGGTTTGAAATAAATGGTGGTGTTGGCAATGATACTTATTATATTAATAAGGCAGCAACAAACATAATCGATGATGGCGGTGATAATATTTATTATATAAACACAGATGGGGCATTAGTTTCTGGGTCATCAGGTGACGATACTTTTTATATAAAAGGCAATAATAATACAATTTTAGGAGCCGGAGGCAAAGATTATTTTGTTAATGATGGTCAAAATAATACTATTGATGGCGGTACAGATGACAATTATTATGTAGATAATGGTTCTGGTACTGATTCTTCTAATATTGAAAAGGATCCTAATAGCGGTGCATTGAATTTTACTAAAAATGGTGAAGTTAAATCGTTTACATTAAATGGAAAAAAATACACAATAACTAATAACTTGCAAGGTGCAAATATTATAAAATATTCACTTAATCAAAATACTGGAGTTATAACATTTGATGGCTCAAATTTAACCATTAAAGCAAATGCAAATGAAAATGCGATTATAAATTTGAGAGGCGATAATAATTTGGTATATGGTTCAAATTTAGCAGATATGATTACTATTGAATCTGGTAGTGGAAATACTATTTATGGACTTGATGGTAATGATACATTGATAATGGACAGTGAAAATAATTCACTTATTGGTGGAAATGGTAACGATTCAATTTATATTAATGCTACAACAAATAAGCTGATTAATAGCGGTGATGATAATGATACAATATATGTGAATGCAAATAACTGTACAAATATTATTTCTGGTAATGGAGATGATACAATTGTCGTTTCCGGTCAAAATAACAAAATAAAGGCTGGTATTGGTGATAATGATATAACAATAAGTAATAATGGAAATATTATTAGCGCAGATAGTGGTAAAAATAAATTTACTGTTACGTCATCTTCTAATACGATTACAACCGGTTCTGGGGCTAGTACATTTGGTGTGCAAGGTGATGGTAATATAATTAAATCAGGCAATGGTAATGATTCTTTTATTATAAGAGGTAATTCTAATAATATAACGACGACAGGTGGTAAAAATACGTCAAATATAAGAGGTAATTCAAATACATACCAAGGTGGTAGTGGTGCTGATAATATTAAAATTGCAGGAGATAATAATAAAGCTTATGGCGGTAATGGTGAAAATGATAGCTTAATGATTTCTTCTGGTAGTAACAATACTTTTGATGGTCAAGGTGGTTTAAGAAATACAATTATTAATAATGGCTTGAACACTACATTTACAAATTCTGTAGATATAACTCCTCATCCATTTGAATTAAACGTAAAAGTTGATATTGGTTCCGGTAAAGATAAGTTTATTTCAACAAGCATAAGTTTTAATCTTTTTGATTTTAGTGTTGATTTAATGTCACAAGATGGGGCTTTAGAAAGTCTTGAAAAAATTGATGAAATGATGTCAACAGTTACAGAGCAACTTTTAAATATTTCAAATACAATAAATAGATTATGGAGTGTAACTGAAGCTCAGTCTGTAAAATTGGATAATTTAATTTCTGCAAGATCTACATTGCAAGATGTTGATATAGCTAATGAATCTTCTCAATTTGTAAGATATCAAATTCTACAATCATCAGCAGCAACTTTAATGGCATCGTCAAGAAATTTAAAAGCGCAAAATGTACTTGGTTTATTGAATAATATTAAGTAAAAAAGTACATAAATTTTTAATAATTTATGTACTTTTTATTTAGATTTTCATTAATTTAGTTCCGCAATTTTTTTGTATAAATCAATAACTTCTTTTGATAAATTTTTTGGAACAACTATTTTTATTTTTGCATTTAAATCACCATAGCCATTTGTTTTTGGTAGTCCCATTTGCTTTAATCTCAAAGATTGACCACTAGAAACTCCTGCCGGAATTTTGATATTAATTTTACCGTGCAAAGTTGTTATATCTTTTGAACAACCTAAAACGGCTTCAGGAGGTGTGATTTCAACTTCTTTTATTAAATTATCACCATCAAATTCATATTCACTATCTTTAAAATGAACTACCAAATACAGGTCGCCTTTTTGACCATATTCATCAGTCTTGCCTTCACCTTTAAGACGAACTTTTTTACCTTCTGAAACTCCTTTTGGTAATTTTACTTTTACAGTTTTTGGAGTTGATAAAATTCCTGTACCACCACAATGAGAACAATATCCGCTGCCACCACAATAAGGGCATTTTTCCATTTCTGTAAATGTTACTGTAATAGGTTTTTCATCAAATATTTCTTTGGCTGTAACATTTAAATTCTTTGTTATATCAAGGTCTTCTGATTTTGGTTGCGCTGTTCTTCTTTGTCTAGTTTGTCTTTGATTTGCAGCTTGTCTGAAATCAAATCCACCAAAATTTTGACCAGCAGAATGTCCTGACATTCCACCCATCATGTCACCAAATAATGAACCAAAGAAATCAGAAAATCCACTTCCTCCAAAGTCAAAACTTTGAGTTCCACCGCCTTGGTTAAAATTGAAACTAAAGTTTTCAAATCCAGGAGGTGGTGTATAGTCAGCTCCACCTTGCCAATTTGAGCCTAAACTATCATAACGCTGTCTTTTAGCTTTATCGGATAAAACTTCATATGCTTCATTTATATCCTTAAATTTTTCTTCAGCTTCTTTTGTTTTATTTACATCCGGATGGTATTTTCTTGCAAGTTTACGATAAGCAGACTTTATCGCTGCTTGATCAGCATCTCTGGAAACACCTAATATTTCATAATAATCTTTGTATTTCATATTCAGTCCTTCATATTTCTTTACATAATTATAATAATACAAAAAATTGTAAAACTTAATAAAATTAATCTTTTTTTAATAGTGTTTGTGATAAAATTTAGGAAAAGGACGAAATTAAAATGGATATAAAAAAGATATTATTTAGAACTAATTCAATAGATGTAGAAAAAGCACTTCCGGATGCAGTTGTATTATGTGGAAAAGATGGAAAAATCCAATGGGTAAATGATGCCGCAGCCGAGATTTTTGAAACATCAAAAATGCATTTATTAACTTCTAATATTGCAGATTTTATAGAAAATCCTATGAGTATGATTGAAAACTCTATTTTGATGCATAAACCAATAATTAAAAAATTAGTAGGAAAAGAAGTTTATTTTGATACGACTGTGAAAGAAATTGAAGAAGGTTACGTTTTTGATTTTCGTGATGCAGTTGCTCCAACTCCAGTAATTAATGAGAAAGATGAAGAAGAAGTAAATAGAGAAAAAAATAATTTTCTTATAAAACTTGCAAACGATTTAAAAGCACCTATACAATCCATTGTCGGTTTTTCGCAAGCTATGTCTGATGGACTTGGCGGTGAAATGAGCGAACAACAAGAAAAATATATTAGAATTATTAATAAGAATTCAACTGATTTAATGTATTTTGTAGGAAAATTACTTGAATTATCACAAACAGAATGTGATTTACCATCTCCCGATAAAAAAATGCTGGATGTTTTTAATTTGGTTGGTTCTGTTGTTCGTTTTAATGAACAACTTTTTAAAGATAAAGATGTGAAAATTAATATTTCGCAGGATGATGATTTCAAAAAGACAATTTCTACTGATGAAGAAATTTTGCGAAATATATTACAAGATTTGTTGGAAGTATTGTTAAAAGCTATTGATATGGGCGAAATTAATATACATTTGTCAAATCCAAATGAAGAATATGTTGCATCTAAAAATCTTGCAGCCGGTCAATATACATTAATTTCACTTTCCAGCAATTCAATGTTACTATCTGAAAATGATTTAGAGTGCATATTTGATCCTTATAAAATAATAGATTCTACTAATCGTAAGAATGTATTGAGGGCAATTGTTTTAGCTAGTGTGAAAAATTTAGTAAGAACTTTAAATGGAAATGTTTGGGTTGAATCTCAGATATTAAAAAATACGAGTTTTAATCTGATAATTCCAAATTAAATTTTAAGAAATAGGGAGTTTTGTAGAGCGTTAAGGGATTATTGATGAGTAGTGTAGTACTGAAAAATCTTATAAAAAGTTACGATGGTAAGAAAAATATAATAGACGGAATTAATCTGGAAATAAAAGATAAAGAATTTGTCGTTCTTGTTGGTTCTTCCGGCTGCGGCAAGTCAACAATTTTGCGCTTAATTTCTGGCTTAGAAGATATAACGTCTGGTGAGATTTTGATAGATGATAAAGTCGTAAACAATACTCATCCTAAAGACAGAGATATTGCTTTTGTATTCCAAAGTTATGCTTTATATCCACATATGAGTGTGTATGAAAATATTGCTTTTGGATTGAAAATGAGAAAATATCCAAAAAATGAAATAGATGCTAAAGTAAGAGATGTTGCAAAGGCATTGAACTTAGAAGAATTATTAGAACGTAAACCAAGACAACTTTCTGGAGGTCAAAGACAGAGAGTTGCTTTAGGTAGAGCGATTGTAAGAAATCCGAAAGTGTTTTTAATGGATGAACCACTTTCTAATTTAGATGCAAATTTGAGAGTTCAAATGCGTTCCGAAATCAAGCGTTTGCATCAAAAACTTCAAACCACATTTATTTATGTAACGCATGATCAAACCGAAGCACTAACAATGGGAGATAGAATTGTTGTTTTAGATAAGGGAAAAATTCAACAAGCTGATACTCCAGAAGAAATTTATAATAATCCTAAAAACAAATTTGTTGCCGGATTTATTGGACAAATGAATTTTATAAAAGTAGATATTGAAAACGGTATTTTTAAAATAGAAGATAAAGAATTTAAAACCGGTAAAAATATTTTGGGACCTTGTATAATCGGCATTCGTGCAGAAAAAATGTTGAATGGTTCTGTTGATATTTATGTAAAACCAGATATAGTGGAAATGACGGGCGGAGAAAGAATTATTTATTTTAATTTAAACGATGATAAATGTTCTGCAAAACTTCCTTTGGATTATCCAATAAATGAAAACGTGAAATTGAGTATATCTGTAAATGATATGTATTTCTTTGATAGTATAAGCGGAGAAGCAATTTAGTATGAAAAAATATAAAAATTATATAATAAGTTTTGTCGTAATATTAGCATTTTGTGTGTCAATTTGTTTTATTCCTATAGATGCAACAAGATTTATACCTTCTATAGAGTCACAAGTGTCAAAAGATTTAGGGATAAAAATTCATATAGAAAAATTGATTTTAAGACTTGGGCCTCAATTAAAAGTAAAAGCTCCTGTTATGCACATGATGTATGAAGATGGGCAAAAGTTTGGTCAGTTTGATAATGTAAAAATCTTTATTCCTTGGTCATCATTATTTAAAAATGATGTTGTAGTAAAACGTCTTTACGCTAATAAATTAATTATCAAAGTAAGTTCAAATGATAAGTACTTAAATGATGTAATGAATAAAATGCAAGCTAAGGATTTTGTTGAAATTCCTGACATGACATTAAAAAGTTACAGTATTTCTTATCATGATGTAAAAAATGATAAAGTTTATAAAACAACAGGGAATACTTTAGAGCTATCAAAAGTTATTAGTTTTGAAAATTTGCGTGTAAAAACATTGGGTGAGTTTTTTATTAATGATAAAAAATATTTATCTTATGATGTTTCAATTTTACCAAATGTAAAAATGCCTGAAAACTATGAAAATATTAATATAGAATCTTTTATTAAACAAATAGAAGATTTAGATTTTCATTCTGATATAATTGCAGATTTAAAATTGTATAATAATATAAACGGAGATATTCAAATATCCGGTTTAGTAAACATCGATAATATTTCAGTATTAGATACTACATCCAAAATGCCAAAAAGTTTTATTTATTTAACTTTTTTAGGTGACAAAGTTGGTGTTTTATCTAATATCTATGCTTCTGTTGATAAAAAAGTTTATGTAGATGGTGTAATTAATAATTCAAAGAAAAAAAGTGTTGATTTAAAAGTTAAAACGGATGAAATTAAGCTTGATGATTTATATCAAAAGATAAAATTGTTTGCCGATTTGTCAAAGTTTAAAAGTATAGAATCTGTAAACGGAATTCTTAAAGCAGATTTTAGTATCAAAGGAGATATTAATAAAATTAAGTCATCAGGATTCTTAAAAATTTCAGATGCTTCAGTTAAGGCAAATGGAATTGATGTTAAAAATATTAGCTCTGATATAGATTTTTCAAACAACATTATAAATATTACCAACGCTGTTGGGTATGTAAATAATGCACCTATAATGGTAAAAGGTAAAATTAATAAAAATATTGATATTGAAGTTTTGATGAATAAAGTCAATTTAAAACATCTTTGTTCTGATAAATTAGGTATTAAAAGTGGTATCGTTTCTTTGGTTGCTAATATTACGGGGACTTTGGATAATATAAGTCATAAAGAAAATCTTCAGATAGAAAATTTGAAAATTGTTAATAAAGATTATGATTTAGGTTTTTCTAATTTAAAAATCGATACAAATAAAGATGATGTTGCTTATATAAATAATATTTTAATAAATAGTAAATATGTACATTCAGTAAAAATTCCGCTTTTAAAATTGCGTATTGATAGAGAAACCATAAAAATATCTGATACTAATATTTTTATGCCTAATTCAAAAATGACAGCAAAAGCAGAAATTACTAATTACAATACAAAAGATTTGACTTATAATGTAAATTTATCCGGTTTTGTTAATTCCAGAGATATAAAAAATATTAAATCAAATTTTGCAATATATCCTGTAAAATTTGCTTCATTTGGCAATTTGGTTTCTCAAAATATTAATTCTCAAATCGTTATGGATAAAGCTCTTATTTTAGACGAGCCTGCGATTATTAATTTGAATTCTAAGTTAGAAAACAATAATTTAAAAATTGAAGATTTAAGCGTATCTTCGTTTAGTGGAAAATTGTCTAACGATTTTAAACAAAATCTCAAAGGGCAAAAGAAATTAATAATTTCCGGTAATATTGATAATCTTTTATCACCGGAATTTAAAAACTTGCGTGTATTTATTCCTCAGCAGTTAAATATTACTTATTTGGATACAATAGCACAGTTAAAAGGTGATTTATTCATTAACGGTAGTGTTAAAAAACCGGAAATTGTTGGTCAAATAAACGCACAAAATGTTATTAATCAATTTTTGCAACTTGCTGTTGGTAATTTAACAATTGATTTTAATAAAACGGTTGCAGTAGTAAATGCTCCGCAGGTTAAGATTGGCGACTCTTCGCTTGGAATAACATCCTTGATTTCAACAGATTTTTCTAAAGAATTATTGATAAAAACATTGAATATCAAATCAAAATATATAAATACAGATACTTTCTTAATGTATAAAGATAGTCCTGTATTTAAAATGCTTCCGGTTAAT
The DNA here is from genome assembly GCA_934754425.1 of uncultured Candidatus Melainabacteria bacterium. Classification (GTDB taxonomy): domain Bacteria; phylum Cyanobacteriota; class Vampirovibrionia; order Gastranaerophilales; family Gastranaerophilaceae; genus CAG-196. The sequence goes on along the minus strand of CAKVIN010000015.1, from coordinate 46,295 downwards.
ATTGTAGATGGCAAATTTTTCTCAGAAAAACTGATTACAAATTTATATGGCTCATCTTTATTTATGACTGCTGTTTCAGCCGGTTTCGATATGAAAAACGAAGTTATAAATTTAAAAAATATATCATCAGAATTATATAATGGTAAATTGGCTGGAAGTTTGAAATTTAATATGAAAGACGAGTGTTATGAAACCAATTTACAAGCAAGAGGAGTAAGTGCTGCTCCAATATTTGATGTTATATCTGTTAGAAAAGACAGCGTTAGTGGTACTATGGATTTTGACACGAACGTAAAAGGTTGTTTGTGCTCAAAACAATCTTTAAACGGTAATGTAAAATTTGTTGTACATAACGGAAGAATGGGAACCTTCGGGAAATTAGAACATTTATTGTACGCTCAAAATGTTATTGCTGATAATATGTTACGTACTTCGTTGAGTGTTGTAACAAAAGCAATAACATTAAAAGATACCGGTTTATTTAAGTATTTGCGTGGTGATATTACGTTAAAGGGCGGTATGGCGCATGTTAATATGCTACAATCACAAGGTCCTTTGATGTCATTATTTGTCAAAGGTATTTATAACCCTGAAAATGATTATGCAAAATTGGTAGTATTAGGTAGATTATCCGATGAGGTTATTTCCGGTTTGGGTGCTTTTGGTGATTTTTCATTTAATAAATTGATGGTAATGCTAACTGGTGAAGATAACAAATATAACGTAATGCCACAAGATATAGAAAATCTTCCTCAACTACCAATGAAAAATACAAAAGAATTTAGGAGCGTTATAAACGGTATAATAGATAAACCAAGTTCTGTTCAATTGTTTAATTGGATTTCATATACTCAAAAATCATATAGGCAAAAAGATGTTCCTTCTGATAATACAAAGGTGCCAGAATTTATAGAGGCATTACCATATTAAAAGTGTAAAATATAGTATTTTTATATGATTACAACTTTGTGTATATTTAGTTTATAATTAAAATTATGGATTTAATAAAAGTAGGGCAAAAGTTAAATATTACCTTTCCTAAAGAGGATAAATTAGTTGAAATAACAGCTGTTATTTCAGAATTGTATGATGATAGAATTGTAATTGATTTACCGCAATATTTCATGCGTTATATTGAATTCTTGGAAGTAGGTAGTCCTCTGACAGTGAAGGTATTTTCAAAGATTGGTACAGTTGATTTTAATACAATAGTTATTTCATCACCTTTAGAGGAAGAATTTTCCGTTGAATTAGATTATAATGCAATGAAACTGACACCTAGTGAAAAGATTCCAGTTGTTGAAGCTGTAGAGGTTATGGATGTTAAGGTTAACGAACAAACGTATAGAGTAAATACGTTTGAAATATCAACAGCTTATGCAAAATTCTATAGTGATTATGGTTTTGAAATTGATGACAATTTAGAATGTGACTTAATTTTACCTAAGAAATGTGGTATAATAAATTTTAGAGGGCGTATTACTTTTGTTGATCCCGTTTATGATAATGAATTTACAGTGACTTATGAAACAATGTCAGAAGATGCACGTCAAAATTTATTGTATTACATGTACCTTTATACAAATAGTGAAAATGATACTGATTAGGATTTATAATGAAAAAAACAGCTACTGAAGAAATAACAAAGATAACAAAATCAAAAAATAAAATGTTTGATCAAATTGAAAGATGTCGTATTGATATCCAAAAAGATCCGACAAATGCAAGTTTGCATGTGCGCATGGGTGATTTATACCTAAAATGGCATTTGGATATTTTTAATGCAGGACAATATATTGATGAAGCTATTACTGAATATCAGTTAGCAATGGAATCTTTGATAGATTCATGTGAAATATATTATAAACTTGGTGTTGCTTTTTATCACAAAGGGGATTTGGATAAAGCAATCAATTATTTTACATTAGCTTTAGAAAAGAAAAATAATTATTATGATGCTTATTATATGTTGGCAGAAACATTTGTAAAAAAAGCACATTTTACTGATGCAATAGATGCTGCAGAAGCGGCTATTCAATGTGCACCTTTTAAATCTTCTAGCGCACATTATTTATTATGCAAATTATATGATGCGTCATCATTTAAGGATAATAGAATAAAAGCAAAAGCCTTTTTTGAAAAATGTATTTCTGCTTTATTGATACCTTTTGATAAGAATGCACAATTAAATATTGTCAAAAATATTTCATATTTGCGCTTTTTACCATTATTTTTAAAAGGATTTTATGCTATTCAAGTAAAAGATTATGCAAAAGCAATACAATTGTATAAAAATGCAATAGAAACTGCCCCTGGTTTTGCGCCATTATATTGTGTGCTGGGTGATATTTATCTATCAACAGGATATTTTGAGGATTCTATTACTGAATATAAGATGGCGATTTGGCTAGATTCTTTTAATATTGCTGCTTATAGACATTTGTGTCGAGCTTATGAAGAACAAGGTGATTATAATCAAGCTATTGATGTATATAATAAATTGATTGCAATGGCTCCGAATATGCCTGATTTATATTCAAATTTAGCCAATATTTATTATATAAAAGGTGAATTCGATTTAGCAATTTCGAATTATCAGACAGCAATTACTTTAAATCCGAATAAATCCTGGACAAGTGTTATTGCGCAAACGATGGGATTTGTTTATCAGGAAAATAAATCAGATCCTGATGCCGCAATTTCTGCATATCAAACGGCTTATGTTTTGACTCCTGATGATATCGATATTTATGTTAATTTAGGTAGCGCTTTTTATGATAAGGAAGATTATAACAACGCTTTGGCTGTTTATCGTCAAGCATTGGAATTACAACCTTATAACCCTAAAATTCATTGTAATTTAGGATTTTTATATTGGGGTAAGGGTGATACTGAGGAAGCAATCAAATCATATGAATTAGCCATTAAATATAATCAAAATTATGACATTGCTTACAACAATTTAGGTGTAATTTATCTTGATGATTTGGGTCGAGTAAATAAATCTATAGAACTGTTTAGAAAAGCTGTTGAAACAAATCCTAATTATGCTTTAGCATTTTTTAACCTAGCAAGAGCAATTTCTATTGTTGGTGACAAGGTTGAAGCTGCTAAACTTTATCAAACAGCACAAGATATAAATAAGATTACGCAAGAAATTGATCCTCGTGATATTGCGGATAAAATAAGTGAGTTATTTGAATCTTAGAATTACCTCTTTACCTTTTTTATTTAGAAAGGTATAATGTATAAATATTAACTATTGGAATATTAAAATGACTGAAGAAGATAAAATTGGGATTTCCCATTTAATAGAAAAAGAATTAAATTCATCTGATAAGATATTGAAGCCGGATTTTAATCAGAAGACCGGAAGAGAATTACTTGCGTTTTATTTACAGTCAAAATTTAAACAAGTATTAGCGTATGATAATAAAGCTGCCGAACCAATTTTTGTTGAGGTTCGGTATGATTTTATTCAGAAGTTTTCAAGAAGACTTATTCAAAATCCTGATAAACGCATTATGATTGGTATTACAGGTGAATCTGCATCCGGCAAATCTACTATTTGTAAAGAAATTCAGAATGTCATTAAGCGTTTTAATATGCCGGTTACAATATTAACAACTGATAATTATTTTAATGATATTTCAGAATTGATCAAAGAATACGGTACATTCGACAATTTGAGAGATAATGGATATGATGTAGATTCTCCAAATAGTTTCCAATTAGATGTTTTAAAAGAAGATTTAGAAAAAATTTCTCACGGCGAGGATGTGTATTCTCCGGAATATTTATTAAATGGTACAGGGGTTTCTGTGCCAAAATCTAAGTTTGTACCTTCTAATAAAATTGTTGTGGTCGAAGGTATGGCTTCTATGTTCGGGGATAACAAAGATATTTTTGATATAAAAGTTTATGTAGAAACGGATTTAGAATTACGTAAAGACCGTTTTATGACAAGAGCTTATACAGAACGCAATCAAGATTTAGAAAATGCTAAAAAACATTGGGAATATATTCTTGGTGCCGGAGAAAAATATGTAAAACCATTTAGAGCTGATGCCGATATTATTATTAATGGTGATACAAATTTGGCTTATTTTTCACAAATTTTGGAATATATTCATACTATTACAAACAATTTTGAAGGCTAATTAATAAGTTTAAGACAAAGGTCATCAAAAACATTGATTGGTTTTAGACCTTGTTTTATTTCTGATTTTGCCTTTTCAACTAATTCTATATGTTTAATTAATTCAATTTGTTTTGGGTTATTTTTTAATAATTCAAGCATGTAATTTTGTATTCCATCCAAAATTTTTTGTGGCGGAATTTCTTTAGTCATATCTGACAACTTTTGTGAAATGTCAAAAGCATTTTTACGTTCGAAAGTAAAATAGTTAGTGAAAATCCCATCTATGCAACTATATCTGAAGTCATTTTTTTTGTATGTTGGTACAAAAAAGCATTGTGAACGAGAAATTATTGTCGGAAGAACATCTTCTATATATCTCGTTAAAAATATAAAAGTCACACCTGGTTGTGGTTCTTCAATAATTTTAAGTAATGAATTAGCTGTTTCTGCTTGAAAATTTAAAGGATTTAAACCGGATATATTACCATCATCATCTCTATCACAAAAAATATAAACACGATGAAATTCTGAAGCTGACATAAGACTTTCTTTAATCATTTGAGATTGTTTAATAGAAATTACGGTTTTAGAATCATCGTCGTCAGGCTTATTATCAACTCTTGATATAGTTAAAATTGCAGGATGAGCATCTTCTCTAATCCATTTACAGTTTAAGCATTCACAATTGTCAGACTTATCATTTGGGCAATTTAATAATCTTGCAATTTCTTTTGATAAGGTATATTGAGCCTCAAAATCATTTCCATAAAATAGTATACTTTGTGGTAACGCTCTATTTGAAGTCGTTAGTGCTTGAGTAAAATAATTTGTTAAAAACGGGTATTTATCTGATAATAGCACACTCAACCTCCGACACAATATCTAACGCTTCTGCTGATTTAATTTTGCATTCTGCTTCAAAAAGATTTTCTTTTAATTTAACTAAATCTACAAGAGTTGTATTTTTTAATTTTTGCAAAGTTTGTTTGACTACAAATTCATGCTGTCCTGTCAATCTTGAAAGTTCAGCCGGTGAAAGTGATGTTTTTGTTTTTAAAATAATCCATTTTCTAATCATTGTCTGAACTGCTGCAAGAATTTCCAACGGATGTTTTTTATCTAATAACTTGTTGAATTCTAAAAGAGCTCTGTCACGCTCACCTTTCATAATAAGTTCTGTAAAATTAAACAAATCTTCATTAGACACACAAATTTCTGCGACCATTTTTTTTGTTACTTTTTTCTCCGGATAAGCAATTAATTTTAATTTATCTAATTCTGTGTCAAATTCACGCAAATTGTTACCGATTTGTTGAATTATCAAATCAACAGCATCCATATCTAAACTTATATCTTTAGTTTTTGCCTGCTTATTAATCCAAGCCGCAATTTCAGCAATTTTATATGTTTTAAAAGTCGGAAACTCTTTAACATTAAACTTGGATAAAATTTTGTAAATCTTGCGCCTTGAATCCGGCTTTTTATTTTCATCTCGTGGAAGTTTGTACACAAAAACAATATTCAGATTTTCAGTATTATTTTTAAGTGCATCTTCAATTTCTGCTAATTCTTTATCATCAAAAGTGTTTTTATTTGCAGCAAAATAAGACTCACAATTGATAATTACCAACATGTCACCGAACATCATTGGCGTCATTCTTAGTGCACCTATTAAACTCTGAAAATCAGGATTGTCTAATACTTGCAAACTCATTGACTTAAAATCAGGATTAAGAGCTGATATCATTTTATTCAACTCTAATTCTATATTATAATCTTCATCCCCATAGAAAAAATATACTGCCATACAAAAATTATAATATAGATATAAGTTTGGGTAAATGGGGAAGAAAATTTGTTTACAAAATAAAATTTTTCACCTTGCAACCATCCCAATGTCTATGTGCTTAGTTTCTACCTCACCCTTACCCTGTCTTGGATTATTCGGGGTGTCGGCAGAGTAACGTCTGACCTCCACCTTACGGGCTCACGCCCTACCGAAAATCCGCTCTCCTGCTAGGAGAGGGTATATAAAGGAATTGTAGTCCTACTTTGAGGCGAAGCTGGTAGTTTCTATGCAATCTTGTAATGCTAACCTTGAAGCCGACCAATTGTCTACGTACGGAAGTAAATGTAAACAAATTTGTAGTCCCACCAATGAGGCGGAGCTAGTAGTTTCTATGCAATCTTGTATTCCTAACCTTGAAGCCGACCAATTGTCTACGTACGTAGTACCTTATAAATGTTTTTCAATATTAGTAATAATAGAACTTTTTGGCATAAGTCCAACCATTCTTTCAACAACTTCACCATCTTTGAATATAAGAAGGGTTGGAAGTCCGCTAACTTGATATTCTTTAGCGGCATCAATATTATCATCGGTATTAATTTTTTTGAAATCAACTTTGTTGCTTAATTCTGTTTCTACTTCTTCTAATATTGGTCCTAACTTTCTGCAAGGTCCACACCATGTTGCAAAAAAGTCTACTACAGTTAATTTACTTGAATTGATAACTTCTTCATTAAAATTATTTACATTGATTTCTTGAACCATAAAAAACTCCTTTATAAAATTTACTTATTAATATTACCATATATTATATATTTATGCTATTATTCTAATAGAGGAGTGTTAAGCGGGGGTAAATAAAAGTAAATGAAGCTAAGTAAAATTTATCTACCCAAAATATAAAGGACAAAAAATGCCTAGAAAAAAAGAAATAGAAATCGTTTTAGATACAGAAACAACAGGATTAGATTACACTAGAGAAAGAATTATAGAATTTGCAGCGGTACGTTTGGAAAACGGAAAAATTAAAGATGAATTCCAAACTTTGATTAACCCGCACCAACATATTAGAAAATCGAGTATTGCCGTTCACGGAATTACACAGGATATGGTAGAAGACGCTCCAACGGAAGAAGAAGCTTTACCAATGATATTAGAATTCATCGGTGATTATCCGATAGTAGCTCACAATGTGATTTTTGATTATTCATTTTTGAATGAAGCAAAATTGAGAGTTTTTGGTGAAAAATTGGAGAATCCTCGAATTGATTCTCAAATTATGTTTAAAGAAATTGCTCCTGATTTAGAATCACATGGCTTAGAAGCTCTTACAAACCGTTTTCATGTAGAATTAAAAAATCATCATAGAGCAATGGCTGATACAATGGGTTTGGCTTTAGCTTATCCAAAACTAAAGAAATTATATCTTCAGCGCTTGGATTGGCAAAAAAAACAATTAGAAAATGTCGATTATCTTTTTGACAGATATTTAAGAATTCAACAAAGTATTGCTACTATGCAGGCTGAGTTACAGGATTTGAAATCTGTATTCAAACTTCATTTTGAACTTGGTGGTGAACCTCTTATTGCTGAAACAGGTGAAATGATGGTTTATCAGTCTAAGCAATCTTTCGGTTATGATTTAGCGGATATTAAAGAAGTTTTGGAAGATGTTGGTGCATTAGAAAAAGCCGTTAAAGTAAATAATGGTTTTATAGATAGATTATGCAACGGTTTGAGTCTTTCAGAAGAATATAAAGAAATTATAAGAGATGCTCGACAAGAATTGTCAGAAACAAGAAATATACAAGTGATTAAGCCATGCAAACAATAAACAAAAAAGATATACCTGAAATTTTAGAAGTAAAGATAGAAAAATTATCAAATCTCGGTTTTGGTATTGCTAAAGTTGATGGATATGTGATTTTTGTTGAAGGCGCTTGTCCTGATGATACGGTTAAGATTAAGGTCGGTAAAAAGAACAAAACATATGCGAATGCTAAAGTTTTAGAAATCATTAAACCTTCTCCTTATCGTGTAACTCCGTTTTGTCCTATGCAAAAGGTCTGCGGAGCATGTCAGTTGCAATTCATTGATTACAAATATCAATTAAAACTCAAAAAAGAGATTGTATCAGATGCTATGCACTCAATTTGTGGTAGTGAAATTGAGATAAATGATGTCATTCCTAGTCCTAAAGATAAGGAATATAGACATAAAATTCAGTATCCTGTATCAGAAACTCAGAATTCTAAACGAATATTAGCAGGGTATTATAAACCGGCTAGCCATGAATTGGTTAATATTAAATATTGTCCTATTCAACCTGCTTATTGTGATAACATTATTGAATTTATTAGAATAGCGGCTCAAGAAGAAGGTTTATCCGGTTATAATGAAAAGAAACATAATGGAGATTTGCGACATATTGTAATTAGAACTTCTGAATTAAATAAAAAAAGTTTAGTTGTTTTAGTTGTGAATTCGACAAAAGTTTTTGATAAACTAAAAAAACTTGCTCATAGAATTTATTCAGAATTAGAAAATATTGCCGGAGTTATGGTAAATTTCAATTCTAAGAAAACAAATTTGATTTTAGGCGAAAATACTGAGCTTGTTGAAGGCGAAGAATTTATTGAAGAAAAGTTGTGTGATAAAATTTTCAAAGTTGGAGCAAAAACTTTCTTCCAAGTTAATCCAAGTAGTGCAAATAATATTTTTGAATTTGTTAAAGATTATATATCAAAGAATTTTGACCAACCATTAGTATTAGATGCTTACGCAGGGATTACTGCGTTTGGAATTTGTCTTTCTGATGTCGCTAAAAAAGTTGTAAGTGTTGAAGAAGTGAAAGAATCTGTTATTCTAGCGGATAAAATTTTAAAAGAAAATTCTATCAAAAATGTAGAGTTGCACAATATGGATGCCGGTAAATTTTTTGAAAAAGAATTAAAAACAAAAGGACGTAAATTTGACGTAACGGTTCTTGATCCACCTAGAAAAGGCTGCTCTCAAGAAAGTTTGGATTACGCTTTAAAACTAACAAAAGGTCGAATTATTTATGTAAGCTGTAATCCTGCAACATTAGCCAGAGATTTAAAATACTTGATAGAAAAAGGCTGCAAAGTTTCGTTTATTCAACCGTTTGACATGTTTCCACACACATATCATATTGAAAATGTTGCTATAATTGAATTGCCAAGCGTTTAATCTTCAAGATACTTTGTATTAATGAGTTCATCCGGCATGAATTGTTGTTTGACGTCTGGGGCGGCGTGAGTATAGATATAGCCTTCTCCAAAACCATATTTTTTTGCATCCTTGTAATGCGCATCTCTTAGGTGCATTGGAGGTGGAAAGTCTTTTCCTGATTCTATATCCATAAGAGCTTTATCAATTGCTAAACAAACTTTGTTTGATTTTGGTGCATTGGCAACATATACAACCGCATTTGCCAAAGGAATTCTACCTTCCGGTAGCCCGATAATCTCTACTGCACGATAAGCATTCACTGCTATATTCATAGCGTTTGGGTCTGCTAAACCTACATCTTCTGCCGCACAAACGATTAATCGTCTTGCAATAAATCGAGGGTCTTCACCTGCTTCAATCATTTTGGCTAAATAATAAATAGCGGCATTAGCGTCAGAACCTCTTAAACTTTTTTGAAATGCCGAAGCGCAATCATAATGCTCTTGAGTAGAATATCTAGTATTTCTTTTTTGTGTAATACTTTCTAATATATCTACTGATAAAAGTCTAGTATCATTAGAAAAATTACTTGCAAAATATGAATTCTCAACGAGGTTTAATGCACATCTAGCATCACCTCGTGCATTATTTACAATAAATTTTGTAACTTCATCATCAAACTGTATCGGCTGATAATTTTTTTCCAAATACTCAAATCCACGATTAACGATTTTTGCCATACTAACATCATTAATAGGATTAAGTCTGATTACTTGCACTCTTGAAAGAAGAGCCGGAACAACTTGAAATGATGGATTTTCAGTGGTAGAGCCGATTAAAAAGATTGTTCCGTTTTCAACATGAGGAAGCAGGGCATCTTGTTGAGTTTTCGAATATCTATGAATTTCATCTATAAATAAAATTGTTTTTTGTCCGGAACGCAAAGCTTGACGAGCTTGCTCAACAGTTTCCTTAATCTCTTTTATGCCGGAAGTTACAGCAGAAAGTTCTATAAATTGTGCGTTTACTTTTGTTGCAATTAATCTCGCTAAAGTTGTTTTACCGCACCCAGGAGTTCCCCACAATATTAAGGAAAATAACCTTTGTGTTTTTAAAAGATTTAATAATGGAGAATTTGGTGCAACAACATTTGATTGACCTAAAAATTCATCCAATGTTTTTGGTCTTAGTATCTCCGCAAGCGGTGTTTGTTTATTTATTTCTTCTAATTGCGTAAATAAATCCATATCAATATGTTAGCATAAATTCTTTTGTTTTTGTGCGTTTTCGTATCTTTTCTTAGTGAAATAGTTTGTCATGCCGGCAACAAAAAATCCCATTACGCCAATTGAAAATACGTAAGGTAGACCTGAAATCAAAACTTTTTGTTTAACTAATGATTTGTACTCATTTTCAACAGTAGTATTTCTTTTCTTTGCCAGTTTTTGTGCCAAACTGCCTAAATCGTCAAAGCGTGGAACATTCAAATTCTTGTCAATTAAGTCTTTACATTTACCTGTTTTATAAAGTAATTTTCTAAATCCTTTTTCTACAAGTTCGCTACCGGTAATTACGTATAGACCGACTAGAGGGAAACGAGTAGCTGTTTCTTTTAGATTTTCTTTACCTCTATCAGAAGAAGCTCCAAAATAACCCGCACCTCCAATTAGAACGCTTGATGTTAATTGTCCCTTGCTTAAACATAATTTACCGTTTTGGCTATTGAAATCCATATTTGTGTATTTGTTAAAGAAATTTTTTGCTTTTGGTGATTTTTTGAACAACTTTGTCCCAGGGGCTACAATAAATTCTGAAATATTTTGCAATATTTTAGAATCTTTGCCTTTTGTTGCTAATAAACCTGCTAAACCCAAACATCCTGCGTATAAACCGGCTGCTAAACCTATGTGTCTGTGTGCGCTCTTTCTAACTTTTTCTTGATGTTCCTTATCCTCGGTTGAGTTCTCTAAAGATGCGATATTTTTGAAATCACTCTTGTTGAAAACTTTTAATGTCATCAAATTTTTAATATAATTCAAAGAAAATTCTGTTAAAGGAATTGCCATCGCTGCTAGTGCAATTGCTGCTTTTACAGGAATAACTTTTTTGTTATTGTGTTTTGCAATAGGATTCAATTTACCTTTTTCTAAAAGTTCTACACCTGTAGTTGCAACATCTTTTTTTAAACCGCTACTCAAATTTTTTGAGAAAATCTTTCTCGCAACTCTTTCTCCTAAAATCGTCGGTACAAAATACATCAGAGATTCTTCGGATGTTTCTAGGAATGTATTTTCTGTTAAATCCGCTAAACTTCTTGAAAATACAACTTTTGGTATAAGACAAGTTGTTGCATCCTGAATAAATCTTGATGTAGATAAACCTGAAGCCTGCTCTTGGTGGCGCACAAATTTTGCGACCGGTTTGAGCGGCTTTGGTAAAGTGTTTATTAATTTTTTGTTGTTGTTTACAGATGACATGGTTCAAATTCCTAAAACTTGTAAATACTAAAAATTGCTTAATTATTTAGGTTTTGTTTACAAATTTTAACTTTAGAAATTAAATTTACAAATAACTTTGAGGCAGATAAACAAAACCTTACTGCCTCATAAAATCATTTAGACGATGAACAATATGGACAGCTTTTAAACTGACCAACGCCACCAAGTTCTATTTTGATTTTTTAATTCAATATTTTTCATGTACTCATATTCCAAATATATCGATACAAGGTCATAATATATCTAATAGATTTAAAAGTCAATAGTTTACCTATCTCAATATTTTTGATATTCTTTTAGTAATGAAGATATTAAGGAGATTTATTTATGGTAGATATTAGACAAGAATTTATTGAGCAAGCAAAACAATTAACAAGAAATGCAGAAGTACTTCCTGGGGGTATTGAAGAATTAGCTGTAAAACTTCAGCATGCAGCTGATACTAATACTCCATTAAGAATTAAATTAGGCATGGATCCAACAAGACCCGACTTACATCTTGGTCATACTGTTGTTATGAGAAAATTAAAAGAGTTTCAAAATCTAGGTCATAAAATTGTCCTTCTAGTTGGCGGTGCTACCGCTATGATTGGCGATCCATCTGGTAAATCAGAAACAAGACCTGCTTTAACAAAGGAACAAGTTGAAGAAAATGCAAAAACATACTTTGCTCAAATGTCTAAAGTCCTTGATGTATCTCAAGCAGAAGTTGTTAATAACGCTGATTGGTTACATAAATTATCTTTTACAGAATTATTACAATTGGCAGGTAAAGTTACTGTTGCTCAAATGATGACAAGAGATGATTTTGCAAAAAGATACGCAGAAGGTAAGCCAATTGCTATTCATGAATTTTTCTATCCTCTTATGCAAGCTTATGATTCTGTAGCAATTAATTCTGATATAGAATTAGGCGGAACTGACCAAAGATTTAACACTCTATTAGGTCGTGATATTCAAGTTGCTTATGGTAAAAAATATCCGCAACTTGTAATGATGTTACCACTTTTAGAAGGCACTGATGGTGTAGTTAAGATGTCTAAAACATATCCGGAACACTGTATTTCACTTACAGATTCTGCTAAAGATATGTTCGGAAAATTAATGAGTATTCCGGATACACTAATCACTCGTTATTATTCATTGTTAACCGATGTTCCTCAATCAGAACTTGTTAAAATGGATGAACAAATTGCTTCAAATTCAATAAACCCACGTGATATCAAATTAGCTTTAGCACACATGATTACGGAAGAATACCACGGCAAAGATGGTGCTGATAAAGCTCAAGAAGATTTTATCAATGTTGTATCAAATAAAGGTATTCCTGATGATATCGAAAGCGTAAAAATTGAATCAGAAAAAAGTATTTTGGATTTATTAGTTGAGCTTAAATTTGTCCAATCTAAAGGTGAAGCAAAACGTCTTATTCAAGGTGGCGGTGTTAAAATTGATGGTGAAAAAATCTCTGATATGGGATTAGTTATCAAACCGCAAATGGATGTCGTTCTTCAAGCCGGTAAGAGAAAATTTGCTAAGCTTGTTTAAAATTCCAAGTATGGAGTCTCCCCACCCTTTATAGGGCGAGGATGGGAATTATTCACTTCTAAATCCGTAAAAAAATTGATTTTTAATAAAAAAAGAGGTTACCATGATTTATAATAATGTACTAGAATTAATCGGAAACACACCACTTGTAAAATATAATGATAATATTTGCCTAAAGTTGGAATATTTTAATCCTTCAAGCTCAGTAAAAGATCGTGCTTCTTATTCAATGTTAAAAAATGCAATGGATAGAGGCGAAATTAATGATGATACTGTTATAATTGAACCGACAAGTGGAAATACCGGAATTGGTTTAGCTATGTGCTGTGCGGTATTGGGATTAAGATTAATAATTTGCATGCCGGAAAGTATGTCTGTAGAACGTCGCAAAAATATTGCGGCATATGGTGCGGAACTTGTTTTGACTCCAAAAGAAAAGGGAATGCAGGGTGCTGTAGATAAAGCAAAAGAATTTAAACAAACTTATTCTAACAGTTTTATCCCTATGCAGTTTGCAAATCCGGATAACCCAAAAGCGCATGAAAAAACAGCACAAGAAATTAAAGATGCAGTTGAAGGACGTGATGTTGTTGTAGTAGCTGGAATAGGAACCGGTGGCACTGCAACAGGAATTAAAAAGTATTATCCGGAAGCTGTTGTATATGGTGTAGAGCCTGCAGAAAGCCCTTTGTTTACAGAAGGACATGCCGGTCCGCACGCAATACAAGGTATCGGTGCAAACTTTATACCAGAAATTTGTAAAGATAATAACTTAGACGGTATTTTAACTGTTAAGGGTGAAGATGCTATAAAACAAGCAATTGAGCTAGCACAAAAACACGGAGTCTTTTGTGGAATTTCTGCCGGTGCTAATGTTTGTGCTGCAAGAATATTGGCAGAAAAATATCCGGATAGATTAATTGTTGCAATCATACCGGATAGTGGGGAACGCTACTTGTCAGTTTGGTAATTATATTCTCCATCTTAACTATTTGTAAAACATTATGCTTGTCTTACAATTGCTTTATGAAATAGAAAGGCGATAAGGATGCTAAAACGAGCAATTAAAAAAATTAAAGAAGATATTAAAGTTATTTATGAAAAAGACCCTGCTGCAACAAATATTGTAGAAGTAATTTTTTGTTACCCTGGGCTGCAAGCTTTGATATCGCATAGAATCGCTCATAAGTTAGCATATTGGGGAGTTCCTTTTATTCCGAGATTTATATCATATGTAACTAGGATTATTACTGGTATTGAAATTCATCCAAAAGCTCAAATTGGAAACCGATTTTTCATTGACCATGGTGAAGGTGTTGTAATTGGTGAAACAACAATTATTGGAGACGATGTGCTTATTTATCAACAGGTTACACTTGGTGGCACGGGTAATGAACATGGAAAAAGACATCCAACTATAGGAAATGGTGTAATTGTAGGAGCCGGTGCAAAAATCTTAGGAAATATTACAATTGGTGATAATACTAGAATTGGTGCAGGTTCTGTTGTTGTTGATAATGTTCCGGAACACTGTACAGTAGTCGGCATTCCAGGGAGAATTGTACAACAAAAATTTATGAATCCTGACGGTATTCTTATGCATAATAGAATTCCGGATCCTGTAAAATGTGAAATTAATCGATTGAAATATGAAATACAAGAATTAAGAGAAAAAGTTGACTCGTTGTCAAATAAATAATAATGTATTAAACTTTAGTATCAAACTGTCGATTATACTTATGTTATAATGTTTTTATGAAAATTTTAGGAATAGATCCCGGAATGGCGATAGTTGGTTATGGTTTGATTGAGGTTGAAGGAGAGGGTATTCGTCTTTTAGCGTCAGGCTCAATTCAAACGGATAAAAAACTCGCTGATTCGAAAAGACTTTTAGAAATATATAATGATTTATCAACGATTCTTCAAAAATATAAACCGGATTGTGCATCTGTAGAAGAATTATTTTTTTTTAAGAATCAAAAAACTGTAATTCCTGTCGCAGAAGCAAGAGGGGTTATTTTGACAGTTTTGGAAAAATTTAATATTCCTACATTTGGTTATACCCCAATGGAAGTTAAACAAGTTTTAACAGGATATGGTCGTGCTGATAAAAAGGAAGTCGAACAAATGGTAAGAATATCTTTAGAAAGAGATAATTTACCAAAATTGGATGATACAGTAGATGCAATAGCAATTGCAATATGTCATTTACGTTCTTTGGTATAAAACTAGCAAATTTTATTTTTTGATGTTTTATAATAAATACTATGAATATTTTAGCTTTAAATCTTTTTAATCAATCATCTGTATTATCAGTAAGAAAACCTGTTTTTAAACAATCTTCTACTAATTTTATTAACGGAATACCTGAAAATGATGAATTTGTAAAAAGCACAGGTTCTCTTGATATTGGAAGATTGAAAAATCTTGGGATTTCTCATTTTCGCTTAATCGATTCAAATTCGGTTAGAGGGGTTACATTGGCTAACCAAAATCCAACTTTATTGAAAGAGTTAAAAGAGTGTGGGGTTAAAACTATTATTGATTTGCGCCCTGAAGGTGGAGAAGAATCAAAATATGCTCAAAATTGTAAACAAAACGGGCTTGATTATTTTAATTTTAAAATTAGAGATAATATGCCAATATTTAATGCCCCATTTTCTGGTAAAATGAATGCAGAAGAGCGTAGAAATTCAATTGAAAAATTTGTTAAACAAATGAGTAGTTTTTTTGATTTAATGGATAATGGTAAAAATTACATGGCTTGTTTATTAGGGTTGCATAGAACCGATTTGGCAGTAACGATGAATTATCTTTTAAATCCAAAAGAACCGACATCACCTCCAACTTTATCACACATGTTTTTTGATGAGGAAACAAATCTTACTAATAAATATATAGGTAAGGTAAAAAATATGCTTAAAAATCTAACGTCTGCTGATAAAAATTTACTTGGTATGCCAGAGGATTTTTCGAATATATTTGATGCAAGAGTGCTTAAACTAAGATTGATGAACAAAGCAAAATAAATGTATCTGCAAAACTTAAGTTTTTTATTGTTAGAATAGGCTAACTATGTTTTGTTCTTCAAATTTAGGGCAAGTATTCCATACCAAGGTTGGAATAATATCGCCTTCAACACGACCTTGAAATTGACACTTACAACAACCTTTTACCATGTTTGTAGAACCGTCAATTAAAGGCTGAAAATATTTGCATCGTTGACAAATTTTGAGTGATAATCCGTAGTCATCAAGCTTTTCTGATAATTCTTTTATTGCATCAACCATGCGTAAGTGATTATTTTTTGTAATATATGTTTTATTTTTATTTATAAATTTAACTTTAGCCAAACCATTATCAGAAATTAACTCTAACTGACATTGAAAATCTTTTCTGCCATCTGTGACTATAACATTTGTGACCATTTTATCAACCAGATGTTTATGTGTGGCCTTGTTTATTAAATTTCTACAAAATCTAATAGGTGGTAAATTTTTAATAATATGTCCTATAGAATATATTGAATAAGCAAATAAGTAAAAATGTTCTTTTACATAGAGTTTTGCGCTCATAAGACTTATACAAAATGCTAAAGCTAATATAATGAATGTTATTAAAATAGCAGTGTATCCGACAATAAATGGAAATATATATGCATGTCTTAATAACAGAACATAACCTAAAACACATACCAACCAATTAGGTTGGATTAATGAACATAAATATTCACGTGTTCTAAAATTTTCCGCATGTGTTATATTATTCCAAAATAAATTAATTCTTTTTGATAAAGAAGGAACTCTTGAATCATAGTTTTGTATTGAAGTATATATTGGTAGTTCGTCTATAAAAGCCACTTGAATGCCTTCTTGCGCTAATTTTAAAGTGTATTTTATTTCAGCAACCTTATCTTGAAATTCAAAGCTTTCCATTTTATTCAATACTTCACGTTTTATAACGAAAGAATTAGTGTTAATTAGATTTGTTAATCCTAATTTAGTTCTCGTTGCAAATAAAAATTTAGAACAATAGCGTGAATAAGTAGCTCTTATGTTTTCAATAAAAGTTAAATTGTCATTCTCTGCTAAATAATTAATCATTGGCATAAAGACATCATATTTTGTTAAGTAATAATTAACATTAATTAGAAAATCTGAATCAACATAATTTTTTGCATCTAAAAATACATACGCATCGAGATTTTGCGCATCTACAAGTTTTTCTGCTAATATGGAGTATGCTTGACTTTTTCCAATAGGCTCCATATTGTTTATATTAATAACATTAATATCTAAATCACTTTGTAATGTTACATCTGATTCTTTTTCATATCTATCCAAAATTGCATAAATAGTATATTTTTGTTTAGGATAAGTCTGTGCTTTTAATTGTTTAAGTAAATTTTCAAGAGTATTCGCTTTTCCTGAAGCATAAACAACAACACAAATATTTGAATCTTTAGGTGTGTACTTATCTCTAATTTTTCTGGAATTTTTTAGGCTAGCTAGTGCTAAAACTATAAAATAAACTGTAAAAATTGTAATGTAAATATATAATATAGGCATAATTAATCTCTCCACTTCAAGTTTACTCTAAAAATAAGATTTTCTCAAATTAAATATAAAATAAGAAAAAAAGACTTGATTTAAAAAAATGTCTATGGTACATTAATAAATGTCGGGAGTGAGAGAGATTTCTCACAAATGATAGCCGAATGAAAATATAATACGGGCTGCTAGCTCAGGTGGTTAGAGCGCACCCCTGATAAGGGTGAGGTCGGTGGTTCGAGTCCACTGCGGCCCATATAAAAAAGATAGGTGTTTTACCTATCTTTTTTATTTTGTTTATATTAAATTTTAAAATATTTATTACAAAAACAAATTCAGTATTAACAGAATAATTTTTGAGATGAAATTATGTATCAGAGGATAAAAAGCTTTAGTTGTAATTAATGATGTATTTTATAATGTTCTTCTTTGTCTACCCATATTAAATTATTAACAGAGTTATTTTTTCCGTCATTATCAATGTGATGAACAATATTTTTTCCTTGGGGTTTTATTAACCATGTATCAGCAACTAATCTATATACATAATCAAACCCTGGATATTTTTTTAATCTCCAGTACCCCTGTTCTAGCTCATTTTGCTCTAATACTTCCTGAGAACCATCCTTGTATATTACCTTAACATTCCCTATATTGCTGACATACATTTTGGATATTTTATGATATTCCTTGCCGGTATGGTGGTTTGGATTATACATAGCTATAATGTCTTCTAGAAAAGGATATAATTGCCAGTATTCATTTTCTGGTTGTAGGGTATGATAATTTTTGTTTTCAGAACATTTATCACGTAATTCTTCTAATGTTAATTGTTTTACATAAACCGTTTTTTGAAAAAATTTCATTTTATATTATCCTCCTGTCATGCTTCTAGGCATCTAGAAATGTTCATTTTGTGTTAATAGTATCAAGTTATCAGTTGTATTATCCTGATATTCGTTAATGATAATATAATTTTGTTGCTGTTACCGTCATAAATTATTCCTTGCACTCTTAATTGCTTTTCTAAACTTGTATTCCATCTCTTGCTCAACTATATTTTCATAACTATCTTGTTGTTCTTCTAATTCTATCTCTGCTTTTGCGATAATTTCAAGCTTATCCTTTCCAGCGCTTCGAGCGTATAATATGGTTTTAATTCTGTTATCCCAACCATTTGTTACGTATCCATATTGCGATATATAAAGGTAGTTATCCTCATTATTAGTTTTGTACATGTTGATAATTTCATGTCCTATGTTTTTATTTGTATAATCACCTGTATACATTATGTTTATTAGAATGGTGTCTTTTTTAGCCATAGTCCTTATTCACCATATTCACTTCTTCATACTAATACTCTACATCTAAACCCCGACACTTTAGGCTGTGGTTATATAGTAGCAAATTTTGAGTTTGATATCAATGTTTAGTCTTTTGTTAGTGATAAGATGTTTTGAATTCTTTGAGGTAAAATAACTTTGTGCTCTTTCGTCAAATCATATAATACTTCAAAAGGAATTTCACAGTGTTAGTGGCTAACTTGTTTTTCTATAAACAAATATAAAAAGTTAATAGTATAATAATTTTATAATTGTTTTACATAAGGAGCAAATTTGAATGAATAAAGTAAAAATAACTGTTTTAAAAACAATGTTTAATGAAGATTTGGCTAAAGAATATGGTGTTGAAGGGTTGTCAACTTGTCCATTCCATAAAGTAGGACAAACATTTTTTGCAGATTATGCTAAACCTGAAGGATTTTGTGATGAGGCATGGAAAGCTATATATCAATATGTATTTGCATTAGCCCATGGTGCTGGAAATTCTCCATTTTATTATAATGATTGGATAAAAACTCCTGGAGTTGCAATTTGTAGTTGTAATGATGGAATAAGACCTGTTATTTTTAAATTAGAATCAACAAATATTAAAAGTGAATAACAAATAAAAAATCAGGCTATGCCTGATTTTTTTGGTTTTATTATGAATTTTTTTACAATGCTTCAATATAATTCAAAATATCTTCTTCTGTATTCATCTCTGTTGCACAAACTAAAACTCTGCGGTCATCAAGTTTAATGCCACCTAAAATATTTGCTTCTTTTAGCTTTGCTAAATAACCGTCAGCATCATCAACTTCTACAACGAATTCGTTAAAGAAGTTTGTATTCATCGTTCTAATACCTTTTCCTTTAAGCATTTTTGAAAGAGCGTGTGCTAAATTGGCAGAAATTATGCCGGTTTGCTTAAAGCCTTTTTCTCCCAAAAGGCTTAAGTACAATGTTGCAGAAAGTGCAATCAAAGATTGGTTAGAACAAATATTACTTGTAGCTTTTTCACGTTTGATATGCTGTTCTCTTGTCTGAATAGTTAAGGTGAAAGCTTGTTTTCCATCAGCATCCACTGTTCTTCCAACTAATCTACCAGGCATTTGTCGCATATAAGCTTCTTTACAAGCCATATAACCTGCATGAGGCCCACCAAAATTCATTGGTATACCAAGAGGTTGAATATCTCCAACTACAATATCCGCTTCCCTAGGAGGTTCAATAACGGATAAAGCTGAAAGATTTGCACATACAATCAGCGTAGTATCAGGCTTAACTATAGGTGTAATTTCACCATAGTAATCCGGATATTGTATAAGTACTGCAAAGTATTCAGAAACATCTTCCGGAATTTCATCAAACCATTCAAGTTCGATATCTTGTGCCCAGCAATACGTTTTAACAACTTCTTTGTATTCAGGATTAAGCCTATTAGAAATTAGAGCTTTATTCTTTTTACCCTTTGCAATTCTATGTGCCATAAGAACAGCTTCTGCGCAAGCAGAACCGCCATCATACATAGAAGCATTCGCTATATCCATGCCTGTTAGTCTGGAAATCATTGTTTGATATTCATAAATAATTTGCAAAGTTCCTTGCGAAATCTCGGGCTGGTATGGAGTGTATGCTGTTAAAAATTCAAATCTCTGTGCTACATAGTTTACAGCAGCAGGAATAAACTTGTTGTAAACTCCTCCGCCAATAAAATTAGCATATTCCGTTTTATTTTTCTTCGCTAAAGTCTTAATTCTTCGTTGAGTTTCCAATTCGCTCAAAGGATTAGCCATGTCAAAGTTTTTAAATTTAACTGGAATTTGTTTAAACAAATCATCAACACTCGAGCAAGAAATTTCTTGCAGCATTTTTTCTCTAATTTCGTCTGTATGTGCTATAAAATTTTTCATTATTCAATTTCTTCTTTATAATCTGAGTAATCTAATAAATCTGCAAATTCTACTTGATCTGCTTCTGATTCAATCTTAACAAACCATTTATCTTCAAATGATTCATCGTTTAATAATTCCGGACTGTCAACTATTTGTTCATTAATTTCAACAACTTTACCAGATATTGGCATGTAAATTTCAGAAGCTGCTTTTACAGATTCAATAGTTGCAAAAGCTTCGTTCTTTGTAAATTCTGTTCCAACTTCCGGTAATTCTACAAATACGATATCTCCAAGTTGCTCAATAGCATAATCAGTAATTCCAATTTCATATTTACCATTATTTTCAAGTACATACTCGTGTGTTTTTGTACATAACATACTTTCGTTCATTCAAAAATTCTCCTATATATATTGCTATTTATACTAACCTTTATTATTTTTCTTTACGAATGGTCTTTTTACTATTTCTGCATCATGCAGTTTTTCTCTTATCATAATTTGAATTGTAGAGCCTACAGATAAATTGTCAAGATTCTTTACGTAAGCAAGTCCGATATTCTCTCCTCGGATAGGAGAAATTCCACCACTTGTTACTTGTCCAATTTTTTCGTTATTGTAATACACGTCATAACCATGTCTTGCAATATTTCTATCAAGCATTCTGAATCCGATTAGCTTTTTCTCAATCCCGTCTTTTATTTGTTCTAAAATTCTTTTTTTACCGTTATAATTTTCTGTTTTATCTTTTGGAACAGACCAAGCAAGACCGGCTTCTATCGGTGTAGTGTTTTCGTCTAAATCATTTCCATACAGGTGTAAAGCTGCTTCCAATCGTAGTGTATCTCTTGCACCTAAACCAATCGGCTTAATTCCAAATTCTTTACCTGCTTCAAGAAGTTTATCCCACAAATATTCAGAAAATTCGTTTTTAACAAGAATTTCAACACCGTCTTCACCTGTATAGCCTGTTCTTGAAATCCATAAATTGATATTAAATAATTCTCCTCTTTTGATAGAAAAGAATGGAGGTAATTCATCTACACCCAGACTTTTTATTAAATCACAAGCTTTTGGACCTTGAACAGCAAGAAGTGAATAGTTGTGTGATTCGTTAATTATCTCCACATCAAAACCGATTTTATTTCTTACCATCCAGTTTAAATCTTCATCAATTCTGGATGCATTAGCGATGATTAAGTACTTATTATCTTCTAACTTGTAAATAATCAAGTCGTCAATTATTCCACCATTTTTGTTAGTCAATTGACAATATACAGCTTTTAAATCAATAAGTTTACCAATTTCTTGGGGAACAAGTTTATTCAAATAAGGAAGTGCATCTTTACCTTTGACAATCATTTCACCCATGTGAGAAACGTCAAACAATCCTACATTTTCTCTGACAGTCTTGTGTTCTTCTATAATAGAAGAGTATTGTACAGGCATATCCCATCCTGCAAAATCAACCATTCTTGCGCCTAATTCAACGTGTTTGTCATGTAAAAAAGTTTGTTTTGTCATATTATCCTCTAATATTATTTAATCAATTCTTACTATTATTGTCGTTATATGTATTAAATCTGTCAAGAATGTTATTATAACGTAATAATTAACCTGCTGAAAGCGAGAATATATCGTAGATTTCTTTGTCAGAAAGTTCTGTAATGATTTTCTCTCCTTCGTAAACTGCTAAATCAGCAAGTTCCTTTTTAGATTTCAACATCTCGTCAATCTTTTCTTCGAATGTGCCAAGAGTAATTAGTCTGTGAACCATTACGTTTTTATCTTGTCCGATACGATAAGTTCTATCTGTTGCCTGTTCTTCTACAGCTGGATTCCACCATAAGTCATAGTGGATAACATTTGTAGCACTTGTTAAGTTCAAACCTGTACCACCGGCTTTTAGCGAAAGTATCATTACTTTTCTATCCGGATTTGTTTGAAAATCCTCAATTAAATTTTCTCTTTGAGGTACAGTTAATGACCCATGGAAAAATGATGGCTCTGTTCCACAATCTTCATAAAGAATTTTTGTTAACAAATCGCCCATTTCTTTGTATTGCGTGAAAATAAGAGTTTTTTCATCGTTTTCTAATATACTTTGAATCAAAGATACGCATTTTTCTGCTTTACCTGATAATTCTTTAGATGTTTCACCACTCTTTAGAAATTGATAAGGGTGGTTACAAATTTGTTTTAATGCAGTAATTAATTTAAAGATATTACCTCTTCTATTAACACCGGTAAATCCGCTAATCTTTTCCATCATTTCGTTAAGAGTTTTTTCATAAAGAATAGCTTGAGACTTAGCTAAATAGCAATAATCATTCATAACCATTTTATCAGGTAAGTCTGAAATTACGTGTTTATCCGTTTTTAAACGTCTTAATACAAATGGAGAAACAGATAATTTAAGTTTTGAAGCTCTTGATTTTTCTTTAAATCTTTCGATTGGTACAGCATAGCTCTTTTGGAATTCTTTTAATGAGCCTAAGTAACCTTTGTTGATGAAGTCAAAAATGCTCCACAATTCAGTTAATCTGTTTTCAACCGGAGTACCCGTCATAGCTATTTTAATATCGGATTTTAAAGACTTTATTGCTAAAGTTTGGGCGGTATCAGGGTTTTTGATGTTTTGGGCTTCATCAACAACAATCATTCCCCAAGTATTCTTCTTCATTTCTTCAACGTCAATTCTCATAATTGCGTAAGTTGTAAGAATTACATCAGCTTTTGTATCAAGTTGTCTGTCGATACCGTGGTAAGTTACTGCTTTTAAAGACGGTGCAAACAGTTGCATTTCTTTCATCCAGTTCCCCATCAATGTTGTAGGGCAAATTACTAATACAGGATTTTTTATTTTCTTTTCTTCTTTGAGCTTAAGTATCAAACTAATAACCTGAATAGTTTTACCTAACCCCATATCGTCTGCCATACAGCAGCCAAAACCTTTTGACACATTCGTCCAAAGCCATTTCAAACCTGTCATCTGATAAGCTCTCAAATCACCTTTTAATTCAGTTGGTTGAGTAACTTCAACCGGTTTTGCAAAATCTTTGATAACATTTGCGTAAGCTTCATCATAATTGAAATCATAATTTTGTAATTGACCTGACATAGAAGCGTGGATAAGTTCTAATCTTGTCATCTTCTTATGGTTTGCATTCTTAATTTGATCAACAAGCTTCAAACCTTCAGCTTTGTCTATAAGAATGTACTTGCCGTTGTATTGAATCAAACCATTGCTTTCATTAACAAGTTTGTTGAATTCTTCTAAAGAAATTTTTTCATCGCCTAAAGATACTTCATAAGAGAATTCTAAAATGTCGTCAAGAGAAATTGCACTGCTTGAAACTGTATTGAAGATATTCATTAAATCGTCTGAACGAGAAGCTTTAACTTTTGCATTAATAGAAGCTCTTGGAACAATAATGTTAGTAAGTTCTTCCGGCAAAATAACTTCAATTTGTGCTTTTTGTAAATAGTAGGCAGTCTGTGCAATTATTTTATAAACTTCATTTAAGTTTAGTGTTAAAGCAAGTTTGTCCTCGTCCTCAAATAATGTTTCAAGTTCCGGCATATATCTTACTGCATAATTAAGTTGTTTTTCAATAATTTTGCCAATATCTTCTGTATCTAAATCCCAGATTTTTTCATTGTTGTATATATCATCAAGCATAATCGTTTCATTAGTTTTACGATTTTTGATATGAATTTTTAGTTCAAACATATCGTCAGTAGTTTTTGTTACAACAAAGAATGGAATTAAATCGTATTTACCCAAATACAACTCATCAAGCCATTGTGAAATATTTTCGGCAATATCTTTACCTTTCATACAGCAACGTTGTTCTAAATCCTTAACCATGTAATGTCCGGATTTGATATCTTTAAATCTGTATGCTTTGATTCCTAAAAATTTATATACAAGATAGTTTAAGTATTCTCTTATAAATCTTTCTACAAAATCTTTTGGTTTATCACCTTTTATAAACAAGTTTTCAGGTAGATTTTTTTCCAGTTCGTTAATTATTTTTGCAGATTCTTTATTAGAAATAATAGGTTCATAAACAATCCTGAAACATCCGCCGGAAGGACCGTCTTTGCGGTGAACAGTTGGTATAAAATATAATTTTTCTATAAGCT
Organism: uncultured Candidatus Melainabacteria bacterium; assembly: GCA_934754425.1. Lineage (GTDB taxonomy): Bacteria > Cyanobacteriota > Vampirovibrionia > Gastranaerophilales > Gastranaerophilaceae > CAG-196. The sequence goes on along the minus strand of CAKVIN010000015.1, from coordinate 21,212 downwards.
TCATTGTAAAATGGGTAAGCTTATTAAAATACGCAAATGTTTGAGTGAGAGAAGAAAAATCAATAACTTCTCCAAAACCGCCAAAATAATCTAAAACTAAATCAAGTGGCATGATGTAACCGATTTGTCCGTTAACTTCTTTAGATGTAAATCTGAACATTGAGCCTTTTGATTTTAAATAAAATTGGAAGTTGTTTGTTGGAGTAACAAAAAACGACAATTTTGGATTAGCAGCTGTACCATCATTAATCAGCAAGAAATCAGTGTTTCTTACAGGTGAATTAGGAGAAAGAAAAATCCCTTCAAATTCATCTTCTACAAGCTGATAAATCAAGCTCAAAGTATATCTGAAATCTTTGTTTTTGAAACCTTCCGGATTTTCGCTCAAATTAAAAAAGAATTCGTCTACATTGTTTTTCTTTAGTGATAAATCTATATTTAGTGGTTTTACATTTTTTTCTTCAGTCATTGTTTTTCTCTTATTATTTTTTTATACGGTGGGAACCGCTTCCACTTTTCACACCTTACGCCTTACTTTTTATTATTTACAAAATATTTCTACATAAGCAAAAAATACTATCAATCCGATTATAGCAATAGGTAATAATACAATTGTTACTATTATAAACCAAGAGCAAGTTTTGTACATAAACTCTAAAAATTTGTGGTTATTAAATTTTGTAGCTATATATGTTGCGATTATTAAAATCAAACCGATAATGGCAAACCATATTGATACTTGAAGTTTTTGTAATGAATGTAAATATAAGTATTCAAAATTATTCACGTTTCCACCCTACGGTTAGTTGTATAAAGTTTAGCTGTTCAGGAGTTAAGAAAAATTTAAAACTTCTTCTCAACTCCTAAACTTAAAAACTGCTAAACTTCCTTAATCAAACTATCGCAATCCATTTCAGCCGGCTTATTAATACCCATTAATTGCAAGATTGTTGGAGCAACATTGCATAAAGCTCCGTCATCTTTTAATTGTAAACCTTCCGGTCCATTAATTACAACAAAAGGAACTTCGTTTGTTGTGTGTGCAGTTTGCGGTTTGCCTGTTTTTTCGTCAACCATAACTTCAGCATTACCGTGGTCGGCTGTAAGAAGCATTGTTACACCGTTTTCTTTACATTTAGCGGCAATTTTACCAACGCATTCGTCAACAACTTTGCAAGCTTTTGTTGCTGCTTCAACAACACCTGTATGACCTACCATATCAGGGTTAGCGAAGTTTACAAGCACAAAACCGTATTCAGGATTAGCTACAGCTTCCAAAACATTTTCGCAAACTTCCGGTGCGCTCATTTCCGGTTGCATATCATAAGTTGCAACCTTAGGAGAAGCTACAAGTTTTCTTGTTTCGTGAGGTTGAGGCTCATCAATACCGCCGTTAAAGAAGAATGTTACGTGTGCGTATTTTTCTGTTTCAGCAGTTCTGAATTGATTTATTCCATTAGCTTCTAATACATCGCCTAAAATGTTTACAAGTTTTGTTTTAGGGAAAGCAACCGGGAATGTGAAGGTTGCTTCGTAACTTGTCATTGTGCAGTAATAAATATTATTTAATACTTTTTTTCTGTCAAATCCATCAAAATCTTTAAAGTTGATAGCTTTAGTGATTTCTCTTGCTCTATCAGGTCTGTAGTTGAAGAAAATTATTGCATCGTTGTCTTTTATTCTGCTTGCGTCAACTTCTTCTTTGTTGCCTACAGCAATTGGTAATACGAATTCATCTGTTACACCTTCGTCGTAAGATTTTTTTACACCTTCAATTGCAGAAGCTGCATTGTTGCCTTCGCCGAATAATAAGCAGTTATAACCTTTTTCAACTCTATCCCATCTGTTATCTCTATCCATAATGTAGTATCTGCCGATAACAGAAGCGATTTTAGGTAAGTTATATTTCTTTAATTCGTCTTCAACTGTTTGTAAGTAAGTGCAAGCACTTGTAGGAGGAGTGTCACGACCATCTAAGAATGCGTGAACATATACTTTTGTTAAACCTTCGTCTGCGGCAAGTTTGATTAAAGCCAAAACGTGGTCTAAAGATGAGTGAACACCACCGGTTGAAACTAACCCGTAGATATGTAGAGCGGAGTTATTCTTTTTCGCATGTTCAATAGCTTCTAAAAATTTTTCGTTCTTGAAGAAAGAACCGTCTTTAATAGCTCTGTTGATTTTTGATAAATCTTGATAAACAACTCTACCAGCACCTAAGTTTAAGTGACCAACTTCACTGTTACCCATTTGACCTGCAGGAAGCCCTACGAATTCACCATCAGCATGAATTTTTGTAGAAGGATAATCCTTGATTAATTCAGGGACATTAACAGGATGTGAAAGCTTTGTTGCATCATATTTTTCAGAACTGGTTGAAATTCCCCAACCATCCATTATGCATAATAATACTCGATTTGACATATTAAATTTCTCCTCTTTATTGTCTTTTTTAACCTTATAAGTTTATGACAAATACTACTAAATGTAAAGTATTGCGCATATAAAAAATGTAAAAAATTTAAAAAAAATAAAGTTTTTTCGTAACAATTATCCAATTTTTAGTGACAAAATAATTTCTTCGGAGTATCATAATTTCGGTACGTATATTAAAAGAAAAGGTTTTTCCATGGAAAAAGAAATGGTTATCGGTATTCCTAGAGGAATGTCATTTTACAACAATTATCCGTTTTGGTACGGATTTTTTTCAAGCTTAGGTATAAAGATTGTATTATCTGATCCTACTACAAAACAAACAATGTCAGATGGCTCTGCGCTTGTTGTTACAGAAACTTGCTTGCCAATAAAGATATATTTGGGACATATTCTTAATCTTATTTCAAAAGGTGTAAAAAATATATTTGTTCCATCGTTACAATCAGTAGCTCCAAAAATTTATAATTGTTCTAAAATCAGAGGATTACCGGATTTAGTTAGAAATGTTATAAAATCTGATATTAACATTATTGAACCTACATTAGATAAATCAGCAAAACACGGTGGTTTATATATGTTTTTAGAAGAAGCTGTTAAACCATTTGGAATAACTGATTTGGATGAAATTAAAAAAGCTTCTAAACAAGGGTGGAAAGTATATAACAATTTTTTAGTTATGATGCGTTCCGGTATGAATTATAAAAAAGCTATGAATTATGCGCTTCAAGGTAAAGTGTTTATAGAAAGCTCTTCAAATGCAGCTCCTATAAATGTCGCACTTGTATCACATGCATATAATATATATGATGATAGAGCTTGTATGAAAATATTTGAAAAATTAGAGAAAATGGATGTTAAAGTGTTCACATCTCTTCAATTAACTGACGAACAAATGGATGAAGGAATTGCATCATTGGGTCAAAAACGATATTGGGCAAATGAATACGAAATGACAGGTACTGCCGGACATTATTTGAAGGATAATAAAATTGATGGTATTGTTACATTGAATGCATTTGGATGTGGGCCGGATTCTTTGATGATAGAAAGAATAACCAGAAAAGCCAAAGAAGCAGGAAAACCGCTTTTATCGTTAACAATAGATGAACATACCGGTGAAGCAGGGTTTATTACCAGATTAGAAGCATTTATAGATATGCTTTATAGAAAAAAACGCTCTAAAATTATTAACAAAATTTCTATGGACGGCGAATACGATTATGTTCCGCAAACGAATATTTGTGATTCATTGTTTGTAGAAAAGAAGTAAAATATATTGTTTTTATTAACAAAACAAAAGTGCCACCTCATTGTGAGAAAATAAAACATAATGCAATGAACTTTATCAAAGATTGATGATTTTTCGAAGCAATCCATACATAGCTAGATTGCTTCGCTTCATTTATATAATTTATATCATTAATAAAAATAAGAATAAACGCTCGCAATGACGTTGCACTATAAAAATAATATAAACCTAAAAGAGGAATATTAATGTTAGATTTTAAATCCACATTAAAAATGGCAATAAACTCACTTAGAGTTAATATGTTACGCTCAACTTTGACAAGCTTAGGTGTTATTATTGGTGTTAGTGCTGTAATAATAATGCTTGCCGTAGGTTCTGGTGCAAGTAAAAAAGTTACACAAAATATGGAATCTATGGGGACAAATTTGCTTACTGTTCGTTCAGCATCTGCAAAGTCAGGTGGTGTACATATGGGAATTGGTACAAAACCAACATTGACTTCTAAAGATGCATTGGCTATTGAAAAAAATGCAAGAGGAGTTTTAGCAATTTCTACAATGTCATCAGAGAGCAAACAACTTACTTATGGCAATCAAAATTGGTCGACATCTGTGTATGGAATTCAGCCGGCATATTTGTATATAAAAAATTATGAAGTAAAAAATGGCAGAAGTTTTATACCGGAAGATTTGCAAAATAGTGCAAAAGTAACACTTTTAGGTTCGACGGTTGCAACGGAATTGTTCGGAGATGTTGATCCGGTTGGTAAGGTTATTAGGGTTGGTAATATACCATTTAAGGTTATCGGGTTATTAGAGTCTAAAGGACAATCAGGCCCGTTTGATCAGGATGATTTAGTATTTATACCTATAACAACAGCTCAAAAGAAAGTTTTTGGTACAGATTTCCCTGGGACAGTCGGTCAAATTGTAATTAAGGGACAGGATGCTGATGTTTTAGATGACATGATTCAGGATATAAATGAAATTTTAACTGTTCGTCATAATCTCGGAAAAAATCAGGATAAAGATTTTGAAATAAGAAACTCGGCAGAATTTCAAGAAAAAATGAAATCGACCGTTCAAACATTTGCTATACTTTTAGCCTCAATTGCTTCTGTATCTTTACTTGTTGGTGGTATAGGTATTATGAATATTATGCTTGTTTCTGTAACTGAAAGAACAAAAGAAATCGGTATAAGAATGGCTATTGGAGCTAGAGTTAGTGATATCAGGTGGCAATTTTTAATAGAATCATTTTTACTTTCTATGATTGGTGGTTTAATAGGTGTTGCAGTTGGGATAGGTGGCTCTTTATTAATTACTGTTTTAGCACCATCAATGACTATTTCCATTTCAATATTTTCAATAGTTTTAGCATTAAGTTTTTCAGCTCTTGTGGGGGTCGGTTTTGGATATTATCCTGCATATAAAGCTTCTTTATTGAATCCTATTGATGCCTTAAGATATGAATAAAAAAAAAGATTTGCTAACCATCTGCAAATCTTTTTAGTAATCTTCTCGACCTTTAGCTTTTAAATATTCTCTTATTTGATTCAAAGAATATTGAACAATTCTGGTTATTCTTGATGGCGAAAGTCCGACCATTGTGGCGATATCTTTTGCCTGCATGTTTCTGTAAAAACGATATTCAACAACTGTACGTTCTTTTTGAGGTAGCTTAGCAATGGCTTGTTTTATGAGTTTACTCATTTCAACGATTTCTGCTTTTTCATCAGGCATTGCAGAAGGATCTTTGATAAAATCGAAAGGTGAAGCATTATCCGTTGCAGATGCTGCTAAACCATCAATGGATAAAATTGTTTCATAAACAGCTTCTCTAACTTTGTTTGGAGAAATACTAAATCCCATATCATCAGAAGACTGTTCAGAATTATCCACATCAGAAACATAGCTTTCATCACCACTATCTTCTTTTTTATGTTTAAGCGTATACCACTTATAACGGTGACGTAATTCATTTCTAATTGCCCATTTTACAGCTGTACCAATGTATGCTTCATTGTAATGCGCAAGTTGTTCGTCTGTTTTACCTTTAATTAATGTTTGCACAGCAATAATACCAATGCTAACCAATTCTTCATATTCTATCATATGGTTTGGCATTCGTCTGTGCTCAACTCTAGCTATTTTTTGTACAATTCCAATGTACTGCTTAATTAAAGTTTTATTATCCATCTTCTCTTATTAAACTAACCTTATTTTATCATACCTTGATTTTGATATTTTTTCAAGTTGTAATATAAACTCTTCATTATCTATTGTTATTATTAGGTGGTTGTTGAGTTTTAGGTATGTTGTTTTGATTAATTCGTGTATTTTGTACATCAGGCGGAGTTGCAGAAGGAGAATTTTTTCCGTTTTTCAAGCCGTAAACGAATAACAAGATTTCTGCTACGGCTTTATATAATTCCGGTGGTATTTGTTGATTTAAATCTACCATTCTGAATAAAGCCCTTGCGACCGGAGCGTTGTCAATTACAGGAACATTATGTTCTTGTGCTATTTTTATAATTTTTTGAGCAATAAGCTCTGAACCTTTAGCTGTTAATGTCGGAGATTGCATTGTTTCAGCATCATATTTTAAAGCGCAAGCAACGTGGGTCGGGTTTCTTACAACAAAATCCGCTTCCGGAACAGAGTCCATTGCGCCTTGTTGTAACATTTGCATACGTCTTTGTCTAAGAGCAGCCTTTACATGAGGATCACCTTCAGAGTTTTTATATTCATCTTTAATTTCTTTGAATGACATTTTTTGATCTTTTAAGAATTTCCATTTTGTCATGCCATAATCGGCTGCTGCGATAACCAAGAATGCAATACAGGCTTTATAAATAAATTCAACAATCAATTTGCCGAACTCAATCATAACTGCAAAATGATTATCAATAGCAGCAAGCATTAAAATACTTTCTAAATGTGCTCTATAAACAGTCCAGCCGACTAAACCAAGTATAAAAACTTTAACAATGTTTTTACAAAGTTCGAATAATGTTTTTACTTGAAAAAGGTTTTTGAAATATTTAGTAGGGTTTAATTTGTCAAGTTTAGGCATAAGCGGAGCGGTTGCTACAAGAGGCCCAACTTGAATAAAGTCCCCTAAAATTGCTATAAATGCAGCTACAAATAATATTGAACCGATAATTACTACTGTTGGAATAAGCGTTGTTGTAAACATATAGGTATAACCAATTTCAGACAAATGCTGATTTGGAATTTGTTCGTATAAAGTTTTAAATAAGCCGACAATTAATTTCCAAATAATTGGTGCTAACATATTTATAAAAGAGAACATTACAAGTAAAGACAATGCTGTTGACACGTCTTTTGATTTAACAACCTGCCCTTCTTTTCTTGCTCTTTCTAATTTTTGGGGCGTGGCATCAAATTGTTTATCTTCATCACCCATATTATTTGTTCCGTTGGATTTTCGTTTCTATTGTTAATAGTTTAGCATAAATCTGGATTTTATTGTACAATGTTTTTGTAAGGAGTTTGATTATGAAAAATATTATGTTAATAATTATGTCTATAATATCTGTAGCGTGTGCCGGTTATACGTTTTTTAATCAAACAGGACATATACCGATGGTTACAATGTTTTTATTAGGTTTTGCTCTTGCTATATTTTTAATGACATTAAAAATGAATGTCAAAAATAAAAAATTAAATTCTTATAAAAGAGAATTGGAAAAAGAATCAATTGCTTCTACAGAATCTTCTTCCAGAGTAAAAGTTCTAGAATCAAAGATTGAAGTTTTAGAAAAAGCTTTGGAAAACGCTTTAAAAAAATAAAAAAGGATTGAAAATTTCAATCCTTTAAAATATTAATATTTATTTAGCTATTCTACTGTTTATTTTATCTTTTTCTTGTTATTAGTTGTTGCGTTATTATTCGTTGTTTTATTTATTTCTTCATCTGCAACGTGAGCGCCAAAAATACTATTAGCTGCTTTTGGAGTGTGTGTAACAGTGGTTGCAGCGCCAATACCAATTAACATTCCGATTTTACTGATTACATTACTAATTTGGGGGTGAGATGACATAGCTTCTTTTGCTTTTTTCTGTAATTCTGATTTTTTATGTGCTATTTTTTGTTTGTTAGCATTGATTTTTGCTTTCACCTGTCTTTCATAATTATCGAATGTAGGCTTAGATAACTTACCTTCTTGTGCAAGTTTTTGTTTATCTAATAAACCATCTGCTAATTTTGTAGTTTCAGAACAAAGCTCTCCAATGGCTCCTAAATCGCCTTTCATATCGTTGATAGTAGACTTTGTTGCATCTGGAATATTACTTAAATTTTTACAAGCGTTGTCTAATTCTTTGGTTGCTTTTTCAGTTTCTTGTTTTGTTGAATCTAGCTCTGCTTTAAGTTCTTTGTTTTCTTTTATTAATTCTGCAATTTTTTGTTGCAAAACGCTATTTTCTTCTTTTAGTGTTGTTACATCACTTTTTTTACCGGCATAAGGACTTTGTTCTTTAATAAGTTTTGCATATTGAATATCTTCTGCACTATACTCACCGCTTGTATTGTCGATTATACTATCTAGTACGGCAAGTTCAGTATTATCATCAATAGAATTTTTATCACCAGTCATCTTCATTGCGTTAGAAATTGCTTTTTTTACAAAATCACTGGCATTCTTTTTCGCTTCGTTCAAATCAAACTTATTAATTTCTCCTTGAATGTACTCCTGATTTGATTTTCCTGTAACTTTTCCACTGGAAAGTAAGTCTGCTAAGGCATTTCTTTCTTCACTACTTGAAATTCCCTTTCTTCCATCTTGGTTAGCAATGTCATTAATTTGTTGTTTAACATTGTTGGACACTCTGTCATAATCACCATTTACATTTACCATTGTTGGTTCTCCTTTCTTTTTTTAACTTTTAAATTTCATCTTACATTTTTGTATAACGGCATATATTTGGAAAACTTTAGGGTGAATTAAAAATAAACGCACATTTACTACTACTACTACTACTACGTTTGCGCCAATTGTAACAAAATTTCAATTTGCTTAACATATGAAAATATATTAATAAATTTCTTAATATTCCTTAATAATTAGCGATAATTTATATGCAAATATACTTAATACAAAAAATAGTTATATTTGTTAATAAAAATAGAATATATTATTATTATTATTATTATTTATAAAAGCTCTTAGAAAATGTTTAAAAAAAAATTAAAAATGTAACTTATAAATCTACAAATTTTTCAACTTCTCCAACATTTGTTATTTTTAATTTTAATAAATTTTCCGGATCAAATTGAAAAATATTTGCCGTTGAAAAGAATGCGGGTCGATTTTTTATTGGATAAGGAGTTACCGTTGAATCGGCATCTTTATTAAAAAAGTTTTTCAACAAATTTTTGACTTTTTCTATTATTGAATTCGGCGAAGCTTCTAATTTACCGGATAACGTATTTCCTCTTACATTAAAAAATAATTTTGGCTGATAATTTTTATCTATATAAGTTGAATATGCAGCCAATTCTTTACCTATCGCTTCAACTTGAGTATCAACAATGGTTGGCATATAGTGTGATAGTATAGTCAAAAGTTTTCCGTCTTTTGTTTTCGCAACAACTCCTACGGAATTGCAACAAGCTAATGCATCGGTATAAACGGTGTTAATACCATCTTTTGATATTTCAGAAGCAGCACAACTGTTCATATTGACATACAAAATGCTTTTGTCACCATTTCGTGACATTTTTCTTAATACCATTTCAGGCATGCTTCTTACGGCATTCATATATTCTTTTGAATTTTTTGACAGAAAAGGAAGTGTCACTCTTGTTAAATTTATCATCTTATTCACCATATATGTAATAAAACATAAAAAAAATAAAAATTGCCTAAATTTTATTTAAAAATATGTTAAAAAAAATAGTTATATTGGGTAATTGACCAGAATATATAATTATTCTAAAATACTTATATATTAATGGAGGTGTGTGTGATGAGAGTTGGTCAAATCTCTAGTGTTAGTTATAGGCCTCATTTGAAAAACAGAATATCAAAACAACAAGAAGTAAACCCTGAGAATGGGAATACTTCTAATGTTCAGTTTAGAGGCAAGTTTGGAAGAATTGTCGGAGGTACCGTGGGAACCGGTGTTGTTCTAGCTGCATCAATGGTGGTTGCTCCTGCAATTATTTGTTTAGCCGGAGCCGGTTTAGTTGCTGGTATGGTCGGTGGTGATGTAACAGAAGATAAAATAAATAAACAAGGAGATTATGGAAAGTAATATTTTTGTAGGAAAAATTTTTTCATAACATCATTAAAGTTGCATACTGTTAAGTTTTATTGTAAAATATTCTTAACATTTAAAAGGGAGAGTTAGTATGACAACTGAAACAACTGATTATAGAAAAATTTTAAGCTATGTTCCAACGGTTATTGAATCTTCATCAAGGGGTGAAAAATCTTTTGATATTTTTTCAAGATTATTAAGAGAAAGAATTATTTTTCTTGGAACAGAAATTGATGACGAGGTTGCTAATTCTGTAGTAGCTCAGTTGTTACTTCTTGATAGCGAAAATCCGGAAAAAGACATTATGTTGTATATAAATTCTCCTGGTGGTGTAATTACTGCCGGTATGGCAATTTATGACACAATGAATTTAATCAAAGCTGATGTACAAACAATTTGTCTTGGCGAAGCTGCATCTATGGGTGCTTTTTTACTTTCAGCAGGTGCAAAGGGTAAGAGAATGGCTTTACCAAGTGCAAGAATTATGATTCACCAACCTTTGGGCGGTGCAAAAGGTCAAGCTACAGATATTGAACTTGAAGCTAAAGAGATTTTAAGAATGAAAGACATGTTGATTGGTATTATGGCAGAAAATTCTGGACAACCTTTTGACAAAGTTAAAGAAGATTGTGAACGTGATCACTATTTATCAGCTGCAGAAGCTTGCGAATACGGTTTAATTGATAAAGTTGTAACTTCTGCTAATGTTTAAATAAAAATAAGTATTTAAAATAGGATGATAAAATATCATCCTATTTTTTTGAGTTTTTGTTTAATATTCTTTTGTATATACTTAAACTTAATATACCGCCTAGAAACATCGTAAAAAACATACCCATTTTATTTTCATTTTCATTCTTTTTAATTTGGTTTAATTTTTTGTTTGTTTCTTCCAGTTCTGCTTTTTTTTCTTTTAATCTTAGTTGTTTTAGTTCAATTAAGCTTTGTTTAGCTCCATCAACTGTTGAATCTAAGTCATATTTATCATAATCATTACTGTTCATATTTTTTTCTATAGACTTGATTTGGTTTGTTAATACTATTGAGTCAGCTTTAAGTTGTGTATGTCGCATATTACCGGCTGATAATGTGCCAACAGAAGCTAGTGTGAAAGCTGTGCCTAGTGCTATATTTTTTAATGTTTGTGTATTGTTTTTTGGTAAATTTAATTTTGTAATCATAAAATAAGCCTCATAATAATTGTTATATTATTATAAAGCTTGTAAAATTTTTTTTTGCTAATTATTTTCGTTTAACCATTTTTTATACAAATCCGGACGTTTAATTTTTGTTCTTTGTATTTTTTGCTCCATACGAAATTCATTTATAAGTTTGTGATTTCCGTTTAGCAATACTTCCGGTACTTTTAACCCCATGTATTCTCTGGGTTTTGTATATTGTGGGTATTCTAATAAACCATCAGCAAAACTATCATCATGAGCAGATTCAATTTTGCCTAATGTTCCTTCGATTTTTCTGGAAACGCTATCTATAACGCATAGGGCGGGTAGTTCTCCACCTGTTAAAACAAAATCACCAATAGAAATTTCTCTTGGTTTAATTATCGTTCTGATTCTTTCATCAAAACCTTCATAATGACCACAAAGTATTATTATTTGTTCGTATTTTGCCAATTCATTTGAGATTTTATCAGAAAAAGGTTCACCTTGAGGGGTCATCATTAATGTAATACAGTTTTCTTGTTTTTCAACAGAATTATATGCATCTATATACGGTTGTGGCATAAGTACCATGCCTGCTCCACCCCCATAAGGAGTATCATCGACTTTTTTATGTTTATCAAGCGTAAAATCTCTTGGATTGATAGCATTAACTTTAAAAATTCCATCATCGGTTGCACGTTTCATAATGCTAAAATCTAAATGAGAACTAATTAATTCAGGAAATAATGTTAGTACATCAAATCTCATGAAAGCAATCCTTCAAGGTTATTAATTTGAATTTTTCTATTTTTTATGTCAACAGATAGTACAATAGCTTTTACAAATGGTACTAAACAAATTTTTTTGTCTAAATTTTTTACTGACAAAAGATCACTTGCACCATTGTTTGAAACTCCAACAACTGCACCGACTTTTTTCTCACCATCATATACATCGAGTCCGACTAATTCATCAATTAAGAATTCGTCTTCTTCAAGACAATCTCTCGCTGTATCTTCCGTAACAAAGATTAAATGTCCTTTGTATTCCAAAATGTCATTTAAAGTATCAATTCCTATAAATTTAATAATCCCACATTTTGGAGTAAATCTTAGCTTTGAAATAGTAAGTTCTTTATATTGTCCGTCTATTTGAACAAAAACTGATTTTAAACTCGACAAAAACTCTTCTCGATTTTTTGAATAACCGAGCTTCGCCTCACCTTGTACTCCGTGAAAATTAAGAATTTTGCCTACAGATACAAAACTATTCTTCATCAGCTTTCTTCTTAGGCTTTCTTCCACGTTTTGGTTTTTCAGGAACAACTTCTTCTGTTGCCACCTCAACTATAGGAGTTTCATCCTTAGCTTCTTTAACTTCTTCAGTTTCTGTTGCGGCTTCTGTTTTTTCGATTGCTTCAGATGTATTTTCTTTTTCAACAACAGCTACTTTTTCTTCAGTTGATGGTTTTGGATGCTTTGAAACCATATAGTCAGCCGGTTTATCAGCTCTATCTTCATTCCATCTATCCAAGCCTAATTGTGCTCTGATTAATTTAATACCTACGTGAACTCTCCATTCGTCCATTTTTAATTGAGCTGCAATTATTTTATGGCATCCAATTGGAGGTAATGGTAACAATGGCTCATATAAAGCTTTAATAGCCATCATTTGATCCGGAGAAATAGCCAATTTACGTTTAGGGAATGGTAATTTTGGTAACATCATTTTTTGACGAACTAAATTTATTCCGAAAAATACTTTTTGTGGCTCAAGCTCTAATTTTGCTCCAATTACTTCATGACAATCCGGATTTGGTAATGGCAACATTGATTTGTAAAGAATTTCAATTTGTTCTAATTGTTCTTTACTAACAAGTAATGGTCTTGCCGGTTTAGAAGGACGTTTCTGCATAGGTCTTCTTTGTTGTGGTCTGCCACTTGCATAATTATTGCGGAAGCCACCCCTGTTATCAGGTCTGCGCTGTTGAAAACCGCCTTGAGAACGGTTATCACGTCTTTGGTATCCACCTTGTTGGCGATTATCTCTATTGTATCCGCCGTCTCTATTATAATTGCTATAACCACTATTATCACGGTTATCTCTATTATAGCCGCCATCACGATTGTAATTATCACGTCTTTGATAATTGTTTTGATATCCGCCATCTTGATTGCGGTTGTAATTATTGTTTCTGTATCCGCCTTGCTGAGGTCTGTCATAACTTCTTGGTCTGGATTCAGGAGAGTATGAGCTATAAGAACTATAGCTTTGCATAGGTTTTTCTTCTGTAGATTCACTTCCCTTATCTGCGTATAGACAATTAGGACATATCACTCTTTTGGGGTTTTTTGTTTCAAATTCCGCACCACACTTAATGCACTTGTTTACATACATAATAAAAGCCTCTTAACCAATTAATAATAAAAATTCACTACTTATATATAATCCTATCAATAAAAATAATACGAGATTCATCAAAAATTTTAGAGTATTATTTCAACTCTATGTTCACATTATAATATAATACTTATAAAAAAGCAAGTTTTAATAAAAAATTTGATGAAATGTATTTTTTTAGTGGCAAAAATTATTTTTACTTGTTTTATAAATAATATGAAAATATCAAATACTTTAAAATCTTTTACTATCGGTTGCGCAATGCTTTCTATTCCTAATATTAGTAATAAAGCATTCTCGCAAAATACGATTATTCAGGATACTATTCAAACGGACGATTTTGTTGTTGTTACAGCACCGCCGGAAGGTACATCGGATAAAGAAGTTTTAGCAGGTGCACCTAATCCTAATATAAAAATAGTAGGTGAAGATAAAATTGCAAGGTTTGTAATAGATTTGGATAAAAATGTTTTATACAGATACAATATTCAAGGAAAACCTGAAATGGCATATATGATAGCTAGTGGTAAACGTAGTACACCAACTGGCAAAGGGGTAAGAATTGTAACTCATACAGAAACTTATCCATACAAAAATGCTCCAATTTCTTCTAAAAGAAGACGTAGTCCAAAAGACTATGGACCTAAAATTATATGTGTAGATATTATTAATCCGAAAGATGGTACAAGAAGGTCAACCGGAGAGTTTATTCATGGAAATAACAATTTTTCAAGTTTAGGAAGATACGCTTCACACGGTTGCATTAGAATGGATAATGAAGTTATAAAAGAGCTTTCGGGTATTGTAAAACGTGGCGATATAATAATTATAAAATAGTTTGTTAATAAAATTTGCCTTGATTTTTTAGCTCTTCAAAATGCCTTGAATCTCTATATTTAAATATTTTCGCAGGATTGCCGCCAACTATTGCTAATGGTGGAATTTCTCCATGTACAACACTTCCGGCTTGAACAATTGCTCCTTCACCAATTTTAGCTCCGGGTAAAATCATTACATTTGTGCCAAACCACACAAAATCAGAAATATCAACATTTTTTTCTAAAATTTTAGCATCATATGGAATTGTTGAGCCATTGTCATAGTTATGATTATCAGATAATATTGTGCAACCATTACCGGAATGGAAATAATTCCCGATTTTTACTTGTCCTTTTCCAATAATTGTCATTCCATTAAAGTTTACATTATTACCGATAATTGTGTTTCTTGTAACTTTAGAAAAACCTCGGCACCAAAATTTTTTACCAATCGATTTTGCAAATTGTTTAACCTGATAACCGTATATATTAGTATAATAATTATTTGCCAGTTGTTTTCTTTTGTTTTCTCTTTCTCTTTCATTAAAAATATAAAATGTGTTGATTTTAGAAAGTAAATCAACAAAATTATCTATTAGTAAACTTGAAGCTGAACTAAGATATAACAACTTAAATATTCTATTAGTAAATGAAAGATTAGTTTTTCTTAATTTTATTAACGGTTTAATACTAACTTGTTTTTTGTAATTATTTTTATGTAGATAATTTTGCAACTGATTTTTAAAATATCTAAAATTTTCATTTGCAATTAATACTACATCAAAGGATGTGTTTAACATCTCTTTTAAAGTTATACAGCGATTATCTATAAAATTATCATTCGATATATAGCCATATTTTATATTTACAATGCCAACAATGTTAAGAGAAGATAAATCGTAATTTCGAAAGATTTCGCTACTTAATAAACCTGTTCCATATATTAAAACTCTTTTGTTTTTGTACTTTTTTCCTTGTTTATCAAGTTGTTTTTGCACGTTTGAATAAATTAACGATTCTTCTAGTGTCATTTTTTCTTTTCACTTCTGGTTCTAACAGAAATTCTCACCGGTGTTCCGGTAAAACCGAATGCTTCACGTAATTTGTTTTCCATATAACGCTTATAATGATCTTTCATCAAATCTTCATTATTAGCAAACAAAATAAATGTTGGCGGTTTCACTGCAGCCTGTGTAGAATACATAATTTTTAATCTCTTATTACGTATTGTTTGTGGAGGGTTTAAAGCATAAGCTTCATTTATAACTTTATTTAATAAACCTGTAGCAATACGTTTAGAACGCTCTTTTTGAACCTCTAATACTTTTGTAAAAATACTGTTTAATCTTTGATGTGTAACAGCACTTATGTATATTTTAGGTACATAATCCAAAAATGGAATTTCATTTGCAATTTTTTGTTCAAATTTATTTATGGTATTTGATTTTTTATCTTCGATTAAATCCCATTTGTTAATAGCAATTACCATACCTTTTCCGGCATCTGTAATAATAGAAGCAATTTTTTTATCTTGGTCAGAAATTCCGTTTATAGCTTCAGTAGCATCAATAACCATCAATGCTACATCACATTCTCTAATAGAACGAATAGCTCTATCAACGGCAAATTTTTCTACACCATAATCTACTTTTGCTTTCTTGCGAATACCGGCAGTATCAATGATTACATAATCTTGACCATCAAAATTTAGATACGAGTCAATGCTATCTCTTGTTGTTCCGGAAACATCAGATACAATAACCCTTTTTTCACCGAGTAAAGCATTTACAATTGATGATTTACCGGCATTTGGTCGACCTACGATAGCCAATTTGATAGTATTGTCTTCAACTTCTTCTACTTCAGTAGAAAAATCTTCGGTAATTTCTTCTAATAAATCACCAACTCCGCCAGAACCATGTAGTGCAGAAATTGCAATTGGCTCACCTACAGCTAATGAATAAAAATCACTAATCATAGTGATTTGGTTATGCGAATCAACTTTGTTAACTGCTAAAAATACCGGTTTCCCAGATTGTCGCAAAATATTTGCAATATCGATATCAACCGGAGTTGCACCTTCTATACCATCTACAATAAAAATAATTTTATCAGCTTCTTCACAAGCAATCTTAGCTTGATCGTAAATTGATAGCATTATATCATCTTCATCTCCTGGAATAATGCCACCTGTATCAATCACAGTAAATTTTTTATTTTGCCATTCAACGTCAAAATAAATTCTATCTCTTGTAACACCCGGCATATCATCTACGATTGATTGTCTGCGTCCTACAAGTCTGTTAACAAATGTTGATTTTCCTACGTTTGGTCGTCCTACGACTGCAATAATTGGTTTTCTATTCATAATAGATTAACTTTAGCACAAATAAAATTTTTATTAAAGTTGTAATTTATTCTTTTATTTGAAAAACGCATTTTACACAATGTGCTTTCGGTTGAAGAACTAAATTATCTTCTAAATCATACATTTTAGCAATTCTTGTAATCAGAGGTTCTCCACACATTGGACACCTTAAATTTGTTTCGTGATTAAGAATTCTAGTCCTTAAATTTTCTATTACTTCGTCATTTACAGATTTAAAGCGATACTCACGTTCTCTTTCTTTAAGTTCTTTTGGTGAGCATTTCAAAACTCTAGCCAATTGTTGTCTTTGAGTTACCGATAAAAACAACTCTTTGCCAGATTCAATATCTTCTAATATTTCTAACTTTATATTTGTCTTGTTTGCAAGTCCGGTAATTGATAGGCCGGCTTTTTCTCTCTTTTGTTGTATAAATTCTGCTAAACTTTCCATAAGCCCATTTTATCATTTATAAATAATATGACAAGAAAAATAATTACAAATTATTTAAAACTTCTTTAATATGAGTATCTTCAACTCCTTTGTAATTTATTTTACCGGATGTAATTGGCTGTCTGTAGTCATATTTGTTAATAGAACGAGATTCTACAATTACAGAAGGTGGAAGAATTGACCATTTATACAAAGCCGTTGACATTCGTCTAAAGAATTTATCTAGCCATTCAATTTTTTGTTCTTTAGATACATTATTATGCTTTTCATAAACAAATTCTGTATCCAAAAGATCTTGATATCCTTCGTTTTTATTTTCTAATCTCCAAATGATTTCATCTAAAAATTCGTATGGCATAAGCGCATCTTCTGCAATTAAAGGTTTACCGGTCTTTGGGTTAATTGCTAGTTCTGCACCTGGTTTTTTTAATATAATAGCTTCCGGAATTGCATTTTTAATTTCTCGATTAGAATTCATCCAGCGTGCAAAAGCAAATAATTTTGTCTTAGGAACATCTGCAATTGGAGCAAAGCCACCTGACATGTCACCATTTATCGTTGCATATCCCATATATAATTCAGATTTGTCTGATGTTGCAATTGGAATACAAGAAGCAAATTCATTACTTATTCCCCACAAAAACATTGCTCTTGAGCGTGCTTGAATATTATCTGGAGTAAATGAAGTTTTATATCTTCCATCCCATTTTGTTTCTACAGTTTTAAATAATTCATCTAAACATGCAGTAGTTGTATCAATCATAGGGCGTATTGTGGCTTCTGTAAAATTTATATCTAGATTTCTAGCCAGTTGTTCAGCATCAGTCTTACTTTCCTTGCTTGTAATATGAGAAGGCATTGAAACTCCAAATACATTTTCAGGCCCTATAGCATCTGCTAAAAGAACGGCACAAACTGTTGAATCAAGCCCTCCGGATAAGCCGAGAACTGCACGTTTAAATCCACATTTATTGAAATAGTCACGTATACCTTGAATAATTGTTTTATAAGTTCTTTCCAAATCGGATTCGTATTCAAGAGTGAAAACTTTTTGTTCTGTTAAAGATTTATCTAGTCCTTTAGTTAATGGATAGATTTTACCCACACCCTTAGTAGGGTTTACTATTAAAAATTGTTCTTCAAAAGATTTTGCACGAGCCAATAATTTACCGTTTTTATCAAAAACTCTGCTAGAACCGTCAAAAGAACTATTATCAATTGCACCAACTTGATTGACATAAACAATCGGAGTTGAATATTTTTTTGCGATGAATGAAAGCATATTATGTTTTAGTTGTTCTTTTTTTGCTCTAGTAGGAGAAGCTGAACAATTAATAAATACTTCCGGATTTTCTTGTGCTAGTTCATCTATAGGGTCTTTTTCGTAAAGATTTTTGTCGAAAAATTCTTTATTATTCCAACAATCTTCACAAATTGAAATGCCGTATTTTTCAAATATTTTGGAGCTGTTTTTTATTGTTTCTTTGTCAAAAGCCCCTAAAGTATCTGCAGGTTGAACTCCTACAACCGGAGATGGTTCTATGTATCTGTAATCATTGAATTCAGAGTAGTTCGGCAAAAGTGATTTTCGTACAATGCCGCATATTTTCCCATCTTTAAGTATTGCAACAGAGTTATAGAATTTTTTTCCTTCAGAATTCGGTTTTCTTGGCTCAACA
The DNA here is from genome assembly GCA_934754425.1 of uncultured Candidatus Melainabacteria bacterium. Classification (GTDB taxonomy): domain Bacteria; phylum Cyanobacteriota; class Vampirovibrionia; order Gastranaerophilales; family Gastranaerophilaceae; genus CAG-196. The sequence continues at coordinate 2,361 of CAKVIN010000015.1, read as the reverse complement.
AACCCAACAAGAGCCATTGTTCCGATAGTAATCTTTGCAAGTCCTCTTAACCATTTAATATTTTCTTCTACTATAACCGGATGTCTATCTATTGTATCTTCTATAGGATATCCCATCAAAGCAAGTTCCGGAAAAACAACCATATCTAAGCCAATTTGAGAAGAATATTTTATATATTTTGCAATTTTTTTTGCATTATATTCTACATTGCCTGCAATAGGATTGATTTGTGCCATTCCTATATAATCACCTTCTGACACGATATTTTTTATACTTTCAATTATATTTTCAGGAATGTTTTCTCCATGTGAAAATCTTTTATCAACAATTTCGGATAGTTCATATAAATTCATCTTTTAATTCTCCAATATACTGATTATATCTTGTAAATATTTCAAATGCCAATGTAAACTTTTGTAAATTTTGCATCAAAAATCCTAAAGTTTTTTTAAATTATGCCGATATGTATAATACAAGGGAAAATAAATTTTCAAGGGATAAAAATTATGGGATTAAATGTATCAACAACAAATTCATATATGTTAGATAATCAAGAAGTTTTGAGAAACGCTGCTAAAAATATTCTATCAAAAGGTGGTGCTTCTGCCGAAACTACAAAAAAAATTATCGAACAAACATTGTTTAATCAAGATAATCAAATAAAAGATTTGTACATTAATCCTCAATTATCTGTAATAAAGGCTTCTACACAAATCAGTTTAAACAATTCTCTAAAAGAAACATTAAAGTATTTGAAAGAACAAGCTACTAAAAAGAACTCAAAAGAACCAATATTTGGTGAACTTTGGAATATTATTTCTGTAGAAAATAATGCTTCTGAAAAAAATCCATACAAAGGTGAACTTTCTGATTTTCAAATTGATAAAAATGCTAAAAATATCTTTGTAGCAGCTTAAAAAAGAACTCATCTCCTCAAAAGGCATCGTAGAAAACTTTCTGCGATGCCCCTTGGTTATAAATATTGTTTATTAAATTTCAACCTTCACAATGACTTTTTTCACGTTTAATTTTTTGTCAGGATTTAATGCCGGTTGGTGCGCATCTTGAGGATAAAAAACTAAAAAATCTCCTTCTTTTAGTATTTGATAACTATCACTCAAATTGTTTTTCAAAAATTCAATATCATTTTCTGCATCGTATTCTTCTATTGTTGAGCAATTTTTGTAATCAGTTACACCAACTTTTTCGCAGCCTTTAATCATATATTGAATATCAGCATATTTTCTATGTCCTTCATAAGGCGCTTCATCTTTTGTTAAATAAGTTTGTACATTAGCAAATATATGCTCTCCGTCTATTATATGTTTACCGTCTGGCATGTTTAATAAATCATTGCTTTTTAGCCATTCAAAAGCTTGTTGCATTCTCTCGGACAAGTTGTAATAAGTGCTTGCATTTGCTAATCTGTCTTTTATCATAATTAACTCCTTTCTAAAACTTTACGTTACAAATCTTAACAAAATAATAAAAAAAAGGCAATTTTAAAAAATGGAAATACTTTATATTAATGTAAGGTTAAAAGGTCGGTTTTAATTATTTACAAATAGGTTAGTTAAAAGTTAGGTAGGTTCACTATGTTAATGGCATTCTGGCAAGTCCAGAGATTAACACGCGAAATAAATTATTTGGAAAAGCAGGCTATGCAGACCCGTAATAAGTTATCGCAATATCAAAAATATGCGAGTGCATTGGGTGGGTCAAGCGTCATGACAATGAGTAATATAGCTGGGCTTTCATCTGAACTTTTGCCTAGAGCAACAATGTTTGCTCAGTTCTCTAACCAAGCAAGTTCAATGAGTGCTATGCAAAATCTTCAATCAATGAAAATGATGGGCATGGTATCTTTTACAGGAAATCCTTTAGCACAATATCAAATAGAAATGAGTGCTTTCTCAAGATTTAAAGAAGAATCTATGAAAGCTCTGAAACAACAAGAAATTCAAGTTCTCAACGAAAAAGAAAAAGAAATTGAACTCGAAATGAATGAAATAGAACAAAGAATTAAGATGAAACGAGCAGAACTTGACTCTGCTAAACAGTTAGCATCTACCGAAGTTCAAAATAGCGTTCCTAAGTTCGGACTTGGATAAAAAATTTAACTTACTCTAAAAACTCTTAGTGTGTAGAAAAAATGTGAAGTGTATACCTATTAACTTAATAATTCCCCTGCCTCTCATCCCAAATAAGAGGCTTTTTTTTTGGTGCTACGCACGTAGACATTTTGTCGGCTTCTTGGTGGAAATTACAAGATTATTTAGAAAATTACCGGCTCCGCCTCGAATGTGAAATTACAAACTTAGCGTATTCCTTTCCCCGCACGTAGACACAACTATCGGCTAC
>CAKVIN010000014.1 GCA_934754425.1 uncultured Candidatus Melainabacteria bacterium | reverse complement strand
TTTCACAATTATCAGATTTGAAGGATTACGAGTACAATGATTAATTTAATTTTATTATTTCCGCTTTTAGCGTGTCTAATATTGTTCTTATTCAAGAGCAAATTCTTAAACAATTTAATGATTAATTTATATGCAATATTGCATTTCGTTGTATCAGTTGCATTCTGCATGGGAAAAGATTTTTTACCTATGTGGCAACCATGTAAGTTTTTTGCAGTGGATGATACAAACAAAATATTCTTGATGGTAATGTCAATCGTATTTTTAGCAGTAGCGATTTATAACAATGGTTATACTAAAAATGATAGTTCATTAACAAGAAAGTTAAGACATTATACTTATATGGTATTGTTCTTTGTATTTTCAATGACAGGTGCCGTTTTGAGTACAAACTTAGGTGCATCTTGGGTATTTATTGAAGGTACAACTTTAGCAAGTGCATATTTGATTTATTTCCACAAAACAAAACATTCAATTGAAGCAGCTTGGAAATATGTATTTATTTGTTCAATCGGTATTGCTTTAGCATTCGTTGGTATAATTCTTATGACAGTTGCAACCGGTAGTTTAAATTCATTATTCTTTTCTGACTTGTATAATAATGCACCATTATTTAATCATTTCTGGCTTCAATTGTCATTTGTATTTATATTATTTGGTATTGGTACAAAAATGGGCTTGGCTCCTGTACATTTCTGGTTGCCGGATGCTCACGCAGAATCACCATCACCAATCTCTGCTTTGTTGTCAGCTGCTCTTTTGAATTCAGCATTCTTGATGATATTGAATGTATTTAGAGTTATGGTTTTGGCTGGTTGCGATAGCTATGCAAGAATAATGCTTTTGGCAATGGGTTTCTTGTCATTGTTTGTAACAGCAGTATTTGTTTATCATATCAATAACTATAAAAGAATGCTTGCTTATTCATCTATTGAAAATATGGGTATTTTAGCAATCGGTACTGCAATGGGTGGAATCGGTATGTTGGCAGCAATGATTCATTTGATTGGTCACTCTCTAATCAAGGCTTCATTCTTCTTAACTTCCGGTAATATATTAGAAAGATACAACACAAAAAAAATTAAATCTGTTACTGGTTTGTTGAAAAATGATAGAAAAACCGGTTGGTTATGGATTGCATCATTTGCAGGTATTACTGCATTTCCTCCATCAGTATTATTCATTAGTGAATTTATGATGATTAAAACAATGTTTATCAAACAACATTATATTCAATGTGTATTATTCTTGTTGTTATTAACTATTGTTTTATTTGGATTGGGCAAGGCAGTTATTGGAATGGCATTCTCTTCTCATAAAGAAGGTGATGGTCATCAAATTTCAGCTGAAAAATTCTCTTGGACAATGTACGCTCCTCAAATTGTAATGCTTTTAGTAGCGTTCTTTATCGGTGTTTATATGCCGGAAGGACTTGTTACAATGATTGAAGCGGCTGTACAAGGATTTTAGTAGATAAATAAAGAAAAATATAAGATAAAGAAGGTAATTATGAATTGGATAATCACTGAAAATAATAAAAAAATCAACTCTCTTGATATCCCGACTATATCAATAGATGATATTAAGGCTGATGTTGAAAAGATGAAAATGCGTGTTATCGGATTCTTTGGTAAACAAGAGTTCGCAAATGTAAGATTATATGTGGTTATGGCTGACGATAAAGTTGGTAAATTATATGTAACATCTACTTTGTTTACTCCTGATATGAAATCATATGAATCATTCACGCAAAAATTTCCAGCTTTTCATATCTTTGAAAGAGAATTTTATGAAGAGTTTGGAATTGAACCGCTTCATCACCCTTGGTTGAAGCCTGTTAGAGCAAATCAAGATAAGTATCCGTTTTTTGAAATGCAGGGTGAAGATATTCACCAAGTTGCAGTTGGGCCAATCCATGCCGGTGTAATTGAACCTGGGCATTTTAGATTTATGTGTCAAGGTGAAAAAGTATATAATTTGGAAATCATGCTTGGATACCAACATAGAGGTGTTGAAGAAATTCTAAAGAATTATAAAGGCTATAATAATAGACTAGCTGAATCAATTTGCGGTGATTCCGTTATCGCTTATAATATGGCTTATTCTCAAGCAATGGAAGAATTATCAAACACTGCAGTATCATCAAAAGCACAAATCATAAGACGTGTAGCTTTAGAAATGGAAAGAATGGCTATACATATTGGTGATATGGGTGCAATCGGTGGTGATATGGCATATTTGATGGGTGCTTCAATTTTTGGTATAACAAGAACACTTGTTATTAATACCATGTTGGAAATCTCAGGCAGTCGTTTTGGTCGTGGTTTGATTGATGTCGGTGGTGTAAACTTTGATATTGATGAAAAAATGGCTGAAAAAATTGTTACTATGCTTGATGGAGTAGCTAAAACTGTTGATAGAACAACTAAAGTTATGTTAAAAGCTCCATCTTGTATATCAAGAATGGAAAGAACCGGTGTTGTTAGTCAAGATACTGCAAAAGCATTGGGTGCTGTTGGTATGGCTGCTCGTTCATCTGGTGTTGATATTGATTCAAGATTTGATTTTAATGACAAATGGTACACTTCTCTTGACGTGGTTAAACCTTTTAAGGCAACAGGTGATGTTCATTCAAGATTTAAGTTAAGATATAAAGAAATTAAACAATCAATGCAGATTGTTAAAAAGCTTCTTGCTAAATTGAAAGAATATAAGCCGGAACCGATTAAAGTAACTCCAAACAAAAACTTAGCTTCAAATTCTTTTGTAGTTTCTATGACAGAAGGCTGGAGAGGTGAAGTTGTTCACATTGCTGTTACAGGTGCAAATGGTGAACTTTTGAGATACAAGATGAAAGATCCTTCATTTACTAACTGGTATGCACTTGCAATGGCAGTTAGAAATAATGGTGTTTCAGATTTCCCACTATGTAACAAGAGTTTTAACTTGTCATATTGTGGAAATGACCTGTAGGACGTCTTTAAGTCGTTAAGACTTTAGGACGTTAAGTTCATATTAAAATATTTATAAAGAACTTAGCGACTTATGGAACTAAAAACTTAAAAAAAGGAATTTATTATGCTAGATACATTAAAACTAAAATATTTTCAAGGAAATCAATTTATTCCTGATATTCCAAACGCACCAATGCGTAGTCAGTTTAGAGGTTTTCCTATTTTGAAGCAGTGTGGTGACGTGGATGAGAGCGTTTGTCCAACAGGAGCTTTGAAAGCAAATCCTCTTTCTATAGATATGGGAAAATGTACTTTGTGCGGTGCTTGTAAATGTCAATCTGTACAATTCAGTAACTATTACAAACTATCTTCTACAGATAGAAATAAATTAATCGTTACAGAAAATATGACACCGGAAGACTTTGAAAAAGTTGCGGTAGAAGTTAGAAAAGAAATTAAAAGAGTTTTCTCAAAATCTTTAAAACTAAGACAAGTTTCAGCTGCCGGTTGTAACGGTTGTGAAATGGAATTGAATGCTTGCTCAAATTGTAACTTCGATATGGGTAGATTTGGTATAAATTTTGTAGCTTCACCTCGTCACGCTGATGGTTTGGTAATTACTGGTCCTATTTCAGAAAACATGGCTTGGGCTTTAGAAGATGCTTATAAAGCTACTCCAGATCCAAAAATTGTAATTCTTGCAGGTGCTTGTGCAATTTCAGGCGGAGTATTTCAAAATTCTTCTAAATTGAATAGAGAGTTCTTGGATAAATATCCAATCGACTTGTATATCCCAGGGTGCCCTGTTCATCCATTAACATTCATTAATGGTATTTTGGATTTTATTTCTTACAAAAAATAATAATATTAAAATACAATTTAGAACTAAAACCTTAAAACTAGACAGAGATAAATGTTGGTTTTAAGGTTTTAGTTATTTTTTTGTTGTTTTTTTTTATTTTTAATGATATTTTACAAGTATGATATCAGTTATTATTCCTACTGTACAAAAGAAGTTAAAAATATTAAAAAATTTACTTGAGATTCTTACAAAAGATTCTTGTGTTGATGAAATTTTAGTAATAAATAATAAACCTGATGTTGAGTTAAATTATTATTATATTCCAAAGGTTAAGATATGTACTCCTGAAAGAAATTTGTATGTAAATGCAAGTTGGAATCTGGGGATTTCTTTAATAAAAAATGATAATTTTGTTTTGATGAATGATGATATGTTGGTTTGTGATGATTTTTGTAAAAAAGTTGTTTCATCAGAAATTTTTAATGATTCTAATACCGGATTAATTGGATGTTCTAATTTGTTTATAAAAAATGTTGGCGATGTAGAAATTTTAGAACAACCTGTAGAAGATAGTAATAATCCTATGTATTTTGAAAGATTGGATAAATATTTATATACCGGTGATTGGGGAATCTCGATTTTTGGTAAAAAAGAAAATTATTATACAATTCCTAATGATATCAAAATTATTTATGGTGACAATTATCTTTTGTATAGTAATATAAAAAATCAAAAATATAATTATAAAATATGTAATTTACCGGTGAATCATGTCCATTCTGCATCTTGTAAAAATCCAGAATTTTCATCTGTAGTATGTGATGATATCGATAATGCAAAGAATTTTTTTCAGTAGGTTTTGATAATATTTTTTATAAAATATTCTTGAACTTGTTTTTTTTGCGTATTTATGTTAATATCTAGTTTGCCGTACTCCACGGGGACTTAGCGGATCTCTCGACTCGAACGCTTATGCGAGGTGTAGAGCCTGCCGTGAGGGGTACAGAAAGATTGCCTATGTTTATAGGATTGTTGATAGCTTAAAATATGATGGCGTAAGATATCGAACCGTGTCAGGATGGAAACATAGCAGCACTAAGGTAATCCTTGCGGGTGTTATACTTTTAAGAAGTAGGTTTTATAAGCAAAATCAATTTCTTTGTATTTCGATAGGTAGAGGTACGGCTTTTTTATTTGAATTTAATTACTTATCTATTTAGAAATTGATTGTTAAAAGAATTTAGAATTTCTTTAAACGTGCATAAGCGGCATCCATTGCTTTTTTACCAGTTTTACCAAAATCTATTGTGTACATAGTACTATCGCCAATTTGTATAACGTCAGTAATGTGCCCGATTCCTAATTTGTCATGAAAAACTCTTTCGCCAACATTGAAATAATACTGTGTAGCTGTGTTTTTTGCTTCAACTTCAGCCTGTTGTTGTTTTTCAACTTCTGCATCTTGACGTTTTTTTTCTTCCAGCTTACGTTTCATAACATTGTCTTCAAAAAACGCTTTTATTTTTTCTTCTTCTTTAGCTTTATTTAATGGACTTTTATTTATTATAACTTTACTTGGAGTACGTTTAACAACATTTGTTGTTTTCTTAACCGTTGGCGCTACAAAGTTTGAGCCAAATCCGGTTGAAGTTGAAGAAGAACTCTTTGGTGCTGAGAAATTTGCGCCAAATCCACTAACAGGTTTTACGTACCCATCTGAATTTGAACGAACAGAGGATGATTTGCTTGAGCTTCCACTTGAGTAGCTACCGCCATTGAATTTACCCCCATTGGAATTACTCCCGCTTAATTTACCCCCTTGGCGAACGGATTTTACAGCGCTATTAAACGTACTTCTTGGTTCTGAATATTCTGAGAACGCAGATTCTTCTTGTTCCACAAGTTTTGCAGGAATTTCTTCTAAGAATCGGCTAGGAGTATAGTATTTATATTCACCCCACATTTGACGTCGTTTTGCGGTTGTTAAATACAATTTTGTTTCAGCTCTTGTTACGCCAACATACATCAAACGTCTTTCTTCTTCTAATTCAGAAAGGCTGTTTGAACATCTGGCAGAAGGGAAAATTCCTTCATCACAACCGGCTAAGAATACAATAGGGAATTCCAAACCTTTAGATGCGTGTAATGTCATTAATGTTACATTATTTGCAATTTCGTCCATACTATCAATATCAGATACAAGAGATACCTGTGATAAGAATTCACCTAAGGCATTGTCAAGTTCTTCAGGCTCAAATTCATTGGCTACGTTAACAAGTTCTTGTAAGTTTTCAATTCTTGTTTGGTCTTCATCAGTTCCTGTTGCTTGAAGTTCTCTCAAGTATCCGCTCTTTTCCAAAATTAAACTCAAAAATTCCGGTAAAGAGTATCTTGTTTGCGCTTCTTTCAATTTATCCATAAGCATTGCAAAATCTTTAAGCTTTGTAGCTGTTCCTGATTTAATTGCTTCGATATCATCAACTTCTCTTATTGCGCCAAAAAGACTGATATCTCTGCTATCAGCGTATTCTTGTAAGTGTTTTAATGTAGTTTCACCTATTGCACGCTTTGGAACATTGATTATTCTTCGCAAAGACTGTGAATCGTCATTATTATAAATTAATTTAAGATAAGCAATCGCATCCTTAATTTCTTTTCTGTCATAGAACTTTAGACCGCCATAAATTCTATACGGAATTCCTGCTGCAATAAGAGCTTCTTCTAAAGCACGAGATTGAGCGTTCGTTCTATAGAGAATAGAAAATTGATTATAGTTATCAGAAGTATCTTTAATTCGCTTTACAATATAATTTGCTTCATCTGCTTCATCTTGCGCTTCGTACAAAGAGATTTTCTCTCCATCACCTTTTTGTGAATAGAGTACTTTGTCTACACGCTCTTCATTGTTTTCAATAATAGCATTTGCGGCATTAAGAATATTTGCAGTAGAACGATAATTTTGTTCCAATTTAACCAATTTTGCTTTTGGAAAGTCATTTTGGAAATTCATGATAATTCTAAAATCCGCACCACGCCAACTGTAAATAGACTGGTCAACATCACCTACTACGCAAAGAGAACGGCTATCAGGAATATCCGGCAGTAAGTTTGTATAAAGTGCTTTCACAAGTTGATATTGCGCTTGGTTGGTATCTTGATACTCATCGACTAAAATGTGTTGGAATTTATCGTAGTATTTTTTTCTGACTTCAGGATTTTGTTCCAATAATTTAACACAAAGCATTAGCATGTCATCGAAGTCAATTGCGTTGTTATTATTAAGTGCATTTTCGTAGAATTCGAATACTTTAGCAATATTTTGTGATTTGAAATCTCTTGCAAAAGTTGCGAATGTATATGCATCTTGCATTTTGTTTTTAGCGTTAGAAATTACGGCTTTAATTAGTTTTGGTTGATAAATTTTATCATCCATGTTTAATTTCTTTATTGCCTGTTTAATTATAGCCATGGAATCAGTTTCATCATAGATTGTGAAATTTTTATCCAGTTTTTTGCCGGATTGAAATTCATAATTTTCGATATCTTGTCTTAGAATACGTCCGCAAATACTGTGAAAAGTACCAACCCACATATATTTAACGATATTTTCCCCTAAGATTGCAGAAAGTCTTTCTTTCATTTCTTTAGCAGCTTTGTTTGTAAATGTAACTGCTAAAATTTTACCTGCAATTGCGCCATTCTGTATCATATACGCAATTCTTGAGGTTAAAACTTTTGTCTTGCCGCTACCAGCTCCGGCTAGTATTAATAATGCTCCCTCTGTTGTTTTTGCAGCTTCAAGCTGTTCTTTATTAAGATTCGCTAAAATATTTTCCATTCCCCTATTCCCAAACTGTTAATTTTGTGATATTATATATCAGCATACACAAAATAAATAGAAATGACAATATTATTTTTTTAAAGGTGGTACAATGAACGATATTTTCAATTCAGTTGACGATGACAACAAACAACCTTCCATTATGGTTCCAATGGGGGACATGGATACAGCAGAACATTCACCGGATACGGTAGATGAGTTAGCAATGGAATTAGCTACTATTAAGCAGCCCGCCAAAAGAATTGCAATAATCGGTTCAAGAAATCTTGCGATTACACATCAGCAAATGATTGAAACATTAACAACTGCTCTTGTTAGACAAGGTAATACTATTATTACATCCGGTGGTTCTTGCGGTACAAACGCAGCGGCTATACGTGGTGCAATGAAGTCAAATCCTGATAGATTGAAGGTTATTTTACCTCAAACAATCGGACAACAACCTTCAGATGTACAAGATCAACTTATTGGTGTTCCTAATATTGTAGAACATTCTGATAGAGCAATGATGACTTTAGCAGATGCTTCAAGAGTTTGCAATAGAGAAATTATTGATGATTGTAATCAGTTAATTTGTTTCCTTTCTCATACAAGTAAAACTCTTCACAGAGCTGTTGAGTACGCAGAAGAAGGACACAAAGTAGTTACAGTGTTTTATTTAGATTAGGGGTAAATGGACGAATAAAAACGAAGCTTACGCTTGTCGGTTTCGCTTTTTGTTCAAAACTACTCCAAAATTACTTTTATATATCTAATCATTATTCAAGGATAAAATTATGGATTTAATAAAAAAGCTCACAGGTAAAAATCCTGCGGAGTATGAAGCTGTCGCAAAATCTTTGGTTGATAATTCTGATGTTGCACTTTTTTCAAAACTTGTAAAACAAGATGATTTTTTGTTTGATTTTGTAAAGAGTAATGTAGCAACAAGAATTAAGCAAGTTTGCACAAAGGATAATTATCAAAATTTAATTTCTTTTTTTGATTATTACTCATCTTCATACGATACAATGATAGCTCAGGTTTTGTATAAATTCGGTGGTTTGGAACTTTTGCCGTTAATAAAAGAAATTTTTATAAATGGTGATAATGGCAAGAAGGCTTATGCTGCAAAATTCTTATCACTTGTTCCAAAGGAATATGTAGTGGAACTTATGCCACTTTTTAGAAATTCTGCAAAATCAGATTTTGAACCATTGAGTATAAATTCTATTGAAATTTTATCAAGAGCTAATGATGAAGTATTTAGAAATGAAGCTATTGCATTGCTTAATTCTAATGATGAATTTGAACAATATAATGGAGTTAAGTATCTTGTTAATTTTAAAGCAAAAGATAGTTTGGAACAAATATTAAATGTGATGAAACAGTCTTCTCTTGCTGAAAATATTGCTTCAGAAATTCCTTATCTTGTTTCTATAGAAGAACTTGTAAAAAATGATGATGGAATTTTAGTTTTATGCAATATAGTGAATGCAATTCCTGAAATATTACCAGTTTCAGCGGTTATTGATTATAATTTATTAGAAGTTTTTGAACATTTGTATAAAAATAATTTAACAAGTTCAACTGCTTTGCTTTTAAGGTTAGCGCAAGAAAAATTTGCAGAATTAACAAGTAATGATGAATATTTATTTGATTGTGACAGAAATACAAAAGAAGAAGTTATTGCAATAAATGAATTTTTATCAACTATTGATAGTAATAAATTAAAAAGTTTATTATATGATGAATTGTTTGATGAAAGTAATTTTGTATTTTTTGCAGTTGATTATGTTGATGAAATTGAAGAATTGGAAACTTTGTTAGATTCCAGAAATCCGACGTTAATACTAAAAGTTTTATCTAAATTAAAAGAATTAAATGCGCTAAGGTATGAACATAAACAGCAAGCTATAGAAGTAATTGATGACGAAACGCTTAGGGCTTGTATATTAGCTTTATAATTTAGTAAAAAACCGGATTTTTTAAATCCGGTTTTTGTTTATAAATTTATGCTATAACTTTTATCCAACCTTCTGGAGCTTCGACTTCGCCCATTTGAATGCCTGTTAATGTTTCATAAAGCTTTTGAGTGATTGGTCCCATTTTTTCCATGCCGGATGGGAATAATATTTCATTACCGTGGTCTACAACTTTTCCAACCGGTGATAGAATAGCAGCTGTTCCGCAAAGAGCACATTCGGCAAAATCCTTAACTTCACTAAATGGAATTTCTCTTTCTTCAGCTTGTAAACCTAAATAATGCTCTGCTACGTACATTAAAGAGCGTCTTGTAATTGAAGGTAAAATAGAGCTTGATTTTGGTGTAACTACTTTATTATCTTTTGTTACGAAAATAATATTTGCACCACCGGTTTCTTCAACCTTAGTTCTTGTTGCAGAATCCAAGTACATATTTTCGTTATACCCTTGGTTATGTGCATCAACTATAGCATGAAGACTCATTGCATAGTTCAAGCCGGCTTTAATATGACCTGTTCCATGAGGAGCTGCTCTGTCAAAATCAGGTACACGTAGGGTAATTGGTTTTGCACCACGTTTAAAATAAGGACCGACCGGAGAAGCAAAAATTCTGAATTGAAATTCGCTTGCAGGTTTTACTCCCATAACAGGATTCATGCCAAACATGTAAGGTCTTAAATATAATGCTGCCCCAGAACCATATGGAGGAACAAAATCAATGTTTTTCTTTACAACTTCTACTACTGCTTCAATAAATTTATCTTCCGGAAATACAGCCATTTCTAAATAACGACATGTATCAGCCATTCTTTTTGCATTTAAGTCAGGTCTAAAGCAAACAACTTTGTTATCTTTTGTTCTATATGCTTTCATTCCTTCAAAACAAGTCTGAGCATATTGAAGAACACAAGCGCACTCGTTCATTGTAATATTTGGGTCGGATGTCATTGTTCCTTCATCCCATTTACCGTCTTTGAAGTTTGAAACAAAACGGTAATCAGTTTGGATATAACCAAATCCTAAATTTGCCCAATCAATGCTTTTTTCAATAGTTTTCATTATGATACTTCCTCCTTAATCATAAATATGAATCCTCGCTATATATTATACTACAAAGATTTGAGTAAATTTTTTAATATTTCTTAACAAAAAAGTCAATTTTTTAGATAAATTTAACTTTATATATATGTAAGGTTAGTAAAATAGTATGGTTTGGAGGTTGTGTATGAACATTGCGATTAGAAAATTAGCCATGATTGAAAAAGATTTGATTGAACGAGAGGAAGCTGCCAGATTGGAAGGTTTTACAACATCACCGATAGATAGGCAGTTTAAAGAAAAGATTACCAGATTAATGGATAGGGTAAGAGTTCTTTAATTTGATTTATCTAAAGAACTGAGTTCAACAAATGTTTTAAAATCAGAATTTTGTGTAATTAATTTATCAAATGCTGCGATATCTTGTATCTCAGCATTTTTTATAAAGATAATTTTATCAGCATTTTTTATTGTTGATAATCTATGCGCAATTGCAATGATTGTCATATCTTTTTTTAAAGAATTAAGAACTGTACAAAGTTCGTTTTCTGTTTTTAAATCTAAAGAAGAAGTTGCTTCGTCCATTATTAAAATATCAGGATCTGAATATAGTGCTCTTGCAATTGCTAATCGTTGTTTTTGTCCTTGAGAAAAGCCTGTAGAGTCAATGAATGGGTTTGCATAAATGCCTTCAGGATAATTTTCATTTATGTAATCATATAATTTCGCTTTTTTCAGAACTTCAATAACTTTGTTGTCTAATTGTTCTTCTGCACCAAAAGTTACATTATCTTTTATAGTACCGTTTATTATGTTAAATTCTTGTGGAATATATCCTATATGCAGTGGCTTGGTTTGTGGTATTCCGTCTATTAGAATTTCTCCGGATTGTGGTTTTAATAAGCCGGAGATGATATCAGCAAGTGTTGTTTTGCCTGCACCAGAAAGTCCGACAATTCCAATTAATTCTCCCTTGTTAATGGTAAAATTGATATTTTTTAAAGCTAATTTATTTGGAATATAACTGAAGTTAATGTCTTTGAATTCTAAAGTTGACGTAAATTTTTGAAATTCATGATTAGGCATTTGTGGTATGTTATTTAAGTCAAATTTATGACAATAATTAAGTAGTTCGTCGACAAATGGTAAAGCAGAATTAAAGCCGTTTAAGTTCACTTGAATTCGAGAAATTGTTGGTGATAATCTGAAAATTGCTGATACAATAAGGGCAAAAGATGCAACTAATTTATCCGGTTGCGTAAAGTTTTGCATTGCTATAATTGTTAAAAGTGTAAAAAGTAAAATTATAATAAATGGTTCTGTAATATATGGTGGAATAATATTATAGAAAAGCATTTGTTGTTCATTTTTATACAAGTGTTCTATTGCATTTTTATAGTTATCATAAAAGTACTTTTCGTTGTTAGAAATTTTCACTCCTTTGATATTCAAAATAATTTCATAGCATCTTTGGTTTAGTTTTGATGATGCTTGGCTTAATTGCTCAGAAATAGATTTGAGTTTAGGCTTGAAAAATTTATATTGAATTGTTATTAAAATAAGTGCAAAACAAGTTGTGAATATAGTTGCTATTGGGAATTTGATTAATAAAAGCGCAGAAATAAGTGTAAAGATGAAAAAGTTTACATTTAAGTTTAGTATTCGTAAAATATAATTATTAATAACATTCGGAATAATATAGGTAAGGATATTTTCTTTTTCGGCAAGTGATATTTTAGATGTTTTAAAATATTCTGAAGCAAGAAAATAATTAACGAATTTTAATTTTACTTCTGCTTCTGTTTTTTTTGCAAAATTAGTCTGTAGTGCCGTGTATTTTATCATTATGAAATTTTTTAAAAGAAATAATGATATTATAACGCACCCTATTAAAGCCGGAGAATTTTGCAATCCATCACTTTTATTTTCTGATAAAAACTTTAATATGAATGGGTATATAAGTGCAACTCCAAATAACTCTAATATTCCAACTAAAAATGATAAAAAAGAGTAACTAAAAAATGTTCTCTTATTGTTTCTAAAATATTTAAAAAAAATCTTTAATCTTCCCATTGTTCATTATCATATATTAAAAAAAGATTAATATCTATTAT
Organism: uncultured Candidatus Melainabacteria bacterium; assembly: GCA_934754425.1. Lineage (GTDB taxonomy): Bacteria > Cyanobacteriota > Vampirovibrionia > Gastranaerophilales > Gastranaerophilaceae > CAG-196. The sequence continues at coordinate 54,004 of CAKVIN010000014.1, read as the reverse complement.
TTTAAATTAAATTATATGTTATAATACCAATTGAAGTGAAGAAGGAGGGTGTATGGCAAATCCAGTTTTAAATGATAAGTTTGTTGCTCAAGAAAGAGTTTATGAAGGCGAAGCAATGACTGTAAATGGCACAATACAAATTACTGTATTTTTAGGTATGTTATTGGTTGTTGCTGCATCATATGTGTGGTCAACTTTTAACAAAGGATATACTGATCAAGCGTATATGTTAACAAGTATTGGTGGTATTGTAGCTTTTGTTTTAGCTATGATTATAGCATTTACCAGAACAAAAATTTTAATACCGATTTATGCAGTATGTGAAGGGTTGCTTTTAGGTGGAATATCTGCAATGTTTGAACAAATGTATAATGGTATTGTAGTTCAGGCTGTTGCCGGAACATTTGCAGCTTTATTTTCTATGTTAATTCTATATAGAGCTAATATAATCAAATGTTCTGACAAATTCAGAAGTGTTATTTTTATTTCTACATGTTCAATTGCTGTAATATATTTAGTAGATTTAATTGGTCATTTTTTCCACTATGCTGTTCCTGTTATAAATTCATCATCTTTGCTTGGTATTGGATTTAGTGTAATTGTAGTAGTAATTGCAGCGTTGAATTTGATTATTGATTTTGATTTTATCGAACAAGGTGCAAAAAGAATGCTACCTAAAGATATGGAGTGGTACGGTGCATTTGGTTTAATGGTAACAATTGTATGGCTTTATTTAGAAATATTAAAGTTGCTGGCTAAATTACAAGATAGAAAATAAATTTTTTATCGGGCTTCTTTTATGATATTTTATAATAAAGGAAGCCTGATTTATTAAAGGGGATTTTAAGGAGGAGAAATGATTGCTGTTTTATCATTTTTAGTTGGAATATTGTTAGCATCAGTAATATTTTATGTGTTTTATTCAAAGAAAATCCATGCGTTGAAGGAAGAATTAATAACAGTTAGCGCAAAATCAAAATCAGCAGAGGAATTGCAAGAAATAATTAAGCGTGATTTTGTTCAACTTGCCAATGAAACAATTAAAAATGAACAAGAAGATTTGCGTAAACAAAATCGAGAAAGTTTAGAAGAAAAAATCCTTCCGTTAACAAAAGAATTAGGTGAATTCAAAGCTAAAGTTGAAAAATTTAATCTTGCCGGAGTTGAAAACACAACTAAGATTGTTGAACAAATCGGAAATTTGGAAAAGAATAACAAAGTTATTGAACAAGAAGCAAAAAATCTTGTTGAAGCTTTAACAAAAAATCAAAATGTAAAAGGTTCATACGGAGAAGATTTGCTTGATACAATTTTACAATCTTGCGGTATGGTTGAAGGTATACATTATTCTAAACAAATGGTTATGACATCAGCTAACCTTAGAGATAATGAAGAGCATATCATAAGACCGGATGTTGTTATTAATCTTCCTAACGACCACCATCTTATTATTGATTCAAAAGTAACACTCACAAGTTATTTAGAGTACATAAAAGATAATGACAAACTTAAAGAATTTAAAAATGAAGTTAAAAAAAGAATTGTTGATTTAGCTAATAAGAATTATCAAAATGCAGGTGATTTATCTCAACCTGATTTTGTACTTATGTATATGCCGATAGAAACATCTGTAAATTTACTTTATGAAGATGCAGAACTTATTAATAATGCTTATAAATCCAATATTATTATTGTAGGAACATCATCTCTTCTAGCTACAATAAGGCTTGTTAATCAATTGATGGCACAACAAAAACAAAAAGAAAGTATTAATCAGATAGTTAATGCAGGTACAAACTTGTACGAAACTTTTGTTCAATTTTGCGAAGATTTACTTGATGTCCAAAAGCGTTTTGATGATGTAAATAAAAAATTAAATACAACAATAAATCGTTTCAGACGTAATAGTAAAAATAAACCGAGCTTGTTCTCTCAAGTTGAAGCATTAAGAGAATTCGGTATTAATACAAATAAAGAAATACCTGAAAAATTATTGGCCGAACCGGAAGAATCTATAGAAGAAGATGTTTTAGAAGGAGTTTTTGCAAATGACTAAAATTCTTGTAGTTGATGATGATATAGCAATAAACGAACTTGTTAAAGTTAATCTTGAATTACAAGGTTATAATGTGATTCAAGCTTATAATGGTGTTGAAGGTTTTGCGAAAGCAAAACAAGAAGAGCCTAATCTTATTATTCTTGATGTTATGATGCCGGAAGTTGACGGGTATACGGTTGCAAGACGTATAAAACAGTGTCCTGAAATATCTGAAACTCCGATAATTATGCTAACAGCTTTATCAGAATTGAATAATAAGGTTGAAGGTTTTGATATTGGTGTGGATGATTATTTGACTAAACCTTTTGAAATTGATGAATTGATTGTTCGGGTTAGAGCATTGTTAAAAAGAACGAATCAGATTCCAAAATCTTCTGCAACTAGAGAATTATTAACGTATAAAGAAATTACGCTAATACCTGAAGCTTATAGCGTTCAGATTAATGATAAGATTCAAAAATTAACTCCGATTGAATTTGATATTTTTAATTTATTATTCCAAAATCATGGCAACATGATATCCGGAGCAAAGTTACTTAAAGACATTTGGGGATATGAACCGGATGATAATGTTGAAACAATCAGAGTTCATATAAGACATTTAAGAAGTAAAATTGATAAGATTGCTGATGGCAAAAAATATATAGAAACGATTTATGGTGGCGGTTACAAGTTAAATATTTAAAAAATTATGAAAAGAATATTTTTAGTAATACTATTTTTTATAACAATACAAACTTCAGTCTTTGCAATTAATGATACAAAAAAAGTTTATTTGAATCAGGCAATTAAGGTTGCGCTAGATAATAATATTGATTTACAGGCGACAAAACTTAATAGTGATATTGCAAAAAATCAAATTAAAGTTGCAAATAGATTTCAGAATCCGACTTTTGATGCATTCTATTTTATGGGTGCCGCAGGAAACGAAGAACCCAAACAATTTGGGCTTAGTGAAAACTTTGAAATAGCAAAAAGAAGTGCACGCAAAAATCTTGCAAAATCAAATTTGAAACTCGTTGAAAAAAACATAGATTACACTATTTTTGATTTAAAAATGGATGTTAGAGAATCGTATATAAATTTAGTTGCTGCAAAATCTATATTATTTACTTTAGAACAACAACGTGAACTTCAAGAAGAATTATTAAAAATTGCAAAAAATAAAGTAAAAAATAACCATGCTCCGGATATTGATGTAATTCAAGCAGAAATTGCGTTAAATCAAATGATAACTCAGGTTAATTCTGCTCGAGTAAATGTAAAAAAAGCACTTGCTGAATTTAATAAAGTAATCAACGATCCACATAATGTACAATATGATAGTATGGATAATATTTTTGATGAAGAAAATAATTACGCAGAAATGATGACTCCCCCTCCAGAGTACAATTTTCCTTCATTTGATTTTATTTTAAAAAATGCTTTATCAAATAGATTCGATATTCAAATTTCAAAACAAGAAATAGACATTGCTGAAAAAAATCTTACGCTGGTTGCAAGACAACGAATTCCTGATATACAGATATCCGGCGGATACGCTTATAAACCAGGGAAATATAGTACAACCGGAAATTTTAATAATGGAGCGTATATAGAAGCAAATTTGATAAATTTACCGATTTTGTATAATTATAGTCCTGAAATTAAAAATGCAGCAATAAAACTGCAGCAAGCTGAATTAAAGTATGCATCAGTACAGAATAGAGCTGTGAAGGATGTTAGTGCAGCTTATGAAAGATTTTTAACAGCTGCAGATAATCTTAATCATTATGAAAAAAATATTGTAACCGGATCAGAATCCTTGATTGAAACCAGTAAAAAAAGCTATGAAGCTGGGAAATCTGATTTAACTTCTTTAATAGTTATGAAACAATCTTACAAATCAATTATAATAGGATATACTCAGGCTCTTGCCGAATACTATAACAGTTGGACAAACTTCTTGAGAGAAGTTAACGACGAAAACTTTACACTACCGGATAATTTATAGAGGAAATATAAAATGAGAAAAAGTATGTGCTTACTTCCATTAGCATTAGGGACATTCGGATTGGGAATAACAGAATATGTTATGATGGCGATTTTACCGGATACAGCAAAATCTATGCACGTTACTATTCCACAAGCAGGAAATTTTATATCTTTGTATGCACTGGGAGTTGTTGCCGGTTCAATATTACTGGTACTTACAGCTAGAACAAAACCACTTAAAACAATTTTAATCTGGTTAATGTCTATTTTTACAATCGCAAATTTATCTACCGCTTTTGTAGGAAATTACCACTTATTTTGCCTAACAAGATTTATTGCAGGGCTTCCACACGGAGCTTTTTTCGGAGTTGGAGCCATTTCTGCAGGAAGATTGTGCGAAAGAGGAAAACAGAATTTGGCGGTAGCTATTATGTGTTCCGGCATGACAGTTGCAAATTTATTAGGCATACCAATAGGAAGTTTTATCAGTCATAATTTCACTTGGAGAATAATTTTTATATTGGTTGGTTTAATCGGAGTTTTTATTGTTTATTCCATTTGTAAATTTGTTCCATATTTAAAACCACTACCTGATACTGGTTTTAGAGGACAGTTTAAGTTCTTAAAAAGTCTTGGTCCTTGGTTATTGATTGTTGCTGTTATTATGGGCAATGGTGGAATTTTTTGTTGGTATAGTTACATAAATCCCTTACTTGTAAAAGTTTCGGGAATCTTGCCACAATATGTTTCTTTAATAATGATATTGGCAGGTGCCGGCATGTGTGTTGGGAATCTTCTTGGAGGAAAACTTTCTGATAAATTTTCTCCTGCGAAAGTTGCTGGATTAACTCAACTCACAGCTTGTGTTGCATTAATTTTGATATTTTTCTTTTCACATAATCCAATTGTTTCGGTATTATTGATGTGCATATGTACCGCTTGTTTGTTTGGGGTGTCTGCACCACAACAAGTTTTATTGATAGAAAATGCAAAAGGCGGAGAAATGCTTGGTGCATCCTTCTCTCAAATATCATTCAATCTTGGTAATGCAATTGGTGCTTTTGTTGGAGGAATTCCAATAACTCATGGATTAGCTTATAATTATACAACAATTCCGGGAGCGATATTTGCGTTTGTTGGATTCGGAATGTTATATATGTTTCATAAAAAATACATTAAAAGAAATATATAAAATTTTTATTTCATGTTTTGTGTATCATTTTAATAGAAGTAAATTTTAGAGGATTTATATGCAAGAAGTTAAAATAATTGGTGCCGGCTTGGCAGGTTCAGAAGCAGCGTTACAGCTTTCTAAAAGAGGGATAAAAGTTAAACTTTATGAAATGCGTCCGAATAAAACTACAGGTGCTCATGTAACCGGTGATTGTGCGGAATTCGTTTGTTCTAATAGTCTTGGCTCATCTGATATTACAAATGCGAGTGGATTGTTAAAGAAAGAAATGCAACTTCTAGGCGGCGAGTTGATTAAAATTGCTTATCAGAATGCAGTTCCGGCAGGTAATGCACTAGCTATTGCAAGAGAAGATTTTTCCAAAGCAGTATCAGAAAAAATCAAAAATGATTCAAATATAGAGCTTATTAGAGAAGAAATTACAGAAATACCGGATGGAAATGTTATAATAGCTTCCGGCCCGTTGACAAGTGATAAATTCGCTGAATCAATAAAAGAATTTACTAAAAATGAACATTTACATTTTTTTGATGCAATAGCACCAATTGTAGAAATAGATTCAATTAATTTTGATAAAGCGTTTTGGGGTTCAAGATATGATAAAGGTGAGGCTTCATATATCAATTGTCCGATGAACGAAGATGAATATAAGAACTTTTATAACATATTGATTAATGCTCCAAGAATTGAACAACATCAAGTTGATAAATCCGCAAAATTCTTTGAATCTTGTTTACCGGTTGAAGTTTTAGCATCAAGAGGAGTAGATACATTACGATTTGGACCTATGAAACCAGTAGGACTTGTTGATAAGAGAACAGGAATAGAAAATTATGCAGTCGTACAATTACGTCAAGATAATTCTGCAAAAACATTATTTAATCTGGTTGGTTTTCAAACCAATTTAAAATGGGGTGCTCAAAAAGAACTCATACATTCTATTCCGGGGTTAGAAGATGCCAATATTGTTAGATATGGTGTTATGCACAGAAATACTTTTATAAATAGTCCTCAGATTTTGAATCAAACTCTTGAGGCTAAAGAAAGAGAAGGACTGTTTTTTGCAGGACAGATTACGGGAACGGAAGGATATACAGAATCAATTGCTACTGGCATGTTGGCTGGTATCAATATGGCTAAAAGAATTTTAGGGCAAGATTTAATTAAACTTCCACTTGAAACAATGTTAGGTGCATTAACATTTTATATAACTGACATTGCTCATTTAGAACATATTTCTTCTCGAGATGGTTCTTTAAGATATTTACCACTTCAACCTACAAATTCAAATTGGGCAATCGTAAGTCCGATAGAATTAGCTAAAAATGAACGGAAGAATAAAAAAATAAAAACAGAAAAGCTTTCACAAAGAGCGGTTGAAACATTGGAAAAATTTATTAGCGAAAATTCTCTAAGTTTATAATTTTTGCAATAAAACTTAAAGATTTGCCAATTTACGGCATGCTTTGATATTCTATATATGTATTATTATAAATAGTCGTTTTAAGGAAATAAATAGATGAATATAAATCGTTTAAAGCGTTGGGGAGCTTTGTTGGGTATATTTTTGATGTCGTTCTTGCCATCAGAAGCAGCAATGTCTTTTCCTAATATAAATATTGGAATGCAAACCGCAAATTCTCCACAAGATTTCACAAATGGGTTGCAGATTTTAATTTGGTTGACGATTTTAACATTAGCACCAAGTATATTGATTATGACAACTTCTTTTGTAAGACTTGTAGTTGTTTTATCACTTACAAGACAAGCATTAGGTGCCGGTAATTTGCCACCTAATCAGGTTATAACAAGTTTAGCTTTAATATTAACATTTTTTATTATGGCACCAACTTTTAATGAAATTAATGAACAGGCACTTCAACCGTATATGAAAAATCAAATTACACAACAAGTTGCGCTTGATAGAGGTATTGTTCCTGTGCGTAATTTTATGTTCAAACAAACTCATGAAAAAGAACTTGCTTTGTTTGTAAGAATGGCGAAAATAGAAAAACCTAAAAATAAAGATGATGTTCCAACTTATGTTTTATTACCATCATTTATTTTAAGTGAACTAAAAACTGCATTCACGATTGGTTTTGTAGTATATCTTCCGTTTTTGGTAATTGATATTGTTGTTTCATCAGTTCTTGTATCAATGGGTATGATGTTTTTGCCACCAACTATGATTGCTTTGCCATTTAAACTTATAATGTTTGTAATGGTAGATGGTTGGTATTTAGTTGTAAAATCTCTGGTAGAAAGCTTTGTACATTAGAAAGCATAGAAAGGTAATCAAACTTAAAATGAATCAAGATATAATCATAACACTTTTACAAAAAATGTTTATATTGACTCTGGAAATTTCAGTACCAATTTTGTTGGTGGGTGTTGTGCTCGGTCTTTTAGTAAGTATATTTCAGACAGTCACACAAATTCAAGAATCTACATTGACATTTGTACCTAAAATTGTTGGTTGTGTGCTTTTGTTAATATTTCTTATGCCTTGGATGTTCAGTATTTTTATAACAACATTTAATGAATTTATGGATATGATTCCTCAATTAATTGGCGGGGCATAATGTTTAATCTGGACGTATTATTTTCACCAAGTAATATAATAATTTTTATGGCAATTTTTACCAGATTAACTGGGTTGTTGATGTCAGCACCTATATTTTCTACTTATCCGATTCCAATGCAAGTAAAAATATGGTTAGCTGCAACGATTGCTTTTATTTTGTTTCCAATTGTTCAATATAATTCCGCTTTTGCAATGCCAACTTCAGCTCCCGCTTTAACATTAATATTAATAAAAGAATTTTTTGTAGGTTTTGCGATTGGGTATTGTGCAAATATAATCTTTGTAGGTGTCGAATTGGGTGTTAATATGTTTGCCGTTCAAATGGGGTTGTCTGCAGACCAAGCTTTGAATCCGACTTCTGGTGGACAATCTCCTGTAATAACACAAGCTTATACGTTTTTGGCAACAATGCTTTTTATTGGTTTAGGCGCTCATCAATGGTTATTTTCGGCAATATATAACAGTTTTAAATCAATGCCAATCGGATATAATATAGTTTTTTCACCGGAATTAGTTGGAAATATTGTAACAGTATCCGGACAAATCTTTGGTATTGGGTTGGGAATTTCACTTCCTATTTTTGGCGTTTTATTTATTACGGATGTGTTACTTGGTTTTACGTCAAAAATGATGCCGCAAATGAACATTTTTATGGTATCTATGCCTTTAAAAATATATCTTGGACTTCTTTTGTCATTGATGTTTATGCGTCCAATGGCAGAATATATAACAGTAATAATCGGCCAGTTTATGGAAAAAATAGCACTTTTATTTTAGGTATAGTTGAAAAATTATAAAAATTAAGCTATAATATTGATAAGAGAACTTCTTGACACGGTAAATCTTGCAACCGCAGCCATTAGGCAACAGTGGGGAAGCTAAGTCCACATAGTAGAGGTTCTCTTTTTTATAGCTTTGAAAATTCTGTTTCATTTAACAACCGAAACGATGTTAAGTAGTTTTCTGTTTTATCTATAGTTGCCTTTAGAACTGCTTGGTAGTATTTTTCTTTATGTTTTAAAAGTAATACGCTGTTATTACTGGTTTTTGATGTTGCAATTTTATCTGGATTTTTGAGTATTATATCTAGGAAGAGATATTCTTCAAAATTAATTTCAGGATGTTTTATAAGATTTTTTACAATACTATCAATTGAAAATTTTATTAAAACCGTTTTTGTGTTTAAAATTAGTTGTAATTTTTTTGATAAAACTCCAATGTTATAAAATGAATTTAAGTCTGTCTTACTGAAGTTTTTTCGTGCATATTCTATTGCTTGTTTTGAGCCGTTTGTATTTTGTTGTGACTGTTTTGCTATATATAAACCTTTTTTATAAAATGTTTCAAAATGTTTTATTTCCATTGTTTAATAATAACATAAATTTTGCCTTTCAAGTTTTTCCTTGATAAAATATAATCTATGGGAAATGATGCAGCAGAAAAAACCGAAGAAGCCACCACCCGACGGCGAACGAAAGAGCGTGAAAGAGGTAATGTTTCCAAAAGCAGAGATATGGATTCTGCTCTTGTAATGGTTGCAAGCGTTGCCTTTTTGGGTGTTTTTGCTAAAAATATGGGAAATACAATTCAAGGTATGATGAAAGAAACATTTTCTCACCTTGATTATGCTAATATAGATACTTCAAATATGATGGGAATATTATTGCCGTATTTTAAATATTTGGCAGTCATTGTTCTTCCATTTTTTGTATTGCTTGCGATTGCTGCTGTATTTATTATTCGTATGGATGTCGGCCCTGTTTTTGCTTTAGAAAAAGCAAAATTTAATCTTGAAAATATCTCACCGAAAAGAATGATGCAAAATGCAAAGCGTATGTTTAATCCTTTTGAACCACGTTCTTTAGTCGAATTCGCAAAATCTATTTTAAAGATAGTAGTAGTTGCTGCTTGTGGTTATTCTGCGATTAATAGCAGAAAAGGTGATTTATTAGGTATGGTTGGCTTAGAAATCCCTATTGCGCTTAATATTGTTGTGTCAATTCTGGTTAATATGATTATTAATATGTGTTTAGCTATGCTTGTTTTAGGGTATTTAGACAAAAAATATCAAAACTACGAATATGAAAAATCTATCAAAATGACAAAACAAGAAATCAAAGATGAACAAAAAGATACCGAAGGGGATCCTAAAATTAAAGCGAGAATTAAGTCTATTCAAATGCAAATGGCAAAACAACGCATGATGTCATCCGTTCCGAATGCAGATGTAGTCGTAACTAACCCAACTCACTATGCTGTTGCAATTAAATATGATAAGACTAAAGCTCCGGCGCCTATAGTAGTTGCAAAAGGGGTTGATTATCTTGCGTTTCAAATTAAAGAAATTGCAAAAGAAAATAATGTTCCAATAGTTGAAAACAGACCTGTAGCAAGAACTTTGTATAACAATGTTCCGGTTGACGGTATGATTCCTTCTGATATGTATGTAGCAGTTGCTGAAATTTTAGCATTTGTATTTAAGCAAAAAAGCTAGGCTATAAAAGAGGCAAGGAGCAGATATCAAAGGACATAATAGAGATAATAAAAATTATAAAAACATATTAAAAATGAAAAGATTACAAAATCTTAACAAGCTTGTTAAATTTGATTAAATAATGTTAAAATATATTGTGGAGAGGAATACCCATTTAGTGGGATAGAAAAGAATAAATGGAACTGGGTAAATTATCTAAACTGTTAAGCAATAACGATATCGTCCTTGCAATCGGCTTGGTCGTTATTGTCTGCATGATGGTTATTCCTTTGCCACCAGCACTTTTAGACTTATTGCTGACAGTTAATATTTCACTAGCAGTTGTTATATTATTAGTTTGTTTATACACTCAAGAACCCCTTGATTATTCCTCTTTTCCAACCGTATTGTTGATTGCAACACTATTTAGACTGGGTTTAAACGTAAGTTCTACTCGTCTTATTTTGCTAAATGGTGAAGCCGGAAATGTTATTAATTCATTTGGAGAATTTGTTGTCGGTGGTAATTATGTTGTCGGTGCAGTTATATTTTGTATCTTGGTATTGATTAACTTTATGGTTATCACAGGTGGTGCAACTCGTGTAGCTGAAGTATCTGCAAGATTTACGTTGGATAAAATGCCGGGTAAACAATTAAGTATTGATGCGGATTTAAACTCAGGTTTGATTAATGAGGATCAAGCCAAAGAAAGACGTAAAAAATTAGAACGTGAAACAGATTTCTACGGTACTATGGATGGTGCTTCAAAGTTCGTAAAGGGTGATGCAACAGCAGGTATTGTAATTACTGTTATTAATATCGTTGGTGGTTTGATTATTGGTGTTATTCAGCTTCATCTAAACATTCAACAAGCATTATCAACTTATACAATTTTAACGGTTGGTGATGGTCTTGTATCACAAATTCCAGCTCTTTTAATCTCAACTGCTACAGGTTTGATTGTGTCAAGAGCAACCGGAAAAGACGAATCACTTTCTCAAGATATTAAAAAAGAAATGTTCTCCGACCCTAGAGTATTAGGTGTTGTATCTGGTTTATTAGGTTTCATGGGTATAATCCCCGGCATGCCGACTATTCCATTCTTAACTATTGCCGCTGTTGCCGGTGGTATGGCATATTTCAAAGTTAAATCTAAGAAAGAAGAAGTACAAACACAAGAAGCGCAAAAAGTTCAACAAGAACAGCAAGAAAAACTTGGTAAGAAAGAAAAGAGAGCCAAAGCAACAAGAGAAAGTGTCATGGAGCTTCTTAATGTTGATACTATTGAAATAGAAGTTGGGTACAGACTTGTTCAACTTCTTAATGTTGAAATGGGTGGTGATTTGCTTGAGCGTATCGCACAAATACGTCGTCAAACAGCGTTGGATTTGGGTATCGTTTTACCGTCAATCAGAGTAAGAGATAATTTACAGCTATCTCCAAATTCTTATCAAATTAAGTTGAAAGGTGTTGCATTAGAATCAGGTGAAGTTTATCCTGAAAGATTTCTTGCTATGTGTGCAGGTGATCCTGTAGGAAACCTTGCAATTAATGGTATTCATGCAATAGAACCTGCGTTTGGTTTACCCGCTCTTTGGATAGAAGCTAAGGATAAAGATATGGCAGAAATGTCAGGCTATACCGTTGTATCAGCATCTGCTGTAATTTCAACTCACATAACGGAAGTAATCAAGAAATGCGCATCAGAAATTTTATCAAGATTTGATGTTCAACAGCTTATTGATAATCTTAAAAAAGAGGTTTCAGAAGATTATGTTAATGACATGATGAAAGATATAACTGTTGGTGATGTTCAAATTGTAATGCAGAACTTATTGAAAGAAGGTGTTGCCGTGCGTGACTTGAAAACGATTTTGGAAACAAGCAGTTTGCAAGCCAAAATTAATAAAAATCCTAACTTCTTGACAGAGCACGTAAGACAAGCTCTTTCCAGAAACATTTGTAAACAAAATCTTGCAGATACGGGCGAGTTGTATGTAATTACACTTGCTCCGGAAATTGAAAACACAATTGCAAAAGGTGCAAGTCCGGATGGTCAAAGTGTTACACTTGATCCAAGCTTTACGAAGAATATGTTTGACAGAATGAATTTAGAGTTGGAAAAAGCAATTACTGCAACAGGAAATCAGCCTGTAATCCTTTGTTCTTCGCCTATAAGAATGTTATTTAGAAAATTGGTGGAAAGAACTTATCCTCAAATTGCAATTATGTCATATAATGAGATTAGCCCGAATGTAAAAGTTAAGTCGGTTGGTATGGTAAGGGTTGGATAAATAAATACTCACAAGTTTTGCTTTCTCCCTCGCTCCTTGAGAGAGAGGGTTGGGGTGAGGGGTTCAATACAAACAAATAGAAAGGTCATATATGAGAGAACTTATTAAAGATAGTCAAATAGTAACAATTGTTCCACAAGATTTCAAAAAAACTAATAAAGGTCGTGTGCTTTCTGTTTCACCGGAAGGTTTTAGGATGGAATTGAAATATAAACCGGACGGATTATTAGTAAACCATATTTGTGACTTTTATTCTTTTACAGAAAACGGATATTTATATTTTGAATCTTATATTCAAGCTTTGGAAAACAATGTTATTACGATTGCAAATCCTGTAAAACACAGATTCTTACAACGTCGTAAGTTTACTCGTATTAAATTCCTAGAGGATTTAGTTCTTAAATGTGGTGATATTACTCATAAAGTTAGAACTCTAGATTTATCTGCCGGTGGTATGAAGATTAGAACGGAAGATAATATTGATATTGAAAAAGATTATGAAGTATCAATAAAATTAAGTGATGAACAAATTATTAATTGTAAATATCAATTAATTCGTGTGGAAAAAGGTGATAGTGGGTTGTACACAATTTCCGGACGTTTTACTTATTTGAGCAATATTGATAAAATGACTCTTGTTCAATTCTGTATGAAAAAAGATATGGAAAATTTTAATAAATCCGGAAAGGATGAATAAAATTGGGTTATACAGAAAATGTCAGATTGTTTTTTATCGTTATAACAATGCTTGTAATTGGTACTGTTAGTATAATAAGAGTGGGGACAATTGATTTACATGCTATTTTAACAACGGCTGTTATTTTAATTCCTGCTGTAGTGGTTATGGGATATTTAGGACAACGAATAGGAGAAATTATAGATAATCCCAAAAATCGTGCTGATGCAGATTATAAGATTGCGGTTCTTAATGCATTGAAAAAAATGGATAAATCAATTACATTACAAGAACTTAATGAAAAATTAACTAAACAAAAAAGTGAACCGGATTTACCTGAACCTAAAGAAAATGACGATGATGTTGATGTATAATTTTTGTGTTCAAGTATATTTTTAAGTTTTTAGTTAAAATTCTATTTTATGTTAGAATTTTTGACTTCACCGGTGTTTTGTGTGAATTCTACGAATGCTGGCGGGTATTAATTTAAATAAATAGAGCTTAATTATATTATTACGAAATTGTAATAATATAATTAATATATATTCTTATGTTAAGAAAATCCAAAAATCTTTACAAATGGCGCAAACGTAGTAGTAGTAGTAGTAGTAGTAGTAGTAGTAGTAGTAGGGTGTGTGCAAATTTTTCTCCTAAAGTTTTTTCAAAAAATGCCGATATATAAAATGTGCACAGAGTTAAGTAACAAAAATAAAAAACAAAGGAGTATTAAAAACATGATTAGATTAGGAAGCAATTTTACACAACTAAGATTCCAAAGAGCAAAATTTCAAGAAGTTGAAGAAAAGAAAACTGAAGATAAAAAGGCTGAGGAAAAGAAGGCTGAGGATACAGCACCAAAAGAAGAAAATAAAAATGATAATACAACGGTTGAAAGGATAAAATTATCAGGCTTCTTCGAACAAAACTATTTTTTGCCTTTAACTTTTAAATCTACATCAGATATTTCTGGAAATGATGATGGGACAGAAGTAGAAGAAAAAGATGGTGACAATACAAAAGCTGATGGTGTTTCTGGAAATGAAAATGAAACAAAAAAACTAACAGAAGATGAAATAAAAGCTGCTATTAAGAACGCTGCGCCGGATATTAAAGATTATCAAATGAATCAATTGTTAACAATAATATCATCTTATGATAATTTGGATAGTTCAAGCATTGAATCTGCGGTAAAAATATTAATGAGATATTATAAACAAGATGATAGTCAAATCACATCTGCTGCAAATACTATAAATGCAGATACCAAAGAATCTCTTATGCAGCAAGATTTTAGAAGTATAATTAATTATTATACAGCGGCTGTTGATAAGAATAATAGTGGTGAAAAAAATAAACCAACTATGGATGATTTGAATAATATGTTTACTGATTATAAAAATACTATGGAAAAAGCTCGTGGAATGTACAATTCATCAAGTATTTATGAGGATTTAATTATACGTCTTCAAGGAGTTATTGATAGAAATAATTTGGATATAAATTTAAATAATCTAATGTCTTTCTTTGATTATATACAGGAAAATATGCCTACAGGTGGAGCTATGTCTAAAACTCAATGGTTAATTAAAGAATTTAATAACTTTATAGAAAACGGCTATACAGATGAAAGAGCATCTTTAGATCGCGAAGCTGATAAGTTGCATAATAGTTTTGTGAATAATAATGGTACATCAACTCCGGAAAACAATGATACAACAACAAATAATACCAAAATGCCAACTCCGGAAGAACTAGAACGAATTAATAAGCCAATAGATAATAATGCATTTGATATTTTTAAATAATTAAAATTAAATAACATAAAAAATCTGGTTTGATAATATCAAACCTGATTTTTTTATAATTTTTTCCCAATTTCCCAATTTTATGCTAAAATAAATACATTGATATAATGGAGGAATAAATGAAAGAGGCTTATTTTCCACAAGAAATAGAAAAAAGATGGCAGGAAAATTGGGAAAAGAACAATGTTTTCCATACTCCTGATAATAGTGATAAACCTAAATACTTTGCGTTATCTATGTTTCCATATCCATCAGGAAAACTTCATATGGGACACGTTAGAAATTATACAATTACAGACGTAATAGCACGATTCAAGAAAATGCAAGGTTTTAATGTTCTTCATCCAATGGGATGGGATAGTTTTGGTTTACCAGCAGAAAATGCTGCTATGAAACATGGAGCTAATCCTGCGAAATGGACTGATGAAAATATTGCATATATGACAAAGCAACTTAAAATGCTCGGTCTTTCTTATGATTGGCAAAGAGAAGTTACTACTTGTAAACCTGATTATTACAAGTGGACTCAATGGTTATTTATTCAATTATATAAAAAAGGTTTAGCTTACAAAAAAGAAGCAGCCGTTAACTGGTGCGACAAGTGTGGCACTGTGTTAGCTAATGAACAAGTAATCGATGGTAAATGTTGGAGATGTGATAGTGTTGTTGAGAAAAAATATCTTTCTCAATGGTTCTTTAAAATTACTGATTATGCAGAAAGATTACTAGAAGATTTGGATAAGCTTCCAGGTTGGGGTGATAATGTAAAAACTATGCAGGCTAACTGGATTGGCAAATCTCAAGGTGCTATTTTTAGATTTAAAGTTAAAGAAATAGAAGAAATGGAAGTTCCTGTTTATACTACAAGACCGGATACTGTTCATGGTATCACTTATCTTGTTGTTGCACCTGAATACAAAGATATTGAAAAACTTACAACTTCTGAAAACAAGGATAAAGTTGAAGAATATAGAGCAAACGCTCGTAAGATGACTGAAATCGAAAGACTTTCAACTGATAGAGTTAAAACAGGTGTTCCTTTAGGAACACATTGTATAAATCCGTTTACCGGAGAAGAATTCCCATTATGGACAGCTGATTATGCTCTGGTTGAATATGGAACAGGGGCTGTAATGGCTGTACCTACTCATGATACAAGAGATTTTGATTTTGCTAAGAAATACAATTTACCGATGAAGGTAGTTATTCAAAATCCGGAAAATCCTTCTGATTGCAAAGACGAAGCTTATACAGAAGAAGGAGTTTTAGTTAATTCTAATGAATTTAATGGAATGAAAAATACTGAAGCTAAAAAAGCAATTACACAAAAAGCAGTAGATAATGGTTTTGGCGAATTTAAAACTCAATATAGATTGAGAGATTGGTTAATTTCTCGTCAAAGATATTGGGGCGCTCCAATTCCTATGATTTATTGTGATAAATGTGGTATTGTTCCGGAAAAAGAAGAAAATCTTCCGGTAATGCTTCCAACGGATGTTGATTTTTCAGTTGTTGGAAAATCACCTATTACCACTTCTAAGACTTTTGCAGAAACAACTTGTCCTATATGTGGCGGAAAAGCAAGAAGAGAATTGGATACAATGGATACTTTTGTATGCTCTAGTTGGTATTATTTAAGATATTCTGATCCTAAGAACTCAAATCTTCCATTTTCAAAAGAATTGGTAGACCATTGGCTTCCTGTAGATCAATATGTTGGTGGTATTGAGCACGCAATTTTACACTTGTTGTACTCAAGATTCTTTACAAAAGCTCTTAAAGATTTAGGTTTATTAAGCTTTGATGAACCATTCAAAAACTTGTTAACTCAAGGTATGGTTCTAAAAGACGGATCTAAGATGTCTAAATCTAAAGGTAACACTGTAGACCCTGATGAAATATTTGAAAATTATGGAGCTGATACCGCAAGATTATTTATTCTTTCTGATTCACCACCTGCAAGAGATTTTGATTGGTCAGATGCCGGTGTAGAAGGATGTTATAAATTCTTGAATCGTGTTTGGCGTTTAGTAAGTGAAAATCAAGAAAATATAATTAAAAGTTACAAGTTAGAATTTCCATTAAAACGTGAAAATGATGACTTGGTAAGAGTTGTACATATGATGATAAAAGAAATTACTAATGATATTGCAAATGATTTCCAATTCAATACTGTAATTTCTAAATATCGTGAACTTACAAATGCTATTTATGATTGGAAAAATAAAAAGTCAGAAATGTCTGAAGAAGATAAAAATGTATTTAGCTTTGCAGTTATTTCTCTTATCAAACTTATGTCACCGGTAACAGTTCACTTGTCAGAAGAAATTTGGCATGATTTGGGTAATGAAACATCTATTCATGATGAAAAATGGTGTGAATGGGACGAAGATTTAGCTAAAGCAAGTAAAATTACTCTTGTTGTACAAGTTAATGGTAAAGTTAAAGATAAAATAGAAGCTGATGAAGGTTTGGGCAATGATGAACTTAAAGAACTTGCTTTATCAAGTCAAAAAATAAAAGATTTAACTGGTGGTAAAGAAGTTGTTAAAGTGATAGTTGTTCCTAAAAAACTTGTTAATATTGTAGTTAAATAAACGATAATAATTTGTAAAAAACAATCGGATACTAATTATAGTTCCGATTGTTTTTTATATGATAATATTAATCAGAACCTTTTGTTATAAAAAAATTTAATTAATTTTTAAAGGTTGTTATAAAAGTTGATTGGTTTTGGTGCAAATTGTTCCCAACATTGATTATATAAGTTGACAAAATCTCTATCAAGAAAAATCTGGCGAGGAACTTTCATATTTTCAGTTTGTTTGTTTTTGTCAAATAAAGGTGATTTGATATGATTTATAGAATTAATTAATTTTTGGTAAGAACCTGTTTTTATTGCATCTTTAAGTTCTACAAAATCGTAATTTAAGTTTTTAATCTTATTTTTGAAATCAGAATTACTAATATTTTCATATGTGTAATCAAGTTCTATTCTATATTTGAAAGTGTTGTTTTTTACTAAATCTAATAGTTCATTATCTTCACTGTTCATTATTGTTTCTAATGCAGATGTTTCGTTAGAATCTATTTTGTCATAATCAATTTTATTTAATTCTTTTAATTTTGCGATGATGTCTTTTCTTTCATCATTGGTCGCAGAATTAGCGAGAAAATTGATGATCTCTGCAGCATAATTGTCACTATAATTCAAATCAAGTCCTTTTGTTTTTTGAACTTCACTATCATCAAGGATGCTCATTATATTATGGTAGTCAATTTCTTTTTGTTCATTTATTTTATTAAGAATATAATCTCTGTGTTTTAATTCTGCTGTAGACATAATTGGTTGAAAGTGACCTTCACTATTTTTATATATGTTTTTGTTAAACTGTTGTAGGCTTAACATAGTATAGGAACGTGGATTAAAATCGTATTGCTTTATTGATTTTTCCATATGTTTTTCTAACCAATCGTTTGCTGAAATTCCATCTTTATTTTTAGTATTAAAAACCGAAATCAATGTTCTATAATTTAGTTGTTGTCTTGTATCTAAAGCGCTGAATATTTTACTAAAATTTTCTAAATTATCTTTTGAAAAATCATCATTTATAAATTTATGAATAGGAATTTCGCCATTTATATCTTTTGACATCATTATTTCAGCAATTGCTTCCGGACAATCCTGTAAGTTTCTTAAAACTTTTTCCATTTGATCAATATCATACTTATGCATTGGTATTTGTCTATTTTCGTCTTCTTCCAATTGCATTTTTGTAAAGTAATTAACAACTATTTCTTTATCTACTTTATCTAATTTATCAGTAACAAAACGAAAATATTTTGTTAAGTCATCATTTAATTTTCCGGTTAAAACCGCATATTTTATTAAAGAAGAATTTTCGCTTTCTAATACTTCGTTATTATCTAAAAGCATTAAATCCAATTTATATTTATTTGGTACAGAGTTTAGAGGTAAAGATAATTTTTCATTATTATTATCTTCTTGTTTTTTGTTAGAATCTTTTGATTTAAGAGCAAACAATGAAGCTGCTAAAAGTCCGATTCCTGATGCTGAAGTTACTATTAATGTAGCAATTGTTGGAATTACGTCTAATAATTGTAAAGCTAATGTGGATGCCATGATGCCGCTTGTAGCAAAACAATTTCTACTTATGGCATTCATTTCTTTTACAATTCCATATTCTGATTCTGTAGATTGTAATAATTTTTTGTTATTATTTTTGTTAATTAAATTTTTATTTATATTTCTAGCATTAAAAGTGTTGTTATAGTTGTTTCTTATTGATGTGATTCGCATATCTACCTACTTAAATATTTTCGACTAAGTTACAAAACAATTTTTAACTTTAATAGATGGGATAAACCAAATTTTATAGTTAAAAAGTGGTTGACAAAATGGTGGGCGATACAAGGCTCGAACTTGTGACCCCTTGAATGTCGTTCAAGTGCGCTACCAACTGCGCCAATCGCCCAAATTTTCAATTATGATTTTCCCATGAAAAAAAAATAATGTCAAAAATGAATTAAAATAATTTGAAAAATATAAAATGACTAGAATAAATTTTATTAAAATCCTCTGTTTTTCTTAGTTCTTTTGGTCAATTTATTATAGAAAAAATATTCCATAATGAATATGTATGAAAAGGAGGTAAATATATGAAAATCATTAAGTATGCTGCGTATGTTTTAACATTAATTGGTGCTTTAAACTGGGGACTTGTAGGTTTGTTTGGTTTCAATTTGGTTAATTTCGTACTCGGTGATATGACGTTGTTGGCAAGATTTGTATACAGTCTTGTTGGTGTCAGTGCTATTATTTCAGCTATGTTTATGTATAACTGTGATAGACGAGTATCAGAATCTTGTGAATATGGTAGTTGTAGAATATAAGCCTGAATATTTGACAAAAAAACGAGAAGCTATTGGTAGCTTCTCGTTTTTTATATTTTATTTTTAATCTTAACCTTCTTGTGTAACAGTTTCTTCTGCTTTTGCGCCTTCTTTCCTTTCAAATACAATCTTGTCATCGACTAACTTAAGAAGAATTGTATCTCCAGGTTGATAAGCATTAGTCAAGATTTCTTCTGCAAGTTGATCTTCAATTTTCTTTTGAATCAATCTTCTCAAAGGTCTTGCACCATAAGCTTCATTATAACCGTCTTTTGCAAGATAATCTTTAACTTCATCAGTAACTTCGATTGATAAATCACGTTCAGCTAAGCGTTTGAACAAATCTTTCATCATTAAATCAACAATTTGTCTGATTTCTTCTTTGCTCAAATGTGAGAATACGATAATATCATCAATACGGTTCAAGAACTCAGGTCTGAATGCTTTTTTAAGTTCTTCATTAACTGTTTCTTTAAGTTTTTCGTATTTATCCTTTTTAGCATCTTCTGCAGCTGAGAAACCAAGTTTACCTTGAGTAGAAATCATACTAGCCCCGACGTTTGAAGTCATGATAATAACTGTATTTTTGAAGTTAATATGTTTACCCTTAGCATCGGTTAAACGTCCGTCATCAAGGATTTGTAACATGATATTGAATACGTCAGGGTGAGCTTTTTCAATTTCGTCAAAAAGAATAACTGAATAAGGTTTCTTTCTTACTAATTCTGATAAGTGTCCACCATCATCATATCCAACATACCCTGGAGGAGAACCGATAAGTTTTGCAGTAGAATGTTTTTCCATAAATTCTGACATATCTACTCTTATCATATTATCTTCACTTCCGAATATTGCTTCAGCTAAAGCCTTTGCTAATTCAGTTTTACCAACACCGGTAGGACCTGAGAAAATAAAACTACCAATTGGTCTGTTTGGTGATTTTAAACCAACTCTAGCACGTCTGATTGCTTTAGCAATAGCTGTTACGGCATCACTTTGACCGATAACTCTAGCATGAAGAGTGTCTTCCAATTTCAACAATCTTTCAGACTCACCTTCTGTAAGTTTAGTTACAGGAACACCTGTCATTGTCGCAATAACTTCTGCAACATCTTCTTCTGTTACAGTTGGTTTGTTTGCATCATTTTGTCTGCGCCATTCTTCAGAAACTTCACGAATTCTATCCTTCATGTTAGCTTCATCATCACGTAAAGCAGATGCTCTTTCAAATTCTTGATTTCTGATAGCATCTTCTTTTTCCTTGATAATTTCTCTTAATTCCTTATCAAGTTCTTTTCCTTCAGGAGAAAGAGTGCTAACCTTCAAACGAACTTTTGAACTAGCTTCATCAATTACGTCAATTGCTTTATCCGGCAAAAATCTGTCATTAATGTATTTGCTTGATAATTTTGTAGCTGCAACAATTGCTTCATCAGAAATATTCAAATTGTGATGTTCTTCATACTTTGACTTCAAACCTCTAATAATCTCAATTGTTTCATCAATTGAAGGCTCTTCTATTATTACAGGTTGGAATCTTCTTTCTAAAGCAGAATCTTTTTCGATATATTTTCTGTATTCATCAGAAGTTGTTGCACCAATTACTTGGATTTCTCCTCTTGATAAAGCAGGTTTTAAGATGTTAGCCGCATCAATTGCACCTTCTGCCGCACCGGCACCAATCAAAGTGTGCATTTCATCAATAA
The DNA here is from genome assembly GCA_934754425.1 of uncultured Candidatus Melainabacteria bacterium. Taxonomy (GTDB): domain Bacteria; phylum Cyanobacteriota; class Vampirovibrionia; order Gastranaerophilales; family Gastranaerophilaceae; genus CAG-196. The sequence goes on along the minus strand of CAKVIN010000014.1, from coordinate 32,327 downwards.
CAAGAATTACGTTTCCTGCTTGGCGAATTTCGTCCATAATTTTCTTAAGACGTTCTTCAAATTCACCACGGTATTTAGTACCTGCAATCAAAAGTCCCATATCAAGTTGGATAATTTTTTTGTTTTCCAAAATATCTGGAACTTCACCGTTAACAATTCTAATAGCAAGTCCTTCTGCAACAGCAGTCTTACCAACCCCAGGTTCACCTAATAAAACCGGATTGTTTTTGGTTCTTCTTGCAAGAATCTGTATAACACGTTCAATTTCTTTTTCTCTGCCTACAACAGGGTCCAATCTTTGTTCAGAAGCAGCTTGTGTTAAATCAGTACCAAATTCATCCAAACTAGGTGTTTTTACTTTGTTAGCTTGAGAACTGGAAGATGATGAGCCGACTCCCGCACCTGCAGTTTGAGGTTTAGAGTCGCCTAACATTTTAACAACATTACTTCTTACTTTGTTTAAGTCAACCCCAAGGTTTTCTAAAACTCTTGCAGCAACACCTTCGCCTTCTCTTATTAAGCCTAAAAGTAAGTGTTCTGTTCCGATATAATTATGTCCAAGTTGTCTTGCTTCATCCCAAGATAATTCTAAAACTCTTTTAGCTCTAGGGGTAAAAGGGATTTCTACAGCAACAAAACCGGAACCTCTACCGATAATTTTTTCTACTTCAACTCGGGCATCTTTAAGAGTTACTCCCATTGATTTTAATGTCTTTGCCGCAATACCGGTACCTTCTCCGATTAGACCAAGTAAAACTTGCTCAGTGCCGACAAAGTTATGACCAAGTCTTCTGGCTTCTTCTTGAGCCAGCATAATAACCTTAATCGCCTTTTCTGTAAAACGTTCGAACATTTAATAAATTCCTCTTCTTATAAATATATTTATCTAACAATATATTACAAAAAATTTACAGAACTTGCAAGGGGTAAAAAATAAATATATCAAGTAATGTGTATATTTTTATTTCTTTAAGCCATTTGCCCAATCTTTTGCGAACATTTCGCTTTTACCTTCCGGTTTGATTTTAATCAAGCGTAATAGTCCGTTTCCGGTTTTTACATCAATACCAAGTTTAGAAAATCTTACGAAAGAACCAATTTCACCATCAAGGTTTTCATTTAAAGGTTCAGTTTCCATTACTTTAATAATTTTATTATTGTATTCAAAGAATGCTCCAGGGCATTTGTAAACTCCACGAACCAGATTATGAATTTCTTCTGCTGATTTTGTCCAGTCTATTTTGCACTCTTCTTTTTGTAATTTGTCTGCAAAGCAAACTCCGTCTTCACATTGTGGAATCGGCTTAAGCGTTCCTTCTTTGATTCCAATTAAAGTTTTTTCCAGAAGTTCCGGAGAATTAGATGCACAAAGTTCAAATAACTCTATACAGTTCATGTTAGGAGTGATTTCTATCGGGTATTTCATGCAAATATCACCACAATCAAGCCCTAATTCCGTAATCATAGTACAAATTCCGGTTTCTTTGTCGCCATTAATTATCGCTCTTTGGATTGGATTTGCTCCTCTATATTTGGGTAATAATGAAACATGAAGGTTGATTGTTTCATATTTTGGAATATCAAGAACTTCTTGTGAAAGAATTTGTCCAAATGCAAACGTAACAAAAAAATCCGGAGCAAGATTTTTTAATGCATCAATAATTTCAGGTTCTTTTCTGATTGATTTTGGCTGAAATACAGGAATATTATGTTTTACTGCAAATTGTTTAATCGGGCTCGGTGTTAATTTATGTCCACGACCTGATGGTTTGTCGGGTTGTGTTACAACTGCTTGAACATTGAATTTATCTGAATTATAAAAATGCTCTAATGATTTTAATCCGATATCTGGAGTTCCAAAAAATACTATGTTTATCATAAAATTCCTTATAAGTGACATTAAAACTTTTGTCAGACAATGCCTGACCTACATTTGTAAATTTAAAATTATATCTTTAATGCATTTCTAACATTTTTAAATATTTCATTCGCTTTATTTTTAACAATATTTTCCATCATAACAATATGGTGCACATAATCCGCTAAATCACCTTTTTGTTCCGGAATTGGCGGAAAATGTGTTTGATTAAATTGCTGTCTTGCATTTTCCTTAGATTTTAATGCTATTTGCTCAATAAGCGGAAGTTTTTCAAATTTTTTTCTTCCTTTTGTCAAATCACCTTGAAAACTTATTGCAGAAACCTTCATAGCCTCTCCTTGTTTTATTCTTTTTCTATATTTTCAGATTTTTCGTTTTCAACTTTTTCTTTCAAAAGAACTTCGATTTGTGCAGCAAGTTCCGGTTCATCCAATATTTTATCAACCTGAATGTCTGGAAGATTGTGTTTTTTCAAAACTTCTTCTGCTTCAAAACGATTTATTACGTGGTCAATGAATAATATACCGTCTAAGTGGTCAAATTCGTGTTGAATTGCTCTAGCTAAAAGAGTGCCGTCTTTAGCTTCCAAAACAAAAGAGCGACCGTTTCTATCAAGCGCCTTAATCATAACATTTGCGTATCTTCTTACATCAGTAAAAGCTTCAGGAAAACTTAAACAACCCTCGTGGCTTATTACAGCACCCGATTTTTTAATGATTTTTGGATTGATAAAAACCATTGGATTAAGTGGTTCATTTCCGGTAGAAACATCAATTACAAATACTCTGTAATTTTCGCCAATCTGTGGTGCAGCAAGCCCAACACCATTTTGTGCATACATTGTATCTAATAAATCTTCAACTAAATTTTTAATTTTTTGAGAAACTTTATGAACCTCTTTTGACGGTTGTCTTAAAGATGGTTCTCCATATCTTACAACTTTTTTTATTGACATAATTTTAACCTCTTTAAGATGATTTTAACATAAAAATATGATGACGGCTAAAATTGAAGTTTATTGTAAAATTGTATTATTTTTAATTTTTTTGATTATTTTCATAATAAAAAATGATACCTATCCATTAAGATAGGTATCAATCAACTTTCTAAGAGTTATTGGTAGCTTAGGTAACTACCACTCTATGCTTTTATTATACAATATTTTTTTTATTTTTTCAATATATCTCATATTTACTTCAAGCGTATCGTCCAGAAATCTTTTTGGAACAAAACTAAAAATGGAATTAATTCCAGACGACCGAACATCATATCAAAAATAATTATCATTTTTGTCCCGCAATGTAGTGGTGCAAATGATTCTAGTGCGCATAGTTTTCCAAATGCAGCACCAATATTTCCGATAGAACTCACAGTACCTGTAATTGCAATTGTTGTATTATGTTCAATTGCTCCGATTAAAAATGCAGAAATAGTGATTGCTACAAAATAAAATGCTACAAACATTAATGTTTGATCAATAACTTCTTTTGGTACGGAATAATTGCCTACCTTGATATTACAAACAGCTTTTGGATGTAAAATTTTCAACATTTCTGTTTTCATTACTTTAAATACTAAAAGCCATCTTGCAACTTTTAATCCACCACCGGCAGAACTTGCACAGCTTCCGAATAGCATAATTGAAAATAAAAGAAGTTTGCTTACATAATCCCATTTAGCATAATCAACACTGCAGAAGCCTGTTGATGATACCATTGAAGTAACTTGGAAAAATGCGTGACTAATACTGTTTGTAAAACTATAATTCATATTAAAAAATAATGAAAAGCTCAAAAGAATTGCAATTAACATTACTGCTGAAAAATAAACTTTGAATTCTTCATTTTTGAATAATAATAACGGATTAAATTTTGTCCAAACTTTATATTGCAAGTTAAAACTTGAACCGGCAAAAAACATAAAATAAGAGATTATCCACAAAAGTGGAATAGATACTCCAACCATACTTTGACTGTAAGGTGATAGCCCCCCACCAGATATTGAAGAAAGAGAAACGCAAATTGAACCAAAACCGCTCATACCATTTAATTTTAATAAAATAATTTCAAAAACTGTAAGTCCTGCATAAACTTTCCATAAAGCAGCAGCCGTGCTTTTGATTCTAGGTGTAAATTTTTCTTCTGTAGGCCCAGGAGCTTCTGCAAAAAACATTTGACGACCGGCTATTGCAAACTGTGGTAGAATTGCAATAAACAGGACGATAATTCCCATTCCGCCTAACCATTGCGTAAAAGAGCGCCAAAAGAATAGGGCATTAGGGTAATCAAAATTTGTTAAAATAGTAGCACCTGTTGTTGTAATTCCCGATGTTGCCTCAAAAAGAGCATCAATAGGACTGAAACCAAAAAATAAATATGGCATAGCTGCTATAATTGCTGCAAAAATCCAAGAAAAAGATACTACGCACAAACCTTCTGATTTTTTAATATCATTAATGCTTTTTATTTGAGAAACACCAGAAACAAGTTTTTTTAAAGTAACAGAAATCATTAAAGCTGTAGCTGCAGATATCAAGAATGGGAATATTGCATTTATCTCGTGATAATACAAAGCAACCAAAATTGGAAGTAAAAGCACAAAGCTAAAATACATTATAGTTAAACTGAATGAATATGCTAAGTACGTTAATCTCATTCAATTTCCTCAAAGAAATTTCTAATAATCGGAGCATTTTCGCTTGTTGTAAATATTATCAAATTATCTCCGCTTATAATTTGAGTTGCACCATTTGGAATAATGATTCTTTTTCTACGTTGAATAACTCCAACAATTGCTTTTGTTGGTAACCTTAATTCCATAATTTTTTTTGTCTGAAAATTATCAGGTATTTCAATTACCAAAACTTCACCTTTGCCTTGTTCAACTGTTGCTAAAATACCAATATTTGTTTCTTTTAAGTTATTTTTTATTTCATTCAAAGATGCGGTCTTAGAAGATATTGCAATATCTATTCCGACACGTTCAAAAAGTTCTACATTGGTATTCTTAGAAACTCTTGAAATTACTCTAGTTGCGCCCAAATGTTTTACTAACAAAGAACAAAGCAAGTTTTTTTCATCATTATTAGTAACGCTAACAACAACATCCGAAGCAGCGATATCTTCTTCGTTCAGTAATTCTAAATCAGTCCCATCACCGTTAATAATCAATGTGTTGTTAAGTTCTTGTGATAGGTATTCGCATCTTGCAGGGTCTTTTTCAATAATTTTTAGGTTTAATTTTAAATCTTCAAGATTTTTAGCTAGTTTTAAACCTACATTTCCACCACCAATGATGGCAACATTTTTTACAAATTCTTTTTCGTGGAAAAATTTACCGGCTAAAATATCTAATGAGTTTGATAATCCCATAAAAATAACTTTGTCATCTTCATGTAAAACTGTTTCGCCATTTGGTATAAATAATTCGGAATTTCTTGTAATACCAACAATTACGGTATCTTTGGGAAAATCACAGTTCTTAATCATTTGATTTACAAGAATAGAATTCTTTGCAATTTTGTATTCTAAAAGTCTTGCTCTACCGTCTGCAAAATGTTCAACATCAAGAGCTTTAGCTACAGTAATAATTCTAAATATTTCTTGTGTTAAAAGTTCTTCCGGCCAAACGACATTATCTATATAAAAATCGCAATTGTATTCTGCATCTTTAGCTAAACCTAAAGAATATTTATACTCTTCTTTTCTTACAAAACAAATTGTTTTTACTGTGCTGATTCTTTTTGCCGTTAAGCAAGCGACAATATTCAATTCGTCGGATGATGTGCAGGCAATAAAAACATCAGCATTTTTTATAGAAGCCTGTTTTAAAACTTCTATACTTGATGCGTTTCCGGAAACAAAGCCAACGTCAAGTTTGCTAAACATGTCTGTTTTATTGCGTTCATCATCAATTACGGTAATATCATTTTCAGTATATAACTCGGAGGCAATCATTGAACCCAGTTCATTTGCTCCAAAAATAATTATCTTCATAGCTCTTTTATTTAACGTCAAATTAGTTGTAAAGTCAAATTAAAAATCAGGTATACATAATTGTAAACCCGATTTTAATTAGTAATACAAACTTGTTCAAACTATCCTAATAGTTCTGATAAGATAGTAGCATTTTCTTCAGCTCTTAAATTGTTTGAAATTTTATTTCTCTTAATGTAAACTCTCAATGCTTCTCTGATTAATTCACTTCTTGTTCTTTGTTCTGAAGAAGCTACGTTGTCTACTTTGTTAAGAAATTCATTTGACATTGAAATCAATACTCTTGCCATATATCCCCCTTCTGCTGAGAAATATCCATATACCTAATCTATACTTTCTACTAGATGATTATATCATGTAAACAATTTATTACAAGTGTATATCATATTTATATTAAGCTTTGTAACAATTATAAATTAAAAGGCAATTATTTTAACAAATGTAACTTTATATATATAAGAGTATTTAATAGAGGATCATTATAAAATGTCATTTCCATTTTATTATTCAAATTTAAATCATTCAATGGTAAATAGTTCAGTTCCTGATTCTATGTCGATATTGGGTGCGCAGTTGAGTCAAAAAATGATGACAGATTCTCTTTTATATTATACACCGATATTTAATTTTTCGAACAATTTTAGTTCTTTTGCTTCTCCAATGTTTGCGAATAACAATCCATTTGATGTTAATAGTGCTGTAGCTAGTGCTATGCAATCATTAAGAGATAATGGTTGGGGAAATTGGATGAATCAAAGTTTTAATTTCACTGCTCCTGGAGGTTGGAATACACCTTGGGGTGGAAATAATACTTCTAATAATACTAATGGTGGTTCTGTAGAAAACAATGAATACACAGCTTTAAAAGCTTTAATTAATAAGTATAAAGAAATTGGAGAAGCTAATCATTCGATTGACCCAACTATGCTTACAAAAATTAATGAAGCTTTAAATAAATCAGGTACTAATGAAGAAAAATTAAGTGCCTTAAAAGAAGTGTACAAATCTTTGAACAAAACAAAATTAGAACAAGCAATGCTTCAGTTAACAGAATATAAAGAAATGTTGACTACTGCCGGTTATGATTTTGGTACAACAAATAAGGATGCTGATAAAAAACTTAAAGAAGATATTAGAAGACTTTCTAATGATATTAAAGATACAAATAAAAGTGCAGGACAATGGACTCAAACTTTGTTCGCAAAAGACAATGATCCATTTATTTTAAGAACTATTAGCTATTGGAATGATACTCATAAAGATGCAAATAATAGAGGAATCTTAAGATTAATAGCAACACGTATACCTGAAAATGATGGAGAAAGAGAAGTTCCAAAAACTGCTGTTAAAAATCTTACAATGTCATTAGTTAATAAAGCTGATGAATTCAGATCTTCTGTTGAAGGTAATTTAAGCAAACTAGAAAAAGCAACCAGCGAAGTTTCTGAAGCATTATCTAAAGTTCAAGGTGATTTTACAAAAGAAAATCTTGATAAATTAGCTGATAAATTTGATAAATTGTATGCTATGTTAAGAATTTTAGAAGCAGAAAAAATTAAAAATACAATGAAAACGCAATATAGCTTCTTGAATGATATATCAAGTAATGATACTGATTTCGTAGACGATAATCTTGTCGTTAAATCTACTAAAGATGATTTAGCAAAAGAAGGTATTAGATTAAGCGGTAGTGAAATTGATGAAATCAGAGAAGAAGCAGTTGATACAACTTCTAATATTGACGAAAATTGTAAAACTGCAGAAGAAAAAATTAATGCTTTAACATCTAATGAAACAAAAGCATTAGCTAAAACAGCAAAAGACGGAGTCTTTAAATCAACTGCTGATACCACAAATGAACCGGCACATCTTTATATGGCTATTGATGATAAAATAGTTGAACTTAAAGGTGTGAAATCAATTGATAAAAACGGCACTTGTACAACAATTGATAATAAAAAGATTTCTTTAAACGATGCTAAAAAGAATACTGTAGAAGTGTCAGCACAAGATATTATTGACTATAATAAAACGGTAAAAAGTGTTAATGAATACTTGAGAAAAGGAACGCTTATACCGTGTGCTGGAAGTGGTATGCCTGCCGGAATGAAATTATATAAATCAAAGGGTAGACCTGCAAATAGTGCATTCCATCAATATTTTGTTGTAAAAGACGGAAAGTTAAAACAAATTGATTGTAAATATTCCAATAAAAATGGTTTCTTTGTTATGAATGGTTCAAGGGGAAATGTTAAATTTGAACAATTAACAGACAATGATTTCTTAGATGTTTCAAGTGAATCTTCTATAGAAACAGAAGATTTGTATACAAAAGCAATTAAAGAAAAAGAAGCAGCTGATAAAGCAGCGAAAAAAGCTAAAAATGATACTAATTATAAAGCACATGAAGTTGAAGAAGCAGAAGAATACGGTAAAATAATAAAAGATAAATTAGCAAATTGGTGGACTACTGATAATGACTGGGATGCTGCGACGGATGCTTTAAATAAAATAAATGAAGATAATATATACAGTGTAATAAAAGGATATCGTAAAAATAGTAAATTATGTTCAGATGAAATTGTTCAACAAATAGTAACTGAAAAAGGCCGTAAAACAAGTGAACAAAAAGCTTACATAATTAAAATCAGAAATGCGGTATTAAATTATGCTAAAAAATATGGTACAAATAATTCAGAAGCTTTAGAAAAATTAAAACAATTCCAAATTGTAGAAATTTTTAAGGACAATGATAGTATAACTGTACCTGCAAAAGCAAAAGAATTAGATAATTTAATCTTAAAAGTATTGGGATTAATAAATGTATAAAATAAGATGTAAGATATTGGTGATAAACAAGCTCGCCGGAGATAATCTCCGGCTTTTCTTTTATTGGCAAATTATTTTTTTACGTGTTTTTTTATGGTATGAGAATTTTACCTGTAAACAATATAAATTGTCAATATAAAGTTTATAATAAACAAACAAATACAATAAAAGAAGTTTCCGTAATAGAACAGGATGTAAATTCTGTGTCGCAGGATGTAAATATTGCATCGCTTAGTTTTAAATCTCTTTTTAGTTATTTAAAGATGAAGCCAAAAAAATTTTTAAATGAAAAAGAGGTTGATAAAATAGTAAAAAAAGTCTTAATGAATCTTAATTACGAAGAAACTCAATTTGGTCGTATTAGTATGTTTGTAAAATATATGACAAATAAAGCCGGAACTTTAAAGTATTATAAAAATATGGTAGAGAAAATTCTAGAGTTAGCACAAAATGATATTAATGTTTGTGATATTTGGAACTTCGAAAAAGTCTCATTTGAGCCAGATGAATTTGAGAAAATTGCTAATAAGTTATTGAGAATAAAAGATCTAGGTTATTCTACAAAATATTTACGAATGTTATATCAGGCCAAAATTAATGATGAAAAAGATATACAAACTCTTGTTAATATAAGAAATGAAGGTCTTTCTAAAAAAGAACAGCTTGCTTATCCTTTTTGGGCACCGGAAGATGATGATATTGACGAGCTATTTTTTTCTGAACCGGAGTTAACATTGAATACTATAAAATGTATTGGATATAAATCTCTAGTTAATTTGTTTAGTGAAAAATATGACAATGTTGAAAAGCATATTAATTGTATTGGAAATATTGGTCAAGATTCTGATATGTTTGAGAATTTAATTCAACTAATAAATCCTTTTGAAAGTAATTTATTTAAACAAAATCAAATAATAATTAATGAATTAAAAGCTGAATTTAAACACAATTCAAATACTGAAGATTTAAAAAAAACTATTAATAATTATACAAAAAGAAATCGTACTTTAGTTGAAAACTCAATAAAAGACCCAAAGGATAAAGTTTTAGTAGCTTATATTTTTAATTTATTAGATGATTCACCATTAAAATTAAAATTTTTGCTGCCACTTTTAAAGGAAAATTCAAAATTTGGTAAGAAAAAAATAGAAAAAGAATTAAATAAAACATTTTTAACGGACAATCAAGGGAGAACAAATAAACAAATTGATTTTAGAAAAACGAATCATATCATGGATTTATGTATAGCTGATGAATTTTTTTGGGAAGGATTTAATGAATTGCTAATAATGTTTAATGATTCTAATTTATCTTCTATAAAATCAATATTATGCTCGACAGAAGCTAATAAGAAAACTAAAAAATTGTTTAATAAAAATCATATAAATTTTGATAATTGGATTGCATTTAATCCAAATTCTAAAATAAAAAAAGATATAATACTTAATTCATCATCGCTTAAACAAAGTGCGCTTGATAATATGGAACACGATTTTAATGATGTTTTATTTGAAAGTATTCCTCCAAATGAATTTGAAAATTTAAAGAGCGTAATTGCTCAACAAGGATATACTTTAGAACCAAGGCAAGAAGCTGAATACGATGCTAATGGATTTCTTGTTAACACGAAGCAAGTAGTGAAAATATTAAAAAATGGAAAGCTTATTATCTTTGACGATTTAAAAGAGTTGATGAATTTATTAAAAAAAGAAATGAGAAGTTCTGATTTTTGGAATACTAAAAATTCTGATGAAAAAATTGAGTTTGCAAAAAATATAATAAGAAATAATTTGTTAGTTTTACGTAATAATGAAATAAAAAATGCTAATACTATTGATTCAAAAGAAATCATGCATATAGAAGTTTCAAAAGCAGATATGAGTAATTTGGAACATTCCTTATTTCTAGGAAATGATGCAGATTGTTGTGCTGCGGTTGGAAGTGGTGCTAATCAATGGACAGCTCCTAATTATATACAATGTCAACTGATTTCTTGCATAGAAGTTAAAGACGGGGATAGATATATAGGCAACACAATGTGCTATTTTGCTAAAATTGATAACAAACCTGCTTTAATATTAGATAATATAGAACTTCAAAAAAAATATCAATTCAATAATGAAATAAGAGATGCAATTTTTGAATACGCAAGAAAATTGACGGCAGAAGTGGGGCAACCTGATATATCAATTTATGCAAGTCCAAACAGACATAAAGTTAATATGAACGGTTTTGATATTGTAAATAAAGATTTTAATATTATTGGAACGACTAACACTTGTGAAATTTATCTTGATTTTGATGCAGAAGCACATCAAATAGATGAAAATAGTATTTTAAATTCAGATTTTTATAAAATTGATATTTGATTTGTTGTGATTAATATAGCAGAAAGAATTAACCATAGTGGCTATTTCTATTTTATTATTAATATATTATCTAATTTTTTGAAAATATCGTTCAAATTATCTATTAAAACAAGTTCGCCTCTTAATCTCGATGCGCCTGTGAAACCGTTTACATAATAAGGATAAAATTTTCTGCAGAATTTTACACCTATGTTTTCGCCTCTAAATTCAACTTCTTTATTGAGATGTTTTTTTAGAGTTAAGATTTTTTCTTCTAATGTTGGTGGAGCGATGTATTCACCGGCATTAATGTATCTTTCAACTCGATATAAAAGAGTCGGATCACCCAAACAACCACGTCCGATTGCAACACCATCGGCTTGAGATTCTTCCAGACATTGAACTGCCGTTTCTACGGAAACAACATCACCATTTGCAAAAACAGGAATATCTACATTACGTTTTAGTTCTGCAATCTTCTTCCAATCGGCTTTCCCGCCATACATTTGAGAACGTGTTCTGCCGTGAATTGTAATAAAATCAGCGCCTGCTTCTTGCATTTTTTGACCGTATTCTACATAATTTAATTCATCAAATGTGTAACCAAGACGGAATTTTACACTCAATGGTATCGTAATATTAGCTTTTACTGTACGTACAATTTCTTGTGCTAAATCTGGGTTGCGCATAAGAGCACAACCGTCAGTTCCTTTAACCACTTTATTTACAGGACATCCCATATTGATATCAATCATATCAGCGTATTTTTGCAAATAATTTGCACAATCTGCTAGCATTTTTGGTTTATGTCCGCTTAATTGATAAGAAATTGGTGAATGGTCGTCATTTTTTGCAACAATATCTGTGTCTTTAACTTGTGTTAAAGCTTCTGAACTTATCATTTCTGTTGTCAAAAGACAAGGCTTTGAATATTCTCTAACAAGTGAGCGTAAGACATAATCTGTTATGCCTGCCATAGGGGCAAGCGAAACACGAGCGGATATTAAATCTTTTACTTTGCTATTCATCATATCTTTCTTAAGAACCAATAAATGGTTTTAATTCGGTCATTCTTGATTTTGCGTATTTTAAATATTCATCATCTGTAGTATAAACTGTCACAAATTTCTGATAGTATTTATAAGCTTCTTTGTAATTTGATAATGTATCATAATCAACAGCTAACATATAATTAGCAATAGGGAATTCATTTGAATATTTTAGCACATTCAAAAAATCACTAATCGCAAGCTTTTGTTGTTTTTGTTCATCATAAATAAGACCTCTATAATAATATGCATATGCATTCTTGATGTCTTTTTTTATAACTTCATTAAATTTAATAAGAGCAATTTGATAGTTGTTTTTATCAAACAAATCAATACCTTCATTCAAAATAGAAACAGAACCGTTTTGAGTTACATAACTAAGTAACTCTTTTGCTTCCGATTGCGGATTTTTTTGAACTGCCTTCTTTAAATAATTTTCTGCAAGACTCCAATTTTGTTGTTCTGAATACAAATAACCGATATAATACGGTGTATCCGCATTGTTCGGATTAATTTGTTCAGCTTTTTTATAATACTCTATAGCGCTATTATAATCTCCCAACGCTTGATAAGAGGCTGCAACTCCGAGCATAGAATCTTCTGTTGCCGGATTTATCGCAAGATATTGTTTTATAGCCTGTTTGTAATCCTTATTTTCATAACTTGAACTGGCAGCAGCAAGTTGGGTAGATGTAGAATCTTGTTGAACATCTTTTAATGTTTTTAGGATTAGATTATTTGTCGGAAATTTTTCTTTTGCGCTATTTAATATGCCTACTGCATTATTGTAATCATCTTTTGATGCGTAACAAATTGCCAAATTGACATACGCATCAATTTTTGATGAATTTTTATTAATTACTGCTTGATAAGCTGTTATGGCTTCATCAATTTTATTGTCTTTATGCAATTTATAAGCAAAATCATAAAGTTCGTCAGTATTTCCGTTTTGTGATAAATAAGCAATATATTCAGATGGTGTCATTGTATCTTTTAATAAAATACTGATTTCATCTTTTGCTACAACATTTGCAGGTTCAATTGATAGAATTTTTTTATACAAATTTACAGCGGTTTTAGCGTCACCCATTTCTTTATAAACTTGTGCTTTGTATAAAAGAGCTTGCGTATTATTCGGATATAAAGTTAAAACAGAATCGTATGATTGAATTGCTTTTTGGTATTCTTTTCTTTGTTGGAAAAGAGTTCCGACATTCAAACGAGTTGTGACATTCGAAGGATTGATTTGTTCAGCTTTTCCGTAATAACTTAGTGCCGTTTCAAAATCACCTTGCGCTTGTTTAATAGCACCCAAGTTTGCATTCAATTCTGCATCACTTGGAGTTTGTGCAAGTTTTTTTAAATAAATTCGTTCTAGTGCGTATAAGACTTCTTGGTCACCTTTAGAGTTTGCCAATGCTTCATTATATTGACTTACAGCTTCATCATAACGTCCTAATTTATCCAGAGTTCTTGCGTACTTCATTCTGAGAACTCCATTTGTTGGATTTAAGTCCAAAGCTGTTTGATAATAATCAGCAGAACGTGGTTCATTACCAATAAGTTTTAGTAAGTCTGCAACTTGCATGCTGGCATCAGAAGCAAGTTTTTCGTTTTGAGCAGCTCTAGAAAATTCATAAGCAGCTGCTGAAAAATTTCCGGCAGCTCTTAATTCTTCTGCTTTTTTGTATCTAGAACCTGCTGTTGTATCAAAACTCATTACTTTTAAACATTGATTAAGATTTTCTGTGGCAGAAGTAATCATGCCGGTTGAATTTTGAACGGATTGTTGTCTGTTAGGATAAATTTTAAGGTAAAAAAGTGCACTTCTAAAATCGTTGGCAGCTTTTTCAAAATTCTTTTCCTGATTAGCGTAATATGTAGCTCTAGCCAGATAAGCATTGATTAAACCGATTCTTGCTGAATTATCAAGATAATTAATCTTTAATGCTTTTCTGAATTCCACAATAGAGGATGAATACTGATTTTGCATTAAATAATTTTGACCAGCATCGTAATGTTCTGCAAATGCTCCTGCCTGAGCCGCAAAAACATTAGATTGGCTTAATAATACGCATAATGTTAAACAACAGATTGTCCCTAAAATTTTTCTCTTCATAACAACATATTACTATAAGAATAATAGAATGTGAATAAGTAAATGTGGTAGGAGTAAATTTGGTGATTTATTTTTTTTAGAAGATATTAAACTATAACTAAAGGAGGCATTATGTTAGATTTATTTATATTAGAAACTTGTCCTTATTGTAAAAAAGTTATGAATTTTTTAGATGAAAACAAAATAGTCTATAACAAAGTTGATATTAATAATAAAGCATCTGAAGATTCTTTAATACAACTTGGCGGAAAACGACAAGTACCATTTCTTGTAGATCGTGATAGAAATATTCAAATGTATGAATCTGATGATATTCTTGAATATTTAAAAACGATATTATAAATGGTAAATTTAATTGATGCTTAATAATCTAAGAAGCTTTGATTTTAAACTCTGCCATACATATCTTCATAGCGTATGATATCTTCTTCAATCAAAGGATCGCCTTTTTGAACTTCAACGATTTTTAAGTTATCTTTGTATGGATTTTGAAGAGAATGTATAGCTTTTAATGGGATATCAACACTATGTCCAGGGCTTAAGATAAGTTCTTTGCCTTCCAAAACAACTTTTGCCATACCTTCCAAGATAACCCAGTGTTCACTTCTAAAGTTGTGTGATTGAACAGATAATTTTTGCCCTGGATTAACTTGTATCATCTTAGTTAAAAATCCGTTACCTTGCGCTAAAACTGTATAATATCCCCAAGGTCTGTAAACTGTTTTATGGACAAGGTGCGTATTATCGTTCTGTTTTTTTAGCGTTTCAAAAATCTTCTTAACGTCTTGTGTTCTATCAGCTTTGCAAGCTAAAATTGCATCTTCTGTTTCAACAACAACAGTATCTTCTAATCCAATTGTTGCAACAAGTTTAGAAGATGAATACATTAAAGAATTCTTTGAACCTTCATCTAATACATGACCTATTTTTACATTTCCATCTTTATCTTTTTCGCTAACATCATAAATTGATTTCCAACTTCCTAAATCATTCCAGTCACTTTCTAATTTCACAAGTGCTATTTTGTCTGATTTTTCCATAACTGCGTAATCAATAGAGATTGAAGGCATTTTGTCATATTCTGTAAACGGAATTTCATCTTTTTCTGAAAAATCAAAATTTGATAATTTAGAATAAATTTCCGGTGAACATTTAGCAACTTCTTCTAAAAGAATAGAAGCTTTAAACATAAAGATTCCGCTGTTCCAGTAGTAATTTCCATCTGCAATGTATTGTTTTGCAAGTTCTTCATTCGGTTTTTCAACAAATTTATTAACTTTAAAGCCACGTTCGATGTGTTTATCAGTTACATTTACGTAACCATAACCTGTTTCTGGATAAGATGGTTTGATACCAAAAGTTACTATATAACCTAAATTTGCTATTTTTTCACCTTCTTTAACTGTCATAATAAATTTTTCTGTATTATTAATCATATGATCAGAAGGCACTACCAAAATTACAGGATCAACATTAAATTTTTCTATTATATATTTAGAAGCTAAAGCTATTGCAGGAGCAGTATTTTTTGAGATTGGTTCTGATAAAACAATCGCTTTATCATACATAGATGCAAGTTGGTATTTTACATTAGAAAAATGTTTAACACCTGTCATACTTATAATGTTGGATGCCGGCATGCATTCAGAAATTCTTTCAAAAGTTGCTTGAAGCAAACTTTCTGTATTCTGAATATTCAAAAGCTGTTTTGGGTATAGTTCCCTCGATAGAGGCCAAAGTCTGCTTCCTGAACCACCGGCTAAAATTAATCCATACATCATAAAAAATCCCCTTTTTAAAACTCCTCTGTTTAAATTGTATCATAAATAAAAAATAATTGTAAATTATATTGGAAGTGTGGTAAAATACAACACAAGGCAATTTGTTATGAAAATTTATTATAAGGCTACATACACTTATAAAATATATAGAATGTTTTTAGCAGAATTAGAGGGTTTTATTACAACATTAGGTAATATTGCACTTTTGGGTGCGGAATTTTTGAATGGGTTAAAAACATTTCCTACGACAATTAAGGCAATTGTAGAGCAGTCATCAAGATTTGGAGTATCGTCTTTGCCGATAACTCTATCTATTGTTGGTATGACATCTATAATTATAGCTATGCAAATAGCAGGAGAGATGGTTAAACAAGGCGCAGGTAATTATGTTGGCATGTTGGTTTCTATTCTTATGGTTAGAGAAGAAGGGGTTATTATGGCAGGGTTTGCGATAATTTCAATGATAGGTTCTTCTTTAGCATCGGAAATTGCTACAATGAAAGTTACAGAACAAATTGATGCAATAAGAGTTTTAAAAGTAAATCCTGTTCATTATTTATTCACACCAAGAATAATTGCCGGAACATTGATGATGCCACTGGTTGTAATTGTGTCATCTTTATTTGGAATTTTAGGTGGCGCAGTAGCATCTAATCTTGCATCAGGATTAAATTACAAAGCTTATTTTGATTCTGTGTGGTTTGGATTAAATATGCATGATTTAAATGTATGTTTACTAAAATCTTTGGCTTTCGGATTTACTATATCATTAATAAGTTGTTCTTGTGGAATGGAAGCTAAAGATGGAGCTAAAGGGGTTGGTATTGCAACCACGAAAGCTGTAGTTTGGTCTTTTGTTGCGATTGTTATATTAGATTTAATTTTTGCAGCGATATTCTTTTATTAATTGAGGGAAATGATGGGAATTGAAGTTAAAAATTTAGTAAAGTCATTTGATAAAAAAGTTATTTTAGATAATATTTCATTCAAAGTAGATGATGGCAAAATTTTATCCATTGTGGGTTTTAGTGGTTCAGGGAAAAGTACAGTGCTGAAACTTATTAGCGGATTGATAGCAAAAGATTCAGGAGAAATTAACACTTCCGGTGGAGATATTGCTATGGTTTTTCAATATTCGGCACTTTTTGATTCTTTAAATGTATTTGATAATATTTCTTTTGCTTTGCAAGAAAGAAAAGATTTGAGAGGAAAATATACAAGAAAAGAATTGGAAAAAATTGTTGCTGAAAAACTTGAATTGGTTGGTTTATCCGGTATAGAAGATAAATATCCGTCCGAGCTGTCAGGTGGTATGCAAAAACGTGTAAGTTTTGCACGTGCCATAGTAACAGAACCGAAAATTATTTTGTATGATGAACCAACTGCCGGTTTAGATCCTATATCTTCAACATTAATAGAAGATTATATTGTGCGGTTAAAAAATGAAACAAATGCTGCATCAATTGTTGTTACGCACCAAATGTCTACAATAAAAAGAACAGCAGATTCTGTATTGATGTTGTATAATGGACATGCAGTTTTTGAAGGTACTGCAGAAGAGTTGTTGAGGGAGGAAACTCCGTATACAAAACAATTTGTAAACGCAACAATTGAAGGTCCGATGAAAATGAACGCATAAACAAAGTAGGGTGGGAAAAGCTACAAAGATAAATAAAGTAGAAAATAATTACTCAAATGCGTTCCCACCGAACAACAAATAAACAAAAAAACAAAAAAGGAAAATAAAATGAAATTATCACCATCATTTAAAGTAGGAATATTAACACTTGTAGCACTAACGATACTTTTATTTACGGTATTGTGGATTAAGGGACGTTCATTCTCATCGGCTGAAAGAATTGAAGTACATTTTAAAGATGTTAATGGAATGCGTCCAGGTTCTGGTGTGCAAATGATGGGCTTAAGAGTTGGTCAAGTTGAAGAAATTATTCCAGTCGTAAATGGTGAATCAAGTTATGTAAAAATGAAATTTGTTATTACAGAACCTGGAATAACAATACCTAAAGCTTCAACACTATCTATTCAACAATCAGGGTTAATTGGTGAACAATTTTTAGAAATTACACCTCCGAAGGTTAGAGCTGTTTATATTCCAGTATTGAATAAAGATTTGCTATCAAATGATTCAGAGGTAGAAATAAAACTTGACGATAAATATTATACCGTTGGTAAAGTTAAAAAATCTCAAATAATGACTGCAAAACTTGTTCCGGATGAGTTAAAAGATTTTATAAAAACAAGTTATGCTTATAAAGTTGAATATGTTGTAAACCTTCCGGGACTTATCATTCCGCATTTTATGACAGGTAAAATTGTTACTGAAAACGGAATAAAAAAATTAAGAATAGCTCCTTTGGATAATACTGCTTTGCCTTATCCAAGACAAACTTCACCTTATACAATTATAGAACCGATGAGAATTGCTGATTTTATGGATTTACAATATAAAGCAGCAGAATCTTTGACAGAAACAAATAGGATTGTAAACGAATTATTAAATGATTCAATGATTGCAGAAATAAGACAATCTGTAACAAACTTTAAGCAATTGACTGCTCAAGCAACTACAACTTTAGCAAAAACAGAAAAACTTATTGATTCTTCAAGAAATGATATAGATGCAATTTTGTGGATGATGAGTGACGTATCTAATAACTTTAATAAATTAGCAACAAATATTAATGGAATTATTGGAGATGAGAAATTTAAGCCGATGATGTATGATACAGCAGAATCTCTTTCTAATCTTTCTAAACAGTTGACTCCTATTGTAGGTGCAGTTGATGCAAAAGAATTTGCGGAAGACTTGAACGCTGTTATGAAAAATATGAATGAAATTTCTACATCTGTTAATCAAATGACAAAAGATGATAATTTGAAAATAAAATTAGAAACTTCTATTGATAATTTAAACAATACAATGTGTGAAGTATCAAAAGCTTTGGAAACAATAAATGGTCAGAATGGTGACAAAGAAGGCTTGAAACAAATTGTAGAAGATACTTCTTCTACGGTATCTAATTTGAAAAAATTCTCTGAAAAATTGAATAAGAGATTCTTATTATTCAGATTAATGTTTTAAAAAAAAATAGTAAGTAAAAAAAATCGGGACTCAAAAAGTCTCGATTTTTTTTTAAACAGAAAAATATTTTATTTTTCTATTATCATGAAAGATTTTAATGCTCTACCTGTATCGCCACTATCTTGTGTAGATACTATATTAATATTTTTGTAGTTTAATGAAGTTGAGCTACCACCATCAAAAGCCATGGCAGAATCTAACCCTTCTTTTGCGCATAAATCTCTAGCTTCATAAATATCCATAGGATGTTCATTTGTTACGATAAATATGTGTGCCTCTTGCACACCGTTATCTAAATTCTTGATACCGATTAAAGTTCTGGCAGTTTTATGTAAAACAGATGCAGATTCTCTTGTAACATTTCCATCAGCATCTTTAACTACGAAAAATTCTTCTTCTAATCGTAGTTGTGGCAAAAGTTGTGGCCCACCTTGTGCGGAAGTCTTAACTGAACATAAAAAATCAGTTTTCGCATTATGTGGTGCAATTTCATATTTTAACTTGCTATCACATTCAAGAATCCTGAATTCTGATCTATTCATTATTTTCTGAAAGTTTTGCCTAAGAACAGGATTTGACAGTACATTCTCGTTGAACATAGGATCTTCTATTGTTTGATAATCATTAACAATATAAGAAATTGTTTTTTGATTATTAGGGTCAAAGAAACCTGTATTTATTGTTAATAATGATTCACTTTTTTTATGAACTTCTCTATTTGTAGTTAAATTAGAAGATGAAACAAATTGTATTTGTTTTTTTATTTTATTACCGGATAATACAATATGATAAATTCCATCATCATATTTCATATCAATAGGTGTAGCAGCATTGACATTTCCTATAAAAAATAGTGCTGCCATTAATGTAAATATTTTTTTCATATTATAAATCCCTTGATTTGTAGAAAGCAATTATTGCGCATAAAAATGCTATTGGAGGAAAAGATGCTGTGATAATCGGTGGCAAGACTCCTTTTTCTGCTAATAAATCGAAGAATGGCAGAGTAATATAATAAACAAATATACAACCGATTGCTATTGTAAACCCGATTAATCTTTGTTCTCTAGGTTTGCTGAAACCCAAGAGTGCTCCCATAATCGCAAGCAAAACACATACAAACGGATGGAAAAATCTTTGCAGATATTTATTATACATAAGTCTGTAATCTTCATCCAAATTTGCTTTTTTTAACAGTTTTACATAATGATGCAAATCTTTATTGTTAATATCTCTATCTTTTTTAGTAGAATTAATCATAATTGTGTAAGCATCTTCCGCATCTTCACCATTAAGAATGTCTACACGTTTTTCTTTTGTAATTTCATTAAATATTCCATCTTCATTAATATCATAATCAGTGACATTATTTAACACCCAGCTTGGCTGCCCGTTTTTATCAGTTCCTTTGTATCCGCTTTCGGCAACCATAATGCTTGTAAGTCCGTGCAAATCATCAAATACTTGTTTTGAAAAATCTAAAACAATAACATTGGACATTTCGCCGTTAAAAAATCTTGAAACAATAACAGCTTGTTCCGGATGATTATTCTTATCTTTTTTAGTATAAATATATTGCGTTAAAGAACTTCCACCTTTAATTTCTTGTAATTTTTCACAAGAATATGGAATCCATTTGTCATAAGTAACAAAACATAAATAAGTCACTATAAAGCTTAATACCAAAAGAGGGCGTATGATTCTGGAAAAAGACATTCCAACGGCTCTGAAAATTGTTAACTCTGAATCTTTGCTCAACTTATCAAAGGTAAATAGTGAACCGAGCAAAAGCCCAACAGGAAAAGCTTTACCAAATATTTTAGGTAGTTCATATATTAAAACCATGACACCGGTTTTAACTGTATATTCATGCGCTAATATCTTTTTAATAGTATTCAAAAGCATCTCTGGAGCAATCCAGACAATTGTGAACAACAAAATTGCGACAATTGTTGTCATAAGAACTTGCATAAAAATATATCTGTCGTATACAGTGAAAAGTTTTTTCATTCTAGAGTTTGAAGTCCTTTCCTAAATAAAATTCTTTAGCAACAGGGTCATTCGCAACATCAATACTTTTGCCTTGAATTTTAATTTTTCCGTCAAAAATAACATAAGCTCTATCCGTAATAGATAATGTAGCTTTAGGGTTGTGGTCAGTAATCAAAACTCCTAAGCCTTTTTCTTCTGAAATCTTTCTAATGTTATCTTTAATTTCACCAATTGCAATAGGGTCAATGCCGGCAAAAGGTTCGTCAAGAAGCATGAAATCAGGGCTGGCAGCTAGTGCTCTTGCAATTTCAACACGTCGTCTTTCTCCACCGGATAAAGCTATTGCCGGAGATTTTCTTAATTTTTGAACCCCAAATTCTGTTAAAAGTTCTTCTAATTTCTTTTTCTTTTCATCAACAGTTAATTTATCGTTCATCTCTAACACAAGTTGAATGTTTTCTTCAACTGTCAATTTACGGAAAATAGAATTTTCTTGCGGTAAATAACCAATACCTGCTTTGGCTCTCAAGTTCATTGGCCAGTCTGTAATTTCTTTGTTGTCAACAAAAACACAACCGGAATTTGGCTTAACCAAACCTACTATCATATAAAAAGTTGTTGTCTTACCTGCACCATTTGGCCCAAGTAAACATACAACTTCACCTTTATCCATATAAAAAGAAATGTCATTTACAACACTTCGGTCTCCATAAATTTTAACAAGATTTTTTGCTTCTATTCTCATTCCGAGCTCCCTACTCCATATTAAACTATGATACAACAAAAATAACTAATAATGAATTGTAAACTTTTGTTAAGAATGTATTTAAAAGTATCAATTTTAGAAGAAAGAAATACTTTATTTATATGTAAGGTTAAAAATGGTTAATTTAAACTTAGTAGGAGGTCATTATGTCATATCCGTTTGGCATAACAGGAATAGGTTATAATCCATATATGAGTGGTTTAGGTACATTAGGATTATCAGCAGGTGGAACTTATAGTTCACTTGGTGATACATCAACAATGGGAATGACCGGAATGAACGGAATGAACGGAATGGGTATGATGGGAATGATGGGCATGCCTGGTATGATGGGAATGTATAACCCAAGTTTTATGGGGCAGATGAATCAAGCTTATCATGATATTGAAAAACAAAACCTTGAACAAGCCGGTGCAATGCATAATTTGATGTTGCAAACAAAAACTAGCAATTATCGTGCATATGATGAATATTTATTCCAAAAATCAATGGAAGATGCTGATATAGAAGGAAATATCACAAGACTGGCTGAAAAAGTTAGAGAAGGTGATGCTGATGGTATTTGTCAAATATTCGACAGAATAAAAGTATCTTTGTATAAAAAGAACGCTGATTATATAGAAGCAAATCGTGACAGAATAGATCCAAATAAAAGTTTAAATCCTATAATTGAAAGACTTTATGCAGACTATATTAAAGCTAAAGAAAATGGCAGAGTAACAAGTCTTACTGATGATATAAAAGTTTATGGTGAAACTGCTTTTAAACACGGTTTTAATAAAAATTTCTTTGGTAAAAAAGATTATCACGAAAAATACTCAGAAGAAACTTTAAAATATTTGTTTGAAACTCCGATTGATAACAAAGCTGGAAAAGACAGAATGGAAAGTATTGGTGGTGGTCTAGGTAGAGTTGCAGAAGCCGGAACCGTAGCCGCAGCAGGTTATGGCGCAGGTTTAGGATTGGCTGCTATAGGTAAAATATTCAACCCTCTTGGTATTTGCAAAAACTTAGGACTTAAAGGTACACATAATTTTGGTAAACTCGGTTTAGTTGCTGCACTTGCAGGTGATATATTTTGGCAATTATCTAGAGATTAAACGAATAACCCCTCCTATTAATCATATATATAAAGGTTTGGTTATCAGTGGTAAACCAAACCTTTTAAGTTATTATATTTAATCTTTGGATAAAAAAGAACTCCAAGCATCCATCATTTGTGTGTATTCTTTTACAGTGATTGTATTACCACCATCGCTATCAGGAGCAGTAAATAATTTAAATAAATTATTAAACAACATTGATGCTTGTATTTGTGGCAATCTTGCTTCATTTATTCCGCTAGATTTGTCATTATTTTTTTCAAACTCAACATAAAATGTTTCAACATCATCTATATTTGGTTTTTGTTCTGTAGACATTGAAGAAATTGTTTTATAAAGTGATGTTGCTGCAGTATTTTTAATCTGTAATCCTGTTTCAGTTCTCAAAGTAACGAGTTCGCCATCCAATTTTTTATAGCTAATTTTGTTTCCTTCTATTAAAGGTTTATTTGGCTTAGTTAAATCAATGCTGTCCACTTTGGTTGTTTTTGTATTTTCATTATTATTCAAAAATTTCCCGTTTGTGCATCCGTTTAATGCCAATGTCCCTATAGACAACGCTCCGCTTATTATTCCATATCCAATAGTTTTTTGTATATTCATTTTTTATTATCTCCTTATCCCCAATATAAAATCATCTAAAAATATTTTTTGCTACTCAGCTTTAAAATCTTTTTGAGCTTCACCTAAATTATAAGTATTATAAATATTAGAATAAAGTTTTGCAGCAGCATCAATTTTGCTTTTTTGAGTATAAGCTAATACTGCATCAAAACCACGTTTATTAATTGTTCCATCAATATTCTTAACATCAGCTACATCAGATTTACTTAGCATATCTGCAGCTAAAATGCTGGAACTATATTCTGCAATATCGACCTTTCCATCGTTGTTTAAATCTAAGGCTTTCGATGTAAAGTTATTATCTGGTGCAAAGCGGTAGTCCAATTCTTCTACTGATAATTCTTTGGTCTTACCCATTTCTTCATAAGCAGCACCTAAAACCGCTTTTTTGTCAACTTGCCCTTTTTGAATTTGAGGCATGTATCGATATTCATATTTTAATGGTGGAAGTGCACTTAAATATTCATCATTTTCTTTTAAAAATTTATCAAGTTTATCAGCATTTTTTTCTGCCGCATCAGGGTTTAACCCGAAATCTAAAATTGGAGCAGTTGTCATTTTATCTGCAACAATAGGTTGTTCTAAATATGTATAATAATTTTCTACAGCATTTCTTCCATATCTTACGGAAGAATCTGAAACCTTATTATCATATTTTCCTTTTGAACCGTTAATATTAGCTACGTTATTGTTAACATCAAACATACTATTACGCCTCCACACTATATATATAAAAACATTAACAAAAAAATAATTGCTAAAATTTTTACAAAATGTAAAGATGAATAAATTTGATATGTGTAGTATAATTTAATAAACTAAAAATGTGAGGATTCATGATTAAATTTTTTGGGAAATGTATGGAGAATTTATACAGAAGTATCTTGTATCTTGTAACAGGACGTTCTAGAATGTGCCATGTATTTTCTCAAGCTGCTGCAATCAGTTATGACTCCTTAATGATATCTTTAGTGATTACGTTTGTATCTGCTGCAGTAATAGCTATTCAAGTTTCAAAACAATTTTTGATGTCAGGAGCAGAAGCTTATGTTGGCGGTTCTATTGCTGTTGTAATGATAAGAGAAATTGCTCCAGGGTTTGTAGCTTTAGCTATCGGTGCAAGAGCCGGAACTGCGATTTCTGCTGAAATAGCAAATATGCAGGTTACATCTCAAGTCGATGCAATAAAAACATTAAAAGTTGACCCTGTCGGATATTATTTTGCTCCAAGAATTCTAGCTGCTGCAATTACGGTACCTATGGTTGTAATAGTAGCTGAGTTAGTAGGTATTGTAGGTGGCTTAATTGTATCAAACGCAACAATACACCTTCACCCGGCAAGATATGTAACTTCTGTTTGGCTTTGGTTGAGTGCGAAAGATATTTATATAAGTTTATTTAAGGCCTTTATATTTGGCACATTGATTGCTCTTGTATGTGCAACACAAGGTTATGAAACACATGGTGGTGCAAAAGATGTTGGAGAATCCACAACAAAAGCCGCTGTTTTATCAACTGTTTACATGTTAGTTGCTGATTTTGTAATAAATTTAGTCTTTTATTTGTAATTTATTTCTAAATTGATAATACATTACTCTCATGATATTATGCTTTTAGTATGGTTGAGATAGCAAAAAATAGTAATGAAATGACGTATACTCTGATTGACGGCTGGTTACAAGAGTATTATTCGACAAATAATAAATATAGGAAAGCAAAGACAAAAACGCTTATTGTAACAAGAATGCTTCCTATTATAAAAAAAATAGCACGTACAATTGCAAGACGTTCTTATGACCCTATTGATGATTTGGTACAAGCAGGTTCTATTGGACTATTAAAAGCTATTGACAGTTTTTCTTTTGATAAAAATAATAATTTTAAAATATATGCTGGTTATTTGATAATCGGAGAAATGAAACATTATTTAAGAGATAAGTTGAATACAATACGTGTTCCAAGACATATTCAAGAGCTTTCTATTCGTATTAATAACTTTACTCAAACTTTAACAATGGAAGAATTAAACAATATTACAAATGATGATGTTGCAGAAGCATTGAATATTTCATCAAAAGTTGTTGATAGTGTTATTATTGCAGATAGAAGAAAATCCGTGATTTCTTTAGATGATATGTATGTGAATTCTAATAGCGACAGTCTTGGTTACGAAGAATTAATTTCTGAGAATAACTATGAAGAAATTCGAGATTTAGAAGATATGAAAATTATACTTCGTGATGTTATAGAAAAACTTCCGGAAGAAAGTAAAAAACTTGTAAAAATGTATTATTATGAAGATATGTCGCAAAAAGAAATTGCTGAAAAATTAGATATATCTCAAATGCAAATCTCAAGAAAAATGAAAAAAGCATTTAGTCAATTATATCACATGATGGCTGATGCAAATTTTGATATTAGAAAGTAAATAACATGGAGAAAAACAATTATGAATATGCCAATGTATGATATGTATCATTATTTATTATTTTGGATATGTATTGTAGGTTTATGCTTTGGCAGTTTTTTTAATGTTGTAATTTTACGCTCACTTTCTAATGAAAGCGTTGTTTTTCCTCCGTCAAAATGTCCAAAATGCGGTAAAAAACTATTATTTTGGCATAATATTCCGGTTTTATCATATATTTTATTACGTGGTAAATGTTATTTTTGTAAAGAAAAAATCAGTATTCAATATCCAATCATTGAATTGTTAACAATGCTATTATTTGCGGCTTGTTTTATAAAATTTGGTATTAGCATAAAAACTTTATTTGCATTATTTTGGGTGTCTTGTTTAATCATAATGACCGGAACGGATATCAAAGAAAAACTTGTTGACTGTAATTTTGCAATAGCAATGGGAATAAGCGGTATAATTTACAATTTTATAATTTCAGGAAAAGAAGGATTGATATCTTCTATAATTGGGCTTGTTATAGGTGCTTTGATTTTAGAAATTGTTGCAAGAAGTGGATATTTATTTGCTAAAACAAGAGCAATGGGTGAAGCTGATACTTATGTTGCGGCTGCTCTTGGAGCAATCTTTGGCAAAAGTATATTATCAGTCCTTGGATTTAGTCTGATTGCTTCAATGTTATTTATTTTACCGGTATTTTTCTATAATCAATTTAAACAAAATAATAAATTTACTTGTATTTCCGGAATATTATTTTTTATCGCTATATTAGTTTACCAAACACTTTGGCAAAATTATTATTCTTTTGCAGCATTATTAATTATTGGAATATGCTTAGTAATCTCTATTTTAAAAGGAATTAAACAAACAGAAAATAGAAATTATTTACCGTATGTACCAGCATTAACATTAGGTGCTTTATACTTTTTGTTCTTTTGTGTATGATTAATTTATGAGTGTATCGTATCCGAATCAATATAGAAATTATTGTGTATTTAATCCTGATGTTACATCTAAAACAAAGAGTTTAGATGATATTAAAGTATCTTTAGATAATCCAAAATCAGAAGATGAGATTTTAGAAGATTTATATATACTGAATTTGAAATTAGACGAAGGAGAGGATGGTGTTGATAAATTATACCCGAGTTTATCAAAATATAATCAAACAAAATCTCCAAATATTCAAACTTATCTGGCAGGAATTTATAGAAAAATAAAAGTACCGGATGCTTTTGGGCCACTTTGGGTAATGCTTATTCAGAACGCAATAAATCCGCCCGAAAATTGTCATTTTGATCCAAATGAAGAAATTGGCGGAGCAATATTAGATTATTTAGCTTAAAAAAAGGTATAAATCAAAAATTTTAATTTATACCTTTTTTAATTCTACCATTGAACTTTTTCAATTAATTCAATTTCATATCCATCAGGATCTTTAATAAAGGCAATCATTGAGCCTTTGCCATTCAAATCAAACGGTTCATAAAGATATTCATAGCCTAATTTTTCAATTTTCTTAGTGAATTCAGATAAAGATTCAACAGAAAATGCAAAATGACCAAATCCGGAACCTAATGTATAGCCATCTGCCGGAGTTTCGTCATTATAAGTAAGTTCAATTTGACAAGTATTTTCATTATCTGATAAAAAATATAACCAACAATCTTCTAATCTTTTTTTAGAATCAAGTTTCATATCCAAAACTTCAGTGTAAAATTTTAAAGATTTTTCAATATCTTTAACTCTAATCATTGTGTGTAAAAATTTCATAAAACTTCTCCTTTATATTTGAATTATACCATGATATGATATTTGTATGAAAAATATATTAGAACAAAAAGTTTATTATTCAGATACAGATGCTTATGGAGTAGTCTGGCATGGTTCTTACCTTAGATGGATGGAAATGGGCAGAGTTGAGTTGTGCGAAGAAGCTGGACTCAATTTAATAAATTTAGAAGCTCAAGATATTGCAATGCCGGTAACAAATATGAATGTACGCTATAAAGCTTCTGCAAGGTTGAATGATGTCGTTGTTATAGAAACATCAATAAAAGAAATGTCTGCAATTAGATTAACATTTGAACAAACTATTCGTAACAAGGCTGATGGCAAATTGTTTATAAAAGCTGAATTTGAAGTAGTTGCTATTCATAATGATGGTTCTATTTACAGAAAACTGCCTGAAGCAATTGTAAATGCATTCAAAAAGGTTGAAGTATGCCAAGGTTAAATAAATATTTAGCGTCAGCAGGAATTTGTTCAAGAAGAAAAGCTGACGAAATTATTTTAGAAGGACGGGTTAGAGTCAATGACAAAGTTATTGACCAATTGGGTTTTCATGTCCGAGAAAAAGACAAAGTCTATGTTGATAATAAACTTGTAAAACCTCAAAAATTGGAATACTATAAATTCTACAAACCTGCAGGTTATATTACAACTGCAACTGATGAAAAAAATAGAAAAACTATTTATGATATTATTCCAAAAGAATTACAGAATTTAAAACCGGTTGGTCGACTCGATAAAGATTCTACAGGGTTAATAATTTTGACAAATGACGGTGAATTTATAAATGAAATGACTCATCCGTCTATAAAAGTACCAAAAGTTTATCTGGTACATATCAATGGAAAATTTACTCCTGATGATGCAGAAAAAATGGTTAAGGGGATTGTTATAGAAACTGATACAGGTGAAAAGAAAACTGCTTATGCTGAAACTTTACCAATAGAAATATCTTCAAAATCATCAGAAATACAAGTAGTTTTGTATCAAGGTATAAATAGACAAATTCGTAAAATGTTTGCAAAACTCGGATTTGAGGTAGTAAGTTTAAAAAGAATTCAACACGCAACATTGACAATTGAAGGCTTAAAGCGTGGTGAAGTAAAGGCGATTAAGCCAAAACAAGTAAAAGAATTAAAAGCTTATATTGCCAAAATCAAGAGGGAATATGCTAAAAGTTGCAATAACGGGTAATATTGCTTCAGGAAAATCTGAGGTCGAAAAAATTATTAGCGACTTTTATCCTGTTTATGATGTTGATAAAATTGCACATGCAATACTCGGAAATATTGACAGAAAATCGTTAGGAGAAAAAGTTTTTTCAGATCCTAAAGCATTAAAGGAATTGGAAGATTATATTCACCCTAAAGTAAAAGAAGAAATTCTTAATATTTTTAATGGTGTAAAAACTGTAAGAAATAAAGCCGGACTTGTAGGAAATTCTACTAAAAATAATATTGTTTTTATTTCTATTCCATTGCTTTTTGAAACCGGATTTGAATCTCTTTTTGATAAAATTGTTTTTCTCCAATGTAATGATGATTTAAGATTAGAGCGTTTAATTGCAAGGAATAATTATACAAAAGAATACGCAATAAAACGCATGAATTCACAATTACCTCAAGAGGACAAAATAAAAAAATCTGATTATGTTTTGGATAATAATTCGACAAAAGAGGATTTAAAACAACAAGTTTTAGAACTTTTAGAAATAATTAAACCATAAAAGCTTTATTTGATATCAATAACACTAACTCCATCGCCGCCTTCAGTGTCTTCTCCAATACGATATTTAGCGACATAAGGAGATGTTGAAATAAAATCTCTGACTGCGGATTTCAATGCACCTGTTCCGTGACCGTGAATAATATAAACAGGAGAAAGGTTTGCAAGACTAGCTTTATCTAAATACGCTTCCAATTCGTCCAGCGCTTCTTCTACTCGTTCGCCACGCAAATCTAAAGTGTTTGAAATATCATATTTTTTGACAGAAAAAGATGATGTCTTTTTCATTGCGCCTAATGGCAAATTAACCTTTTTCGCTAATTGTGGATTATAAACAGCCAGTTTATTTTTCTTAACTTTAGTCTTAATCATTCCCATTTGAATGAACAAAACTCCGTTTTTATCTGGCATAGAAAGAATTGTTACTTGTTGGTTCAAATCTTTAATCATAACTTTGTCATTAACTTGAACTTTTGTCCAATCCAATTCCAAATACTGTTCTTTTTCTTCTAACGAATGTAAATCTGCACGGAAATTTTGTTCTAATTGCGCCAATCTTGCATAAGAACGTCGAGCAATCTTTTCAGATTTTTCACGTCTTAGTTCTGTTAAAATTTCTTTGATTTCACTTTTTGCAGTTTCAAGCTGACCTTCAAAACGGTCTTTTATAATTTTAAGCGATTTTTTCTTTTCTTTTTTATGTTCGCTAAGTTCTTTTTCGTAACGATGTTTCAATTCATCCGCTTGAGCATTTTTTGTTTCTGCTTCCTTCAAGTTTACATCCAAACGCTGTTGAGTATCCTGCAATCTTTCTACTACAAGGCTTGAAGTATCACGTTGGGTAATCAAAAGTTCTTTTGCCTTCCAAATCAAATCTTCTGACATACCTAAATTTGAAGCAATAGCAATCGCATTACTTAGCCCCGGAATTCCGATAATCAATTTATAAGTAGGTGACAAAGATTCTACATCAAACTCAACACTTGCATTTTTAAAGTATGGATCTGTATATTCTAGCGTTTTCAATTCTCCATAATGCGTAGTGATAATAGATTGAGTCTGTTTGGTGGTTAAGTCTTTTAGAATAATTTCCGCTAAGACTGCTCCTTCTTGTGGATCTGTTCCGGCACAAAGTTCATCAATCAAGACAAATGTATTACTGTCTGCAATTTCTAAAATATCAATCACGTTTGTCATATGAGAAGAAAATGTTGATAAATTTTGCAAAATACTCTGCTCGTCACCAATATCTGCCAAAACTTTTTCAAACGGATAAATATGAGCTTCTGCGCAAGGCAAAAACATTCCGGACTTCATCATTAATATAAAAAGTCCGACTGTCTTAAGTGCAACCGTTTTACCACCTGTATTTGAACCGGTTATAATTACAGATTTATATTCTTTTCCTATTTCGAAATCATTTTCAACAATGTTTTCCACGTTACCAATCAAAAGTGGGTGGCGCATTAAATCAATTTTTATATACTTATCGTCACTTACAGATGGTTCAACAGCTTGAATTTTTACGGCATAACGAGCTTTTGCAAAATGAAAATCAATTTCAGCCAATAATTTTTCTGTATTAATTAAATCATCTATTTGTTCTTTAACTTCGTTACTTAATGTAGTTAAAATCCTTATAATTTCTGCGTAAATTTCAGACTTAACTTCTCTAACTTTGTTGTTTATTGGAACAATTTGAGCCGGTTCAATATAGTAAGTTTTATTTGTGGCAGAAACATCATGAACAATACCGCCAACTTTATTTTTCGATGAAGCTTTTACTTGGAAAACAATTCTATCATCTCTTAACGTATAAATATTTTCTTGTAAATGTTTTTGAAACTCCGCAGAATTCATCAATTCTTGAACTTTTTGTTTTAGGTTTGCTTCTGTATCACGTAAAGAAGAATAAAGTCCTTTTAATTCCGCAGTAGCATTTTGTTTAACAGCATAATTATCATCAAAAGTATCCAAAATTCGTTCTTCAAAATCTTTGTTAGAATAAAGATTTTCAGTGAGCTTAAGCATAGCAGAATCAAACGCTAAATTTTCTTTCAAAAAGTTTCTTACAACTCTTGAAGTTCGCATAGCTTTTGCTATATCAACGAGTTCTTCTTCAACAAAATATTCATTTTGTTCTTTTAATTTTTTGAAATTTGGAATTTTTTCGATAGGAATATCCATTGCCATATCAAGAACATCTTTTGCATCTCTTGTCATAACAAGTTGTTCTTTTATGTCTTCTGCTCTAACAAATGGAGTTAATTCCAAACAAAGCTTTTTTGATTGTTCGGTTTTTGCATAATTTGATAAGGCTATTAATATTTTATCGTACTCTAACGCTTTTTGTGATTTTTGGATAATACTCATGATAACAAAATTATAATGAGAACAAAGTTTAGGCGCAATATATACAAAGTATTGCATAGGATTTGTACAGGTAGAAATGTTTTAATTCGGTGGGTACGCAATTACGAGGGGGAAATTATGTATCCCCGCTTGACGATGCTTTACCCACCCTACGTGTTATAGTAAACGACTAGCTTTTAGAAAAGAAAAAGAATAAGCTTAGAAATATAAAAAAATAGCACTGAAAATAGTTAATCACAAGCTGGATTCTTCGCCCTAATCGGGCTCAGAATGACGAAAACGCCAAGCTAACAACTCCTGCGTCATTTTGAGGGCTGATTAAGCCCGAGAAATCCAGCTTTTTGAAAGAAAAAGAAAGAATAAGCTTAGAAATATAAAAAAATAGCACTGAAAATAGTTAATCACAAGCTGGATTCTTCGCCCTAATCGGG
>CAKVIN010000013.1 GCA_934754425.1 uncultured Candidatus Melainabacteria bacterium | reverse complement strand
CATACTTGTAATTACGATTACCAACCGTTTTAAAACAACTTTCCACTTTCAATTTTCCACTTTCCACTTAAAAAAGCCGACCAAATATCTACGTGCGTAGCACACGTACGTAGTACTTGTCGTCCCACCATTGAGGCGGAGTTTGTAGTCATTAAACAATCCAGTAATCACGACCCAGTAGCCGACCAAATGTCTACGTACGTAGTGCCTAGCCTTTAACTGCTCCGTCGTTTTCTCCTGAGATAAAATATTTTTGCATCATCAAGAAGAATATAATAATTGGTATAGTAGAAATTATTGAGCCGGCGGCAATAAATCTCCAATTAGAGGAGAACATTCCTTGCAGGTTATTTATTCCGACGGGAAGAGTATACATAGTATCTTTTGTTAGCATAATACTTGGCCATAGGAATTCACCCCAAGAGCCGATGAACGTAAATACTGCAAGTACTGCAAGCGTTGGTTTTACCATTGGTATGACAACACGTGTAAACATCTGAAAAACATTGCAACCATCGACGATAGCTGCTTCTTCAACTTCTTTTGGAACTTTCAAGAAAGCTTGACGCATGAGAAAAATCCCGAATGCGCTAACAGCAAACGGCATTACGAGCCCAATGTATCCCATGGTATTATTAACACTATCAATAAGATGGAGCTTAAGCGTGATTATGTAGACAGGGAGCATAATTGCTTGGAATGGAATCATAATTGTAGCAAGTATTGAAAAGAATACTATTTTTTTCCCTTTAAAATTCATTCTTGCAAGCGGATATGCAGCAAGAGAAGATAAGACAAGATTTAAAATTACTGTAAGAGCTGCTACTATTACGCTATTCCAAAAATATCCCATGAAATTAACTTTACCCCAGACATTTATATAGTTTGTCCAAGTGAAATCTGAGGGTATTAGATGTGGTGGATATGCAAAAATATCTTCGTTGAGCCCTTTGAGTGAGGTTGATGTTAACCAAATGAAAGGAAATATTGATAATAATGAAGTAATTATCAATACGGTATGAATCAAAGCTTTTTTTGTTAATTTCTTTATCATAGTTATTATTTTATCTTAATTTCAAAGTTCTGTCATTATTTTTAGAAAAATGTAGCAAAATTTTTTTTTATAGTTTTTAATATAAGTATGAGTTATAAAATTACTTCAAATTTTAGCCGGAATGTTGTACCCCTACGTCAGTTAAAACCATTTAAACCAAACATAAGGGATATTCGATATTGTGATATGAATTTTTTTAGTCAGAATTCTAACATTCCTGACTGGAAGAATATTCCGATATTACGTAAATTTGTAAATATTAATGAACATAGTAAGTTATTGTTAAAAATTTTTAATTTTGAATTTTTTAGTAATTTTTCTCATAGAAAAACCAATACGTTATCTTTAGCAAATATAAAAAATACTTCAGCACTAAATCATTTTACTCCTGCAGAAAAGCTTAGGATATTTAAGCTTAAGAGTAAGGAAATAGCGTTTCTTAAACCTTTTGCAAGACAAAAAAATTACATGGGGAAATTCAATTATTCAATAGATAATTTATTAGAAATTAATAATGAGAGTGAAAACAATAAAAATCGTTATATGGATTTAATGTTTACAAGATTAAATTTTGATGATGTAAAAACACTCATACAAGATAAAAACATTGATACAACAGATTTTAGGACAGCTATTAGGAATTTAAGATTAAAATACGCAAAAAACATTAATAATTTAACTATAAATAAGGTTGATGATAAGTATCAAATTGTTTTAACAACAATAGAGCCAAATGTAACATACAAGTTTAGTTATACTAAAAGTAAAAAGAATAGTGCTAATACAAAAAAAATGACGCTCGCACGTTTTTACGCTATTGAGGATATTAATAACGAAATCAGTAAGGTTGTTGAGTATAATAGATCAATAAGACAGCATAATTTTGAAACACTTAATAGTGGAAATGGCGATATAAAAAAATATTCAAAAAGAATAGAATCAGGTAGTTTAATTCAAGCTTGGCAATCCGGCAAAATAATGAAAGAAGATATTATGAATTGGTTTACTGAGTATCCGGATTGTATATCAAGAAAAGATTTTCAATATTTTGCGAGAAAAAAATTTCAACTAACTCCGTTTGATAATGATAAAGTTATAGAAGCCCGATATTATACAGCAACTCATCCTAAATTAAATAAAGAATCAGATTATTATAAGGCTAAAGAGAGTGGTATTATACAGAGTGAATTAGAAAAATTAAAAGGTGTTGATTCTCATAAAAAACTAATTATTATTGATGGCCTCCCTGGGGCTGGGAAATCATCTCTTATAGAATATTTGCTCAAACAAACCAGAGAGCGTTTTTATATATCTGATTCTGATAACATAAAACAATATTTTTCTGAATATTATAACGATGGAATAGGGGCAGAAATTGTACATAAGGCTGCAAGTTATTTATACAAAAATAAATTAATACCGGAAGTAATGGCACAAGGTAAAAATTTAATTTATCAAACGAGTGGAAGTTATGCAGCTATCAACAGGTTATTAAAAAAAGCGCATGAATTGGGTTATACTGTTGATTTCATTAATGTAGATACAAGTATTTCAACTTGTATCAAACGTGCTACTGATCGTATGGATTTTATCGGACGTTTTATTGACCCGTGTGTTATTTTAGAGATTGCAAGAAAAAATGCTAATGCTAAGAATTTTATGGCAGAAATTATGTCACACAATCCTTATGTTAGTAAAACTTATAAATGCCAAAATTATGAACTTAAGGAAGTAAAAAAAGGCGAAATAAAAAAATCTTATGATCTTGATAAATCAAAGTGGTATTTAAAATTTAGAAGATTTATTAAGGGAATTTTATAGTTATTGATATATTACTAAATATAAAGGATATCATTGCATAGATATCTTTTTGTGATAGCATTTTTATATAGATTAAGGAGTGTGTATAATGAGAATCCAAAAAATAGACAACAATATAAGTTTTTCCAGAAAACCTGATTCAAAAGAAATGAAAGTTTATACAAGTTCCTTGAATGAAGGTTTAAATCTTTTGGGGAAACAAGTTGATATAATTTTACACAACGCTTCTGCACCTGCTGTTGAAGCAGAAAATACCGGTATTGGTTCATTGTTTTCCAGAACAACAATAACAAAATTGTTTCCTTTCTTAAAAAATCATGGTATTACAGGAATTCAGCAAGAGCCAAACGGTTTAAGAAGAGTTTTGGATAATTCTCCTTACGCTCCGGAATCAGGTGCTAAGAATATTTTCATGATACCTTTAGAAAAATTAGCTTCTGATGAGTATGGCAATATTCTTTCTAAAAAAACTTTTGACGCAATTGTTAGAAATAATCCTGACAAAGAAAATGTAAATTATCCGTACGTAAGAAGTATGTACGAAGTAGCGTTAAGAGAAGCGTATAATAATTCAAAAAACACACCTGAATTTTTAGAATTTAAGGCTCAAAATGAGTCTAAATATGAAGCCGGTGCATTGTTTAGAGTTATATCCAAAATTCATGGTGAAGATAATTTTATTTTATGGGGACAAGCTGATAGTTATTCACAAGAAGAAATAGATAAGATTGCAAGAGCAACCGGCATGGATAATTGGAGTGAAGTTGATAAACATCTTTATACACGTAAAAATTCTGCTGAATCAAAGGCAAGGATTGCTGAATTGAAAGAAAAATACCAAGATGATTATGATTATTATATTTTCCAACAAATGTTGTTAGAAAAAGAAAATTCTAAAATAAATAAAATATCTAAAGAAACAGGTATTAATATAATTGGTGATTCTCCTGTAGCTCCTACAAGCGTTGAAGTTTGGACAAATCAAAATTTGTTTATGAAAGATAAAGCTATCGGATGTCCGCCTGATTATTTTTCACCAACCGGACAAAGATGGGGTTTCCCTTATTTTAAGCCGGAAGAAATATTCAATAAAGATGGTTCTTTAGGAAAAGCCGGTGAAATTTTGAAGAAAAAATACGAAGATTATTTTGCAAGTTTTTCCGGTGGAATAAGAATAGACCACATAATTGGCTTGATTGACCCGTTTATTTATACAACAAGCAGTAAAGAAATGAATGCTAAAAATTCCGGTAGAATTTATTCTATAGAAGGC
Organism: uncultured Candidatus Melainabacteria bacterium; assembly: GCA_934754425.1. Classification (GTDB taxonomy): domain Bacteria; phylum Cyanobacteriota; class Vampirovibrionia; order Gastranaerophilales; family Gastranaerophilaceae; genus CAG-196. The sequence goes on along the minus strand of CAKVIN010000013.1, from coordinate 64,381 downwards.
GGAAAATATCAAAAACACAGTATAGATGAATATGCTGATTTGTTAACAAAAATAATAATTCCTGCTGCTGAAAAATTCGGGTTGGATAAGAAATCTATTATTTGTGAAGATTTGGGTGACCCAAATAGACCTACTCAAGAAGTAATGAAAAAATTAAATCTTTCAGGTATTTCTGTAACACAATTTGATTATAGAGGTTCAGCGGCTCCGGAAAGAAACGTAATTATGCTGGGTTCACACGATAATCAATCTTTCTTGGAGTTTGCAAAAGATTTTCTTCGTTCAAAATATAGTTATGATACAAGTAGTCATTTTTTGTTTAAAACAAGAAATCTTGTTGAGGATACTATTTCAAAAAATGCTTCTTTTAGTCAATTTGCAGAAAATTTGAAAAAAGTAAGAAATAATTCAAAAGAATTTATAGCAGCAAGTTTTGCAGAATTATTTGCAAGTCCTGCAAGACGTGTTCAAATATTCTTTGCAGATTTTTGGGGCTTGGGTAAAACTTATAACCGACCTGGAACAACGCAAGGCAATTGGGCATTAAGACTTGATTCTAATTTTGAAGATGCGTATTATAAAGCAGCTTCTGAAGGAAAAGCTCCAAATTTAGCTGATGCGGTTGCAAGAGCATTAAGACATAGAGGGTTGGATAAAGGACACGAAGATTTAATGAAAAATCTTGATGAATCCGCAAGAATTATTGCTGAAAAATAAAATTCTGGTTTTAAAATAAACTTTGAATTAATCGTAAACCAAAATTCTAAAATTGGTAGAGTAAAAACTTGGTGGTTTACTTTAAGCTATTTCGTTTATCAATCAGTTGTTTTTGGATACATATTTTTGAAATTATATCTCTGATATTTTCCGGCATGCTATAAAAGTGAAACGCAGCTTTTATTTCATTGTTTTCTATATCAAAACGCATAAATTTTGCTTTAATGCGGACTTCTCTTTTTGGAAAAAACATTTCAATTTCAACTTTATCCGGAATATTGTATTTTTTATTAATATTTAATCTTATACCGCTAGCAGAAATATCGTAAATAGAACAATCAATTTTTGTATTCGAGAAATATAAAATAGCTTTTTCATTCATTTTTACTCTAAAATATTCACGATTTTGTTGATAATCAATACCTTGTGGAGTTTTTATTGTAAAGAAAATATGCGGTTCATTAAATTCTGCAAATGTTAATTCTGATTTTGTAATATACAAACCGTTTTCACAAACAAAACTAATAGTTATTTCTTGTGGAAATGGTATGTTTATAAATTCTTCTTGCTTTGCACTAACATAAAATTGTCGTTCATTAATATCGTGAATGGCTGCTTTTGTGCAAAATTCATTATTATCTTTATCTTTGCAAGTAAGTTTTACATATTTTATATCATCAATATTTAAACTAAAATTCATATCATACCTTATTTCTTTGGATTGACAAGTTTGTTTCCGCTCAATTTGTAAGTTCCAATTTTCTTACCTTTGTCATTATATTGAACAATTGTTCCATCTCGTTTTTTCTTAAAAGTTCCAACCGGCATGCTTTGTATTTTTTGTGTTTGATATTGTGGATATTGTTTTTGCGGAGATTGATATATCGGATATTGTCCGGCATAAACAGGAATTGTAAAACATAATATAAACACAATGCAAATAAATCTTTTCATAAATTTATTATAACATATTTTTCTTGTATAATTTTATTATGAATGGTGTAATTTTTGATTTTAACGGAACATTGTATTGGGATTCTCAATTGCATTATGATGCTTGGGAAGAATATTCTAAAATGCTTAGAGGAACAGCTTTTACGTATGAAGAAATGCGTGACAAGATGTTTGGGCATACCAATGAAGATATTATTGAATACGCAATTGGAAAAAAACCATCAAAAGAGATGGTTGAAAAATATGCAAAAGAAAAAGAAGCTGTGTATAGAAAAAGATGTCTTTTGGATAAAGAAAATTTCAAACTTGCTCCAGGTGCAATAGAATTTTTGAATTTTCTGAAAGAAAATAATATTCCACGTACAATAGCAACTATGTCTGAATGGGATAATGTCGAATTTTATATAAAAGAATTTAATTTGGCTAAATGGTTTGATTTGGATAAAATTGTTTATTCAAACGGAAAAATTCCGGGTAAACCTGCGCCTGATATTTTCTTGATTGCAGCTAAAAAACTAGGTTTAAACCCAAAAGATTGTCTTGTTTTTGAAGATGCTATTGCGGGAATTAATGCCGCAAAATCAGCTGGTATCGGCAAAATAATTGCTGTAGATTCTATGGAACCGGTTGAATTTTATCAGAGTATTGACGGATTGTCTGCAATTATCAAAAATTTTAATGAAGTTGATAGAAATATGTTTCTTATTCCTTCTACTTTAGCTTAAATTATTTTGTTAATTGTTATTATACTGATAATTGATTGTATAGAAAAAATATGTAGCAGATGAAATTTTTTACTTCACCTGCTACATAATATTTTTATACAAATTTTGTTTTGTTTAAGCCATGTATTTGAATTTTACATATACAGAACAAATTGCTAATGATATTAGAACAACAAAGACACCATATTTCATGAATCTTAAGAAGAACATAGGGTGACCATGTTTTGCAGATGTTTCTGATACGATTACGTTTGCAGCTGCGCCAATCATTGTCATGTTACCGCCCAAGCAAGCACCTAATGACAAGCACCACCACAATGGAGTTGTGTAATCTGCACCCATTGCTTTTTCGATTTCAACAAGCATAGGTGACATAGTGGCTGTATAAGGTATATTGTCAATAAATCCTGAAATTACACCGGAAGCCCAAAGAATTAGCATAGAAGCTGCTTCTTGAGAGCCTTGTGTAACTCTTAAAATCCATTCAGCCATTAACTTAATACCGCCGGATGCTTCAACACCACCAATAATAATGAATAAGCCGATGAAGAAGAAAATTGTATTCCATTCTACATCTCTCAAAATATCAGTTGGTTTTTCAAATAATAATAAGAAACTGGCGCCAAGCATTGCAGCAACACAAGTTTCTATATGAGTAATATCGTGTGTTACAAAACCTAAAATTACTAAACCTAAAACTGTCATTGAACGAATAAGTAGAGCTTTATCTTTGATTGTATTTGAATTATCAATATTTGCAACTTCTTTCATTTTTTCTTCGCTGGCATGAAGTTTTTTCTTGAAAATCAATGATAACAAAGCAAGTACAACAATTAAAATTATTGCAACCACTACAGTTAAATTGTTTACAAAATCCATAAATGAAAAACCTGCTGCGCTGCCAATAATAATGTTTGGCGGATCACCAATCAAAGTTGCAGTACCACCGATATTTGATGCAAAGATTTCTGTCAAAAGATAAGGTATTGGGTCAATATCAAGTTCTTTTGCAATAAAGAATGTGATTGGCATAATCAAAATAACTGTTGTAACATTATCCAAAAATGCACTTGTTACGGCGGTAAAAAGTCCTAGCACTACAAGAATTGCAATCGGATGACCTTTTGTCATTTTTAACAAATTGTTTGCAATGTAGTTAAAAACACCGCTTCTTGTTGTAATGCTTACGATAATCATCATTGATACAAGCAAGAATATTACGTTGAAATCAACATATTGAACAAAGTAAGTTGGGTTAAGAACTCCATCTAAAACCTTAGTTTGGCTTACAAGTCCAAGTAGAATTGTAATACCTGCACCAAGAAGTGCGATTGTAACTTTTGGAACTTTTTCCAGCGCAATAAAAATGTATGCAAGGATTAAAATTCCGGCTGAAATCAGCACATTATGTGCCGACACAAAACTGTGAATTAATTCCATATTTTTCTCCTTTATGTTTTATTAAGTCTTTAAGTCGCAAGGTCGTTAAGTCGTTAAGTTCATTAAAATAGACTTTTCACTTTTCGCCTTGTTCACTTATTTTCAATTACGGAGCATTCGGGTAAATTTCCGTTTTTAATATAGAACTTATTATATTTATATTATTAATTTTTTGATGTTTTTTTATTTGTTTATAAAAATTTTGTTGATTTGTTAGCTTTATATTTCCAATAGTTGAAGCAGAAGAAGAATTGTCGTCGTTATTTTCCGGCAAAGTTAAAAAAGCTTCTGTTTCAGGAACAATAAAAACTGCGTGAGAGCTTTGTGTTTGCCAAGAAGCTATATTATCAGGGACGAAAACATCCTGAGTATTTGCGAAATTTAATGTTGTAAATACTAAAAATAAAAATCCAAATATAAATCTCAATATGATTTTCATACCTGAATTTTATCACAAAATAAAATATTGTTATTCTATATTATTTTTGAAAAAGTTCTTCCAATGTTAATTGAAGAGCCTCTAAAAATCTATCAATTTCAGGCTGATTAATATTTCCATAATTACCAACTCTAAATAATTTTGTTTTTAATTCACCACCGGACGGTGCAATTTCTATATGATATTTTTCACGCATAATTTTTACAACATCGCTTGCGTCCACATTTTTTGTCATCACTGCCGTAACACAGTTTGCAGGGTTTTGAGCAAAAGTTTTAAGTCCGAGTTTTTCCATTCCTTTTCTTAAAATTGTTGTGTTTTGTCTATATCTTTCTCGGAAATTTTCTAATCCTTCTTCTTGAATTTTTTCTAAGCGTTTTTCTAATTGATTAACAAGACTAACTGCAGGAGTAAATGGAGTTTGCCCTCTTTTGGAATTGTTAACATAATCAAAAATATCAAAATAAAAATTTCTTAGATTTGATTTTTGCGCAAAATCTAAAGCTTTATTATTTACAGACATAAATCCAAGCCCCGGAGGAAGAGCAAAAGCCTTTTGTGATGCAGAAATAGCAACATCAACTCCCCATTCATCTTGTAAAAATTCATCCGCTAAAAGTCCACTTACGCAATCGACAATAAAAAGAGTATTTGGATATTGTTGCATAATTTTACCGATAGATTTTATATCAATCAAAGCTCCTGATGATGTTTCGTTTAAAGTTGTAAAAACTGCTTTTGTTTCAGGATGAGATTTAAGCATTTTTTCTACATCTTGAGGATTTGGACTTTTACCAAATTCAACAGGAATTTCTAAAGTGCAAATTTCGTGTTTTTTGCAAATATCACCCCATCTTTTACCAAAAGAACCTCCATTTATATAAACAGCTGTGTCATTTTTACTTAAAAAATTTGAAACAGCAGCTTCCATTACCCCAGTACCAGAACAAGCAAATACGGTAACAGGATTTTTTGTTTGAAAACAATATTTTAAACCTTCAAAAATCTTTAACCATTTTGAAGTGTAATCTTTTGTTCTCATATATTCTTGCGGTAAAGAAGCAATTTCCAAAATTTCTTTTTCAACTTCTGTTGGGCCTAAAACCATTAATAAATTTCTATTCATGCCGATATTTTAGCATAAATTTATATTACTGTCTTTTCTTTTATTATTAATTAAGTTTTTTTGATTAATGTATAATTAGACTTATGGAAAAAGGATTTACAAAAATATTTTGGCAAGCGATTTTAGTCGGTTTATTAACCGGACTTGTGGTAGTTGCTTTTCGTTTGGGAATAGAAAATTTATTTGGATTTGTAATGTCACATTTTTATTCACACCCATTAATTTTTCTTCTTATTACAACTTTTGGTGGTTTATTAGCGGGAATAATTATCCAAAAATTTGCACCGGAAACATCAGGTAGCGGTATTCCATATGTCAAAATGTCACTTCTAAAAAGCGGACGCCTAATTAGAGTTAGAACTGTTTTTGTTAAATTCATTGCCGGAATACTTGGTATCGGCACAGGACTTTCTTTAGGTAGAGAAGGCCCTAGTGTACAATTAGGCGCAGGAGTAGGCTCTTTCGTTGGAAAAATATCAAAATTAAGTGGTAACAACAGAGATAAATTGATAGCTTCAGGTGCCGGTGCAGCAATTGGAGCAACATTCAATGCGCCAATTGCAGGAACTTTATTTGTTTTAGAAGAACTTATACACAAATTCACACCGTCAATGTTATTTCCTACACTTGTAGCAACCGTTGTAGCTGCAGGAGTTGCAAGGCATTTCCTTGGCGCAAACCCTTCTTTCAACATATCACTTCCGCAAATAACAATTGAGGGAAGTATTTTACCGGTCTGTATTATTTTAGGATTACTAGCCGGAGTTGTTGGAGTATTATTTTCTAAAACAATATTCTTTTTTAACAACTTTTATTCAAAAATAAAAATTCCGAACTTCTGTAAACCAGCTATAGCAGGATTTTTAACTGGTTTAGTCGGATTAGCTTTACCTTACGTTTTATCTTCCGGTAATGGAAGTGTAGAAATGCTTATGAAAAGCGAATTTCCAATAACAATAGTATGTTTAATTTTTGTTGCAAAATTTATTATAACTCCGCTTTGTTTTGGTTCAGGTGCTGCCGGTGGCATATTTTTACCAATGTTAATGTTAGGTTCTTTTCTGGGTTATATTACAGGTTTCGTAGCTAATTCTCTTGGGGCGAATGTTAATATAATAGCTGTTTCATCAATCGGAATGGCAGGTTTTTTATCATCTGTTGCCAGAACTCCAATCACTGCTGTTGTTATGGTATTTGAAATGACAGGCGGATATGAATGTATTCTTCCATTAATGTTGACTGCCGCAATTGCGGATATGGTAGCTGAAAAACTTAATCACAAACCAATTTATGCTAAATTAGTTGTTAGTCAATACAAAAAATCAGGAATAAATATTTCTGAAACTACTTTGGTAAGTGACATAATGACGTCTCCCGTAAAAATATTTAATAACGATTCTAATATTATTGATATTCTTAATACAATGAACTTGGAAGGACATAATGCGTATCCTGTTCAAGATAAAAAAGGTAGACTTTGTGGTATTATTACACGCTCTGATATAGAAGATGTTATTGTTGATAATAAAATGAAATCAATAGCCGTAAGCAGAATTTTAGAAACAAGTCCGGTTACGGTTTATCCTAATGATAATCTTTATACTGCTTATTATCGACTTCACGAAAACGGAACAGAATGGGCAATTGTTGTTAATAAATCTGAAAAAGTTCTTGGAATTATAACTCGTAAAGATGTGCTGAATTCTTAATTTTTTATTTTGTATATCGTTAATAAGTATACATTACACTTGATTTCAGGTATTTAATGTGTATTATTAAATAGAAGAATAGGGGAGTATTTTCGTGATAAATGTTTGTTTAGCGTGTGATGATAATTATGCAAAATATGCGGGTGTTGTAATTGCATCAGTTTTGGCGAATGCAAACAAAAATGACGAATTGTATTTTTATATTCTTGATGGTGGAATAAAAAATAAAAACAAAGAGAAAATTCTTCAACTTAAATCAATTAAAAATTGTGAAATCAATTTTGTTCCGATTGATAACAGTTTATTTACTGATTATATGGATGTAAAAACTCACGCATATATTTCAATCCCAACATTCTATCGCTTAAAATTACCAAGCTTATTACCCAATGTAAAACGAGTTATTTATTTTGATTGTGATTTTGTTGTGACAAGCAGTTTAGCAAAATTATTTAACAAAGATATGGGCGATTATCCGATTGCAGGTGTACGTGATATCAGCAAAAAATTAACAAAAATTAATCCGAGCTATGTCAATGCCGGCATGCTGGTTATGGATATAGAAAACATGCGAAAAATCGGAGCAGAAGATATTTTCTTAAGCTGGACAAAAGAACATTTTGATACAATTAAGCTCGGTGATCAAGAAATTATTAACGAATCACTAAAAGGTAAAATTATGGTTGTAGAAGACGAATGGAATGTTCAATCAAGCAATTTTACAAACCGCTCAAGCTATACACATAACCCAAAAGCAATTCATTTTGTTGCAAAGAAAAAACCTTGGCATTTTGCTTCTTTTAGCATCCATAGACCTTTGTATTTCAAGTATTTACAAATGACTCCGTGGAAATTGACCGATAAAGAATACAGACATTGGACATTTGATAACCAGATTGCTTCACTTTTTGCATATTTAAAATATCGTCCGCTGTTTTTATTAAGACCAAGATTTTATGAAGCTTTGTATGAAACTTACATAAAACCGCTTTTTGATTACAAAAAACCGGTAATAAAAAGCAACACTTTTATAGTTTGGGAACCTTGCTCAAAAAGTCATTCAGAAGTTGTCCCTGGGTATGTAAAATATTTGCTTGATTTAGGGTATCACGTTTCTGTAATCGTAAATCCTATGCATTATAAAAGTGGTTTATTTTCAAGATTTAAGGATGAAAATTTGACATTAAACAAAATGTCACGCAAACAGGTTAAAGAATTTTTCCACAAAAATAATTTAAGTGATGTTGAAGGTGTTCTTGTAACAACTTCCGGCAAACTCTGTGACAGTATCCATTATGAACAATGTTACGAAACTTTTAATCCGCAAGTCGATAAATCAAAATTATTCTTTGTAGAACACGAGTGCAAGCATTCTGTTGATGCCGGAACTTGGAGAGAAAATCTGATTACTCTAAGAGAATTAAACTACAAAGGAGCAAAATCTGTTGTTGTTAATCCGCATTATTTTGGAGAAGTTAAACTCACATCAAAAAATCAAGAAGTAGTAAATTTTGTGACAGTTGGAGCTATTCAAGGGAAAAAGAAGAACAACGATTTGATTATTGACTCCGTTAGAAAGCTTCACGAACAGGGAATTAAAAACTTTAAAATCACTGTAATCGGAAAAGGTCATTTGAAAAAATTACCAAAAGAATTGCAACAATATTTTGACATCAAAGGCAGACTTCCTTTTAATAAAATGTATGACGAATTGGAAAAAGCCGATTTCATGATAACTTCTTACAACGAAAAAGACCCAATGCACATCAGATACAATACAACCGGCACAAGCGGTAATTTTCAATTAGTTTACGGGTTTACAAAACCTTGTGTAATTATCGAAAGTTTTGGCGCAATCAATGGATTTGATAATTCTAATTCTATTTTGTATAAATCAGATGAAGATTTTGCAAATGCTTTAATTAAAGGTATTAATATGACTCCAGAAGATTATTCTGAAATGCAAAATAATTTGAAAAAATATTCCGATAATTTATATAAAAAATCTGAAAACAATCTTAAAAATTTGATTGGTAGTGGAAAAATATGCCTATAAAAACTGAAAAAAAGAATTTTTTAATAATCAATTCATATTTTTTAGGAGATATTTTGCTAACAAATTCTCTTGTACAAAATATCAAAAGAATTTTTCCGAATTCAAATATTATTATGCTTGCTCCATCACATTATGAAGCCGCTGCAAAGTACCAAAAAGATGTTGACGAAGTTATTATTTGGGATAGAAAAGGTGAACATAAAGGAATTTTTGGAACGATAAAATTTCTAAAAAATTTCCCTTACAAAAATATTTATGCAGCTTTTCCGATTTATGGTTCGCAAGGTTCTATGAATTTGGCAAAACTTCTTAATGCAAAATATATTCTAGCGCCTAAGTCAAAGCGTTATTCAAGATTTTGGAGAAAAAGTAAATATGATTTTGTATATGAAGGTGAAAAAACTCAAAAAGAAATATTAAGTGTCCTAAATGGAATTACAAAAGAACATTTGATTAATTGTCCGATAAAATTTTATCCACCGGAAAATACTTCAATAAAACTTCCACAAAATTATATTGCTCTTGTACCTTCCAGCACAAGAGTGACTAAAGAAATTCCAACAGATACAATAAAATCTATTGTTGAAAATCATCCTGAAAAAAACTTTGTACTTTTAGGCAAAGGCGAAAGTATAAAAAGATATTCGGAAATATTGAAAGATTTCAAAAATGTCATTAATTTTTCAAATAAACTAAGCCTTGAAGAATCATCTTATGTACTTTTCAAATCATCAGGTTCAATTTGTTGTGACACAGGTTTTTTGCACATGTCTTATGCAATGAACATTCCAACCGTTGGAGTTTTTTATGAACACAACATGGAAAAATTTATGCCGGATGAAACTATGTATGAAAAAGTTAATATAATAAAAGAAAATCAAACGGCTGAAAATATTTTTAATACGTTAATTCAAAAAATGGGAGAATAAAATGAACACAATACCTGTAGTTTTTACATTTGATAAAAGAATTGTTCTTGGTGCAGCTGTAACCGTAAAAAGCCTTATTGATACAGCAAAACCTGAAACTGCTTATGATATTTATGTTTATCACCCTGATATTGACAATAAAACCGCAAAAGAATTTGAAAAAATGTTAGAAGGTACAAACCATTCTATCCATTTTGAATACATTTCTAAAGACAGATTTAAAAACGCACCGATAAATAAAGGCGGAAGCTGGACAGAAATTGTTTACTACAGACTTCTTATTCCGGAACTTCTTCCACAGTACGACAAAGTTATTTATGCTGATACTGATGTATTATTTAAAGATGACTTAACTGAAGCTTATAATATTGATTTAACTGATTATGAATGTGCCGCAGTTGCTATGGAACCTAATAACGAAAATATGATTTGCCACAAATATTTTCCGGAAAATAAAAACGAATTGACATACATTTCAAGCTTTATAATCTTTAATTGCAAAAAACTGAGAGAAGAAAAATTTGTAGATAAAGTTTTTGATGTAATAAAAACCTTCAATACAAGACTAAAATTCTTCGATTTAGATACGCTAAACATTGCTTGTGATAAAATTTATAACCTTCCATATCGATATGGAGTATTCCAAAGCTTATATTATAGCGACGATTGGTCAAAATCTGCCGAATACGAGTTTATCAAACACGTATATTCTGATGAAGAACTTAAAAAAGAAGTTGCAAATGTTGTAATGCTTCATTATGCAGGCAAACCGGGTAAACCTTGGAGAAGAAAATTTGTCCCTAAGGATTATCAAGAATTCATAAATAAAATACCAAAGAGCTTGAGAAGATACACTTTTAGGGATATTAGAAAAAAATTATTTAGCAAAGTGTAAACATAAATTTCTCGCCCTTCCGGATTTAACATTTCTTAATAAATTGGCTCAAATCTCGATATAGGTTAAAATAGACAAGGAAGGATATTGCTTGAAAAAATCAAGCAATAAGATATAACAGGGAATGAATTTTAAGAAGAGAAAAGCGCCGATATATTCGGAAATGGCTGTCATTATGGTATTGTCAGCTGTTTTATCTTGTGCTCCTGCTTTTTCTGAAACTGATTTTTCTTTTTTTGAACCGATTTATTCTTCCGGCGCAAAACCCGTAAAACTTGTTAATCCGCTTTATCTCGATACTTCTAAAACAACAAAACCTGTTATAAAAATTGTTACCCCATATAATCCTTATAGCGAAAATTCAAATAATGAATCTGATTATTTTACATCAGAAATTAATGATAATTCACCGCCGACAGAAGTTTTAACAGACACTTCTTCAGAAGAAAATAGTAGAAAAAATTATCAATCAGACGAGTCAACAAATACATTTTTTGCTCCTTCCGGCGGAATTGTAGAAAAAGAAATTGTTGAAGATAAATCTTTTGATGAAACAAAAGAAAACGTATATTCTGCAGAAGTAAATTCCGGAGAGCAATCAGATTTAAACGGAAAAATTATCAGTCACGTTTATATAAATGGTTTACAAAAAATTGATCCTTCTTTAATTAGAAATAATATTAAAACGCAAAATGGCTCTATATTTAGTGAAGATTTACTCCAAATGGATTTGCAACGAATTTATGCTATCGGATTTTTTACAGAAAAAATGTCGATTGAACCTGAATTAAATAATGACGGAACTGTTAATTTGACATTTAATCTGGAAGAAAATATTCCTGTTAATGATGTTTCTATTGTCGGAAACACTGTTATATCTTCAATGGAGCTCCTTCCTTTCATAACTCCGTTGAAAAATTTACCTCAAAATATTTCTAAAATTAATGATGCAATTGATAGAATAAATGGTTATTATCATAATAAAGGTTATATTCTCGCAAATGTTGATAATGTTGATGATAATGATGATGGAAATTTAATTTTTAGTATATCAGAAGGTGTGATTGACAAAATCTTGATTAAAGGCAATGAAAAAACCAAAGATTATGTTATTACACGTAATATTATGACTCAATCAGGTACGGTTTATAACGAAAATTACCTGAAAGATGACCTTGCCAGAATTTATTCTACAAAAATATTTAAAGAAGTTAACCGTGAAATTTATCCGAGTGAAACAAATGAAGGGGAATATAATGTTAGTGTTGTTGTAGATGAAGACAGCTCTAATAATGCATCTGTAGGTGGCGGTATTGACAATGGTTTGGGTGCATTTGGTTCGCTAACAATTAGCGAAAACAATTTCCTTGGCAGAGGACAAAGACTTTCTGTATCCGGAATTTTAGGTTCAGGTATACTTTTAAGTGATGCTTCTATTAAAAACCGAATGAATTACCAACTTGAATTAAACTTCTTTGAGCCATATTTCTTGAATGCGGATAATTCTTTAACCGGAAAATTATATTACAGAGATTTAGGCAGTTGGCAAGTTCCACTTGCAATTGAACGCCGATTTGGAGTTAACGCAGGGGTTGAACACAAAGTTCACGGCACAAACTTATCAACAACATTCAATGCAGGTATTGAACACATAAGTATAAGTGAAGGCGACCACGATAAAATTGCTCAAATGTACGCATTGAGAAATCTAAATATCGTTGATAGAGCCAAAGAACTTACAGGTGGATTTTTCATTAATCTGGCTCCAGGATTTAAATACAGCACCTTAGATTCAGAAGAAATGCCAAGAAATGGTATGATTGTGAATGCTAAGTTTATAGAAGCTTTGAGTATGAGCAATTTTAAGAATACTAACGGACGTGTAGCTGGTGGGATTACAAAATTCTTCCCTGTTTTAAAGAAATCAACCTTCTCGCTATCTGCACGTGGTGGAGTTAAAGTACACGGTGATGAAATGCCGGAAGTTATGGCATTCCGTTTAGGCGGCCCTTATTCAATCAGAGGTTTCAGAATGAGTGGTGTCGGTACGGGTGACGCTTTTGTGATGGGTTCTGCAGAACTTGCTACTCCAATTCCATTAGTAGATAAGCTTAAATGGGATTTCTTCCAAAAAATGCGTTTAACATTCTTTGTTGATGCCGGAAAAGTATTTGACCCAACAATTTCAAGCGTTTTGTATGATAGACCTATGAGCGCAATTACAGCCGGTATTGGCTTAAAAGTTTATATCCCAGGGGTTGGTCCTATTTCTGTTGATTATGGTATACCGATTACAAATCCGGGAAGCTACGGTTCAAAAGGCGGATACTTTACGTTTGGCTCTGGCGGAATGAATGGTTACGGTTGGTAGGCAAGGAGAATAGAATGCGAAAAATTTTATATATTTTATTGCTTTTATTAGCTTGTACCCCTGTTTTTGCAGGCGGAGTAGGTTATGTAAATTATGATAGAGTTGTAGAAAATTATCAGTACGCAAAGTCAAGCTTGAGAGAAATTGAAACAAAAAGCAATGAAATCCAACAATTTTTGATAAACAAAGAAAATGAGTTTAATAAAATAGAATCTGCTGTTCAGAAAAAAAAGTTTGAAGATACTGTTAGAATAGAATTGAAAGCGAAAGAAGACGCTTTTAATTCGTTTAGAGAAAAACGTGAAGAGCAAGTTTATACAAGAATTCATGCCGTAACGGAAAAAATTCGTTTAGAAAAAGGACTAGATGCAATTTTAGATGCAAGAAGCGTATTTTCCGGCGGTGTTGATATTACAAATGACTTGATACAAAAATTGAACAGTAATTAAAAAATTTAATTATTACTGATAGAATGCTCAATAATAATGTATAATAATTTGAATGGCATATTTTAGGATTAATAAAAATGGCATTTTGATAATATTTTAAAACCTCATCTACAGAATGATATTGGTTAACAATAGATTCGTTATATTGCGTGCTTTTATGATAGAAGTAAAATATTTGTTTTTGTATTGTTATAAAATAAAAAGAAAGTAAATTCTAAGGAGTTCGACAAATAATAGAATTTATTATATTATAAATTTTGCAGGGTAAAAGATATCTTTTGAAACGGAAACCATCAACAATATATCTTAGAACTCGGGTTGGTTTCCCGACTAGGGGGTAAATGGGACTAGTAGTTTGAATTTAAACTTACTCCGCTTGATGTAAAATGAGGTCAATATGAACGACATCAATTTGACATTATTTTTAATCTTTTTGATTTTGAACATATTAAAAAGTGGCACCCACCTAAAAAGGTAAGCACCACTTAGAACTCTACAAGGTATCTGATAGCTTGAGAAACTATCACCCTGTGTTTTTATTATTTACTATTTACTCCTATTTGTCAATATGAGTTAGGCAAATGTAAGAGCCAAATATAAAAAGGATGACTTTTTGAGCCATCCTTTTCAAGTATATTATAAAGTATACACTATATCCTATTTTCCAAAATATCTAGCTAATAAGCCATCGAATCCACGGCCGTGACGAGCTTCATCCTTAGCCATTTCGTGAACTGTATCATGAACTGCATCTAAACCTAATTCTTTAGCACGTTTAGCAATTTTCATCTTGCCGTCACACGCACCAAATTCAGCTTCTGCACGCAATTCAAGGTTTTTCTTTGTAGAAGAAGTAACAACTTCTCCAAGAAGTTCCGCAAATCTTGAAGCGTGATCAGCTTCTTCGAATGCGTATCTTTTGAATGCTTCTGCAATTTCAGGATAACCTTCTCTGTCAGCTTGTCTTGCCATTGCAAGGTACATACCAACTTCTGTGCATTCGCCCATAAAGTTTGCTCTTAAGCCTTCAAGAACTTCTGCATCAACATCTTTTGCAACACCAATTCTGTGTTCGTCTGCATAATTTTTATTATCATCAGCCATTAATACAAAAGCTTCCTTTGCAGCTCCGCAAACAGGACATTTTTCAGGTGCTTCACCTTCAGCAGTATAACCACAAATTGAACATACGTATTTTGCCATAATTTATTCCTTTCATCTTGAACATCGAGATTTCTCAATGTTTTTCTCTTTACAAAACTGATTATAACACGTCGATTTTACCACTTCAATTGTAATTACAACAAAAAATAAAATAATTAATTTTTTTTATCAAATTCAGTCAAATCTTTAACAACTTCGCCTGCAATAATTAAACCGACAACAGAAGGCACAAAAGCATTACTTCCCGGAATTTGTCTTCTGGCAGTACATTTTCTCACAGTTCCCGGAGGGCAAACGCAATGTTTTTTGCAACTGATTTCAATATCATCATTCGGTTTAATCGGAATTTCTTTTGAATACACTACTTTAAGTTTTCTGATTTTTCTTTTTTTCAGTTCTTGTCGCATAACTTTTGCAAGCGGGCAAACAGAAGTTTTAAATATATCAGTAACTTCAAACATAGTCGGATTCATCTTGTTACCTGCACCCATAGAAGAAATTACAGGAACTTTAACTTCTTTAGCTTTTTCAACTATTTTAAGTTTTCCAACTACCGTATCAATCGCATCAACTACATAATCATACTGGCTGAAATCAAATTCATCAGCAGTTTCCGGAGTGTAAAAAGTTTTATAAGTGTTAACAACTGCGTTAGGATTGATGTCTAAAATTCTATCTTTTGCAACATCAACTTTATATTTGCCAACGGTACTTCTTAAAGCATAAATTTGTCTGTTGATATTTGTGATACAGATTTTGTCATCATCAATCAAATCAAAAGTTCCAACACCGCTTCTTGCAAGAGCTTCTACCGTATAACCGCCAACTCCACCAATACCAAAAACAGCAACACGAGAAGAGGCAAGCTTTTCTATGCCGTCTTTTCCTAACAAAAGTTCGGTTCTTGAAAATTGATTAAGCATTTTTCCTCACAATTACTTGATTATGCCAAAACCAAGCAAAAATACACAAACGATAAATACTGCTGCTACGATTCCGGTTAATTTATTTAAACCTTTTTCTGCACTTTTTTGTGAAGAAAATACTTGAGCAGCATTGCCTATCCCTGCGATTCCATCACCTTTTGGTGAATGCATAAGTATTAATACGATTAATAATAGAGCTGATACAACTAATATTGTCCAAAAAATTGTTAACATTTATTCTCCTTTTGGTATTTTAATATTTTTTTCCGACCTTTTTATTTTTTGATTGCTTTTTTAATAAAATGCGCACGTTTTGAATTCAATTTGATATTATCAAAAGTGTACAAACGAGCCGGTCGTTTCGATGATGATTTAGAAAACTCGTTCAATTCTCTTAAACCATCAGTTGTTATAACTTTTTTTCTGAAATTACGCTTATCCAATTTCTTTTCCATAATCATTTCGTAAGCTTTTTGCATTTCAGTCAAAGTAAATTTTTCATTAAGTAATTGATACGCTACAGGACACATTTCCAAGCGTTCACGAGTACGTTTAAGTGAGTATTCAATAATTTCCTTGTGGTCAAATGCTAAAGGCGGTAAATCAGAAACCTTATGCCAAGCAAGTTCTGAGGTTGTAATAACATTAAAATCTTCCGCTCTGATTAGCGCAAAATATGCACAAGTAATAACTCTGGATACAGGGTGTCTAAGCGGGTCGCCAAATGTATAAAGCTGTTCAAGGTAAATATTATCAACATTAGTTTTTTCTTTTAAAACTCTCATTGCCGCTTCATCAAGATTTTCTGACATTCTTACGTATCCACCCGGAATTGCCCATTTATCTTTAAACGGTTCATTGTTCCTTTTAACAAGTAAAACTTGCAACGCATCATCTTTAATTGTCAAAATTACAATATCGACAGTTATTTCGTGAGTTTTAATTTCATTAAACATTTTTACCTCAAGTGCTTACAAACCTTAAAACTATTGTATAATAAAGAATAAAAAAATGTAACAATCCAGTAGTAGAATAAGTGTAATTTGTTACATTTCTATTTGTAAAAAATTTTTGAAAATATCAATACCATTATCAGTAAGAATTGCTTCCGGATGAAATTGCACACCAAAAATCGGTCTATCTTTTATCTTTAAAGCCATTGGAATATTATCTTTTGTCCAAGCAGTAATTTGAGCCTCTCCCTCGCCCCTTATGGGAGGTGCTACACACGTAGGTAAGTCACAAGATTGCTTTGTACTCCCCTCGCCCCTTGTGGGAGGTGCTACGCACGTAGGAAAGTCACGAGATTGTTTTGTACTCCCCTCGCCCCTTGTGGGAGAGGGGTAATTTTTCGATTTGAAAGCGTTAGCTTGAAAATCAGAAAAATGGGGTGAGGGGGCAATCTTAACCATCAATGAATGATACCTCGTTGCACTAAATCCTTGTTTAAATCCTTTAAACAGCTCAAAATCTTCATCAAAAAATATTTCTGAATTTTTACCATGGAATGGTTCCGGCGCTTTCATAATTTCTCCGCCAAAATATTTGACAATACATTGCATACCAAGGCAAACACCTAAAATTGGACATTTATCCTTATAAAAATCAATAACTTCCATCGTAACTCCGGAATTATCAGGATTTCCCCACCCTGGAGAAAGAATTATGCGTGAAAAATTGAGCTTTTTAATTTCCTCCAAACTCATTTCGTCGTTTTTTATTACAATCGAATTAATGCCCAAAATCTTTATATATTGAACAATATTGTATGTAAAAGAGTCGTAATTATCGATTATGAGCATAATTCCACCTCTACAAGTTTACGAACAGAATTAAAACAAAATATTTTTTCTGCCCGTTCTAAATCGTCAGGATATAAAATCTTTTCTTCTAATTTACATTCTTCAATCAATTTTTCTCTATAAGTTCCACCAAGTAATCCACAGGAAATTGGTGGAGTATAAAGTTTTCCGTCTTTTTCAACAGCTATATTAGTGTAAGTTCCTTCTGTAATCTCGCCACGCTCATTTATTTCGATAATATCAAAGCAATCCTTCGGCTTCCCTTCCCTTACTGTCGTTTTGTGATAAAGAAAAGGATTGGCGGAAGAAATTTTTCTACCTAATTTAACTTTTTGTTTGCCTTGTATTATTTCCGGTAACTTTTTATACTCTACTTCAAAATCCCCATTCTTATTCAACAAAACACGTGTCAAACCTTTAATTCCTATTTTTTCAATATCCTCGTTCCACTTAAAACCCAATTCTAATGCGGTTTTTTTCATCCTTTTAACATGTCTTGCCCAATCATCAACAGCTGTTTCAATAAGCTGAAAATCTGTTTGAAGAAATTTTGTTTTAACAAGTGTTTCGTCCCATTCGTCTTCTGCAGTAGAATCCCAAACAATTGCTCCGCCGGCATGATAATTATATTTATTGTTTTTGCCGTACAGAATTCTAATTGGTACTGAAAATTCTGCAATATCAGCTGACAAAAACCCTATTGCTCCACAATAAAGATTGCGTTCAAAAGGCTCTAATTCTTCAATCACACGCATTGTAGAGATTTTAGGCGCTCCGGTAATTGAACCACAAGGAAAAATTGCCTCAAAAATATCGTAAAGAGTAATATCCTTTTCCAATTCTCCGGATATTTCTGATGTCATTTGAAAAACTGTCGGATGTTTTTCGATTTCAAAAAGCTTATCTACTTGCACCGTACCGGTTTTAGAAATCCTTCCCAAATCATTACGCAACAAATCAACAATCATAATGTTTTCAGCACGATTTTTTTCGTCGTTAAAAAGAAAATCCTGCCTTTCTTCGTCTTTACCGTCATTAAGACAAGGAACAGTGCCTTTCATTGGTTTTGTTAAAATTTTATTTCCATCAAGCTTAAAAAATAATTCCGGAGAAAAAGAAAGCAAAGTTAAATCGTCTGTTTCTAAAAAAGTGTTATAGGGCGTTTTTTGCTTCTCTAAAATTGCTTCATACAATTCAAGTCCGTTTAAGTTAGTCAAAACTTCTGATGGGTATGTATAATTAACTTCATACGTCACACCATTGGCAATATATTCTTTAATTTTATTGATTGCGCAAACGTATTGTTCCTTTGAAATCATCGGCTTAATGATTGTTCCAAGTTGTTTTGGAGAATTCGGAGTATATTTTTTGTATTTATCAAAAACTTCAAAATATAATTTTTTAAAATCATATGTGATATATCCGAGAAGATAATATTTTTTTCTAAGTTCTTCAATTCTTTCAAAAGCAGATTTTAAGTCACCTTCAGCAGAAATTATTTCAATCGGATTTTCAAAACATTTGTCAGAATATATTTGCATAAATTTATTATAATAAAAAAACGCTACAAAAATGCAGCGTTATTTAAACCTAAAATCCTTTTCCTTTTTCCGCTTCTCTGTCAGATATTGCAGATTGAAATAATATCTGCAAAATCCAACGGATGCCTAAATCTTTTTCATACTATGTATTTTTCTAATCCAGTAATGCTTCTAAAATAGCGGCATTTTTACCAGCCATAGTGTTAGCTTTTACTCGACTTTTATACATATAACTTCTCAATGCTTCTCTGATTAACTCGGAACGAGTCCTGTTTTCTCCTTCTGCTACTTGATCGATTCTGTCTAAAAATTCTTCGGGCATTGAAATTAGTACTCTTGCCATAAATTGCATCTCCTTTATTAAAATGTAGTGACTTTTGATATCCTAGGTATATATATAAAGTCAGATGAACATGAAAAATTGCCTTTTTTTATTAAAATGTGAAGTTTTGTAAACAAAACTCTTTGTAACAAATCTACACAAATTTTGAAATGAAAGTGCATGGGGGCTCGACAATTCATGTTTTTTCGGGTAATATAAGAACTATACTAGCCCAATAATAGTTAAAGGAGAAAAAAGAATGCAAGTAATATTGAAAAAAGAAGTTCAAAACATCGGTGAAGCTGGTGACTTAGTAAATGTTAAAGATGGTTATGCAAGAAACTATCTTATTCCAAAAAATTATGCAGAAATCGCAACAGAAGGTGCTCTTAAAAACAGAGAACAAAATATTGCAAGATTAAGAGCAAAACAAGAAAAATTACATCAAGAAGCTTTAGCTAAAGCAGAACAAATCGAAAAAATCGGTTCTATTGAATTATCTGCAAAAGCTGGTGAAAGCGGAAAATTATTCGGTACAATTACAACTAAAAAATTGTGCGAAGAATTAAAAGAAAAATCAAACATTGAAATTGATAGAAAAACTGTTTCATTGAACGCTCCTATCAATAAAATCGGTGAATACACAATGTTAATCAAATTGACTTCAAAAGTTAAAACTGAATTAAAAGTTGTAGTTACAGCTTCAGAAGTTGTTAAAGAACACGTAGAAGAAACAGAAGAAGCTGAAGCGTAGTTAAAATTTAAACAAAAACGTGCCGACAAAATATATAACGGCACGTTTTTTTTAATGTTGTATTTTTAAACAAAAGAAAGAGCTTGTATAATGCATACACATGTTAAAAAGATTTCAAAATGTTTGCCCGTGGGTGATTTACCGTATGATACTGACAAAGCTGCTACAAAAATGATTGTTAAACTTTTTGAAGACATACCGTATCTTGCAAACTTACCTTTAGCATCATCAGAAGATTCAGTATTATATAGAACATTAAATAATTTGCCTGGTATTAGTTTTAATGGGAAAAAAGTTTTGTTTGATGATGATGCTGATCATTATAAATCTGAATTTTTGTTTTTAGATTCAACATTTAACAATCCAACAATTGAAAATATTGATCATTTTGGATTTAATACATTTTTCTTATCAAAATATTTGCAAATTGTAGAAAGAATAAAGCCTAAAGAAACTGTTGTTAACTTAATGGGACCATTTTCTACATCATTAACTCTTTTAAAATCGGATAAATCTCCATTGATTCTTGATAAATTTTATAGAAAATTTATTATTCAAGCAATTAGTATACGTGCATTGTGGATAATAAAAGAAATAATCAAGGTGTCACCTGATACTCGTCCGGTGATTATCTTAGAAGAACCACTTTTGTATAAAGCTGGGGAAATTATACGTAATAATGAGGAAATAACAAGAGATATAATTATTAATATGTTTAATAAAGTTATTTCTAAAATTCAAGAAACAGGTGCTTATGCAGGTATTCAATGTTTTGAAAAGTGTGATTGGAAAATACCTATCGAAGCCGGTGCAAATATAATTTCATTTGATGCGTATAATAATCCGAATAATTTGAATATTATTGCAGATAAAGTTAACGAATTTCTTGCAAAAGGCGGAAGGATTAATTGGGGTATAATACCGGTTATGAATGAAAAAATAGTCAAGGATTTGTCTGTTGAACGTATACTTGATAGATTGTTTAAAACATTTGAAGGATTGATAATTGCGGGTGCTAGTGAACGCTTGGTTTATAACCATGCGATGATATCTATTCAAGGTAGTTTGAATCATTTGCCAATAATTTTTGCAGAAAAAGCTTTAATATTATCAAGTCAAGTTGCAAAAAGAATACCGGTTAAGAATTAGTGTCATTTTCTTCTTCTACAATTGCATTAGAATCAATAAAAATAGTATTTCTGATAAAAGCGTGCGCCATTAAAAGCAAATAAGGATTCATTTCATTTGTGGCAGAAAGATTTACTTTTGCTTCTTGAACTTCTGATTTTTCTTTGTTTTTAGGCTCAACCGCTTCGATATCAATTGTTGTATTCATAGCGTGCGAAGAACTTTCTTCCATAAGACTTTTTTGTAAAGTTTTTTTAGGAAATCCTTCTGCACACAATATATAAACATCAACAGAATTAGAAGTTGTAAGTGTGAAAACTCCTTTAACATTACCAAAATTTTTTGTTTGGATTAAAACTGTTAATTTTGAGTCATTTGATTCATTTTCACCTTCCGGAGTTGTAACTTCTAAATCAAATCCAACTCCTTCATTTAGCGGAAGCCAAGGTAAATATAACAACATCAAACTCTTTAAAGTTTGAGCCGGATTATTAGATTCTGCCATTGCGATACAAGAATTTATAATTCCCAGTGTGTCACGAATTTGTTCATTCGTCATGCCGTTTTTAGAAGCTGAAGCCATTGCTATAATTAAATTTGCAACTGCTTGCTTACTGTTTTTTAAAATAGCTTCTGAAATTGCAGGCATGTGTATCATTCCACTAAAAAATAATGCAATTGCATCTTTAGAAGCTACTTGATTTTGAACTATTTGTTGGTTTGGCAAAATTTCAGAATTCTCATCAAAAATTTCTGCAATCATTTTTTGATTTTTTAATAACTCTTCATTCAAATCATTTAAAATCAAAGATGTATTACTCAACGGACTATTTGGATTTTGAGTTGCCATCAACAAATTGTCGAGTGTTTGAGGCAATCCCAACAAATTTCTAATATATACGGCTCTATCCATACTAGCCAGTTGGTTCATTTGTATTTGTTGCATAAGAGCTGCCGTTGATTGAATACTGTTTTGAACAATATTAGGTTTTGGCTGGGATAAAGCTGTATTAAATCCTGTATTTGTATTTACTACATCCTGTTTGAGTTTTTTCAAATATATTTCAGGGTTTCGTAAATGTGCTAAAATTTTACCAATGCTAAAGCCGTCCATATTCTAATTATAACAATTCTCAAAATGAAATCAATAATTTTGGGAAGTGTGCGTGTAAAATTTCATGTTCTTAAATCAATTTTTATTTTTTTCAAAAACTTATCTAAAATCTCTATAATCCTGCATTTCATTAATAGCAAGCATATTAGCAATTCTTGAAGCATTTTTTTGTTCTTTAGTAATAATCGCATTAACAAAAATTGATGGAATGGACGAAAGTACAACTAAACCAATGTATTTAGTAAAAGCAGTTGTTTTTTCTGCAGGATTTTTTGACTGCAATGCTTTAGCAATCATTTTTGTACCAAATGCCGCTGCAATACCTGTGAATAAAAGGCTTATCGGTAATGCTATTGCTTGACCGAGCGCTTCAATGCTTTCTGAATATTTTTGTGATTTTTCATCAACTTTACTAAAGGTTTTAAACGTATTTCTTTGTAATGTTTTGGCTTGTTTTTCTTGTTCCGGAGTTAATTTCATATTTTCTAGCGCCTTATAGAATCGTTCTTCTTTTTGGGCAGTTATCTTTTTGTATTTTTTATATTCTCTATTATCTTTGAATGCGTGTGTAAAGAATTCAAAAATATTTTCTTTTTTTGTTGTTTCAACGTGAACATCTTTAACCGTTTTTGCATCTTCATCAGAAACATAGGCAAGTTTTGCTGGATTATTCATCAATTCTTGCTTTGCCTTAAATCTTCCAACTCTCGAAGCTTCTTTTTGTATCTGTGCTGCAAGAATACTTAAACCAATCGGCGCTGCTATTGATAATCCTTTTGTAACCATACTTACTTTATCAGCAGATTTAATTTTTAATAAATTCAAAACTTTGTCAACGCCAAGAGAAAATAAAACCCCAAGTCCTAGCGCTAATGTAGAAAGTGTTTGTGTTGCAAGTTCGGCATTTTCTGCATAATCCTGTGAAGCGATATCAATTTTTTCAACAAGCTTCGTTAATAATTGTTGATCTTTTTTTGCGTTTTCTATTTCTTCCGATGTCATTTTATCTTCTTTATGCTTAGAAGCTTCCAAAAGTTCAATTTCAAATTGTTTTTTCTGCTGAGTGTAACTTTTGCTGTCTATTGCCATATTTTTAATTGTTTTGAAAATCCCTTCTTTTTTATTTTTTTTGTCATTTAAAGGAATTTTTTTAGCAATTTCTTGCGCTTCTATCAATTGTTCATCTGTTAAAATAGCAAATGCATTCGGATGTTTAAGTTCTTTTTGCATTGCTTCAAATCGTCCTTTTCTTGAAGCGGAAACTTCGGTTTTTGCAGCCCAAGCATAAAGAGGAAATGCCGCAACTATACCTGCTAAAGCTCCAAAACCCATTGGAATCATGCCCGTAATAGTTTTTAAAGCCTTATTTGTACCAAATTGTTTAATTAAAAAACTTTTTATAGGAGGAATAAGACCTACTAAACCGCCCAATAAACCTCCACCAAGCATTGCAGCTTCTAAACCATATCCGACAACCATTTCTGTCGCAACTTCCATGTCTTCAGCTCTTTTTTGTGAATATTCATCCATAATATCTATTGCTCGCAATAAAGCTTCGCTTTTCTGAATATCTACTTTATTAATTTTATCCGGATGTAAAGATATAAACTTTTCTTGTTGTGCTTCTTTGTAATTACGCATTTGCTTCCAATTTGCGTAATATGGCTCATACTGTTTATACGACTTATAATCACCAAATGTTGACACGGTTTATCCCTTTCTTATTATTGAAAACACATAAAAAATAAATTTGCTATACATGAATCTTAAACAAAGTTTGTTTTACACACATCATACTTAATATATTTTAATTTAATTTTTGATTTTCTCCAAATGTAAAGAATTAACTTATTTTCTAGAATAAATTAAGCTCTAATTCCAGTCAATACATGGTTTTGTCATGTAAATTTATATTAAATTTATCTCCAATAACTTTACATTTGTTTCTATTTAAAATAGTATGTTAATATAGTGGTATAGTATAGATAAAGTAGAAAAAAGAGGAATAATCGTGGACAATTTAGGACCAGATATTTTTGGAAGAAAAGATATTGAAAATATTCAATCATCAGATAATATGGAACAACCTTCAGCCCCAGGTATAAGCCCTGCAAAAATCAAGGTTATCGGCGTTGGTGGTGGCGGCGGAAACGCTGTAAACAGAATGATTAAATCAGGATTAACAGGTGTTGAATTCTGGTTAATGAATACAGATTTACAAGTATTAAATTATTCAACTTGCAAGAATAAAATACAGCTTGGACCTAAATTAACAAACGGTCTTGGTGCAGGCGGAGAACCTCAAGTTGGTGAAAAGGCTGCAGAAGAAGCACAACAAGAAATTACAAGCGCTATTGAAGGCGCAGATATGGTATTCGTTACTGCCGGCATGGGCGGTGGAACAGGTACCGGTGCAGCTCCTGTAGTTGCTAAAATAGCTAAAGATTTAGGAATTTTGACAATTGGTGTTGTTACAAAACCATTCTCATTTGAAGGTAAGAGAAGACAAAACCAAGCTCAACAAGGTTTGGAAAGATTAAGAGAATCTGTTGATGCTTTAATCGTTATTCCTAACGACAAGTTATTAGATGTTGTAGATAGAAGAGTATCTCTTCAAGAATCATTCATCGTAGTTGATGAAGTTCTTTTAAGAGGTGTTCAAGGTATTTCTGACATCATTACTATACCTGGATTGATAAACGTAGACTTTGCGGACGTTAAGAGTGTAATGGCTGCATCTGGTTCAGCATTGATGGGTATCGGTCGTGGAACAGGTGAAGGCAGAGCAATTGAAGCTGCAAAGATTGCTATCAATTCTCAATTGTTAGAAACTTCTATCAATGGTGCTTCTGGTGTTATTGTTAACATCACAGGTGGACCTGATATGACATTACACGAAGTTACTGATGCAACAAACATTATTAACGATGCAGTTCTTGATGATGCAAGAGTTATCATTGGTGCTGTCGTTGATGATAATATTCAGGGTGAAATTCAAATTACGGTTATTGCAACAGGTTTTGAGTTGAAATCTCAAATGCCGATTGAAGAAAAAGTAGAAAATCGTTCAATCAGTGCAGCTGAATTTTTCTCAGGAGCGTTTAATAATACTCAACAACCAAAAGCTCCTACAATGTCTAATTTCTCAGACATTCAAATACCTGATTTCTTACGTAAATAAAGACTTATGTGTAGAAGATAGTATATAGTAAAAGACCGATTTTTCAATCGGTCTTTTTTTGTTGGTTAATATATGTGTAATTTACCAATATTTACTTCTTATGAATTCTCTTATGTCTTCGATTTTGTATCTGGCTGAATCAGCTGCACGATATCTACCTAATTGTAAGTTTATCATTCTTGATTTATTTAACGCTCTGATTGCATCAACAGCATTATTGCATCCTAATAATTCTCCAATTCTTCCATATGTATAAGCTAATTGTGTTGCAACACTTTCGATTGAAGTAGGCATTTTATTAAAGCTCAAAAAATTTCTTTTGCTTTCTTCATAATTTTCGAGTACTTTTTTGCAGCATTCTTTTTTCATTCTAAGAGCTTTAAAATTCTTCTTTTTACCATAGCCTTTTTTGTATAACATTTCTAAGTCATTAATCCTAGCTAATTCATGGAGACTATCACTTGATTGTCGATGAGTTTCAATAGATCTATATAGCAATTTTTCGGCATCTTTTTTAAATCCGCATGCAACAGCTAATTTGCTTAATTCATTAAGTAATAATGCGCTCACCCCTATATCACCTTGTGATTCAACATGATTAGTCAGTCCGAGAGTTTGTTTGAAAAAATTACGAGCTTGACCATTAGCTACAAATAAATCTTATGCCCTACTGTATTCTGTTTTAATATCATGTAGAGTGTAATCTTTGTCAAAACAAACTGTGCTCAATCTTTTATAAGCACGTTGAAACATATTACTATTTGGATTAATTGTACGTAAAACCTTCATATTAGTAATAAGTATTTTGGCTAGTAAAAATTGATTTTTATTAACATTTTTTTACAATTAAAATGGAGGTGTTTTGGATTCCACCTCCGATATTAGAAAAAGAAAAAGTGAGTAAAATATATTTTTGGGTCTTACATTTTATGGATTTAACAAGCGTAACTTTCTTCTTTAAAGAAGTCTACAACTGTGTCCATTACATTGTCAAAGAAAAAATCTAGTTCATTAGATAGTATCATTTCTTGGTTTTTTGACATTTCGTCTTCAATTTTGTTAAATCTTGATAACATTTCATTTTCGATACGCATATTCTGTTAAATCCTTTCCTGAATTATTCTCGGTTTTGCTTACATTTTTTATATCGGCATTTTTTTGAAAAACTTTAGGGTTTTTATGTGTTTTGTTACAATAATTTACATTTGTAACCCCAAAGCCATTGTTAGTAAGGATTTAATGTTTGGAAATAAAAAGTCAAGAATTAAACTTCCTTTTATTTTGGATTGCCACGAAAATCATAGATTTTCTCGCAATGACATGGCACTATTGTATTCAAAAAAATGCGCCATATTTAAATAAATCCCTATGCATCTTCGCATCTTCGCCTCTAATCATCTTTCTATAAGCCGTCCCAATATCTATACCGGTAGTTCTACCATTGAGGCGGAGCTGGTAATTAATAAAATAATCTTGTAATTTCTACCAAGAAGCCGACCCAATACCTACGTACGTAGTACCGTGCGTAGCACTTGTAATTAGATTTAATTTGTATTAGAATTACCTTGTAAAACAAGTATTTTAAGGGGTATATCGAATGAAATTTGTTGCGAATAAGGACGACCTGTTGAATGGTATAAAGATAGTAGAAAGAGCTACGGTTGTTAAGGGTTTGCAGCCTGTTTTAGCGAATGTTTTGATAGAAACAGTTGGAACTAATCAGATTAAGTTAACTGCAACAGATTTTGATTTATCGATTATAACGCTAATTGATGCGAATGTAGAAACCGAGGGTAAGTTTACGTTACCGGCAAAGAAATTGGGTGAAATTTTGTCAAGATTAAGTGATGAGTTGATTAATCTTGAGTTAAACGGTTCTACAGCAACAATTACTTGTAAAAACTCTAAGTTTGATATTATTGGTATTTCCGCTAACGAATTTCCTCAGGTTGAAGAAAATATAGCAGAAGAAGACTGTATGGAGATTGAAACCAGACCTTTTACGAAGGCTATAAGAGAGGTTGTTTCTGCGGCTGCGGGTTATGAAACTAATAATTTGTTATCCGGTGTTGTTTGTGAAGTCAACAAAAACGTATTAGAAATGGCGGCTACAGATGGTAACAGACTGGCTAGAGTAAGAGAAGTTGTTAAGAACAGTTCGACTGATGAAGAAAAACCTTTTGAGATGTTAATTTCATCAAAAGTTTTATCAGAGTTGTCAAAGATTTCATTACTTGCGGACTCTGATACAATCAAGATTTGCAAAGAGATGAAAAAAATTGTTATTACAATAGATAAGACAAAGATTGTTACACGTCTAATGCAGGGACAATTTCCGAAATATAATCAATTAATCCCACAGACTTTCCCTAAAGAAGCTACTGTTGATAAAGGAAGCTTGATAGTTGCTTTAGAGCGAGTTGCGGTAATGGTTAATGAAAAAAATAGTATTGTTAAGTTTGAATTTGCAGATAATACGCTAAAATTATCGGGTGATTCTCCTGATGCCGGTAATTCTGAGGATGAAATTGATATCAAGTATATGAGCGAGCCTTTGGCAATTGCGTTTAATTACAAATTTATTCTAGAATTCTTGAAAATAGTTGAGTCAGAAGAGATTGCGATAAAATTAAATTCACCGCTTTCTGCAACAGTATTTGCGCCTGTTTCTGATGAAGATTATTTGTATTTGGTTATGCCGGTACAATTAAGGAGTTGAGAAGTTGAGAAGTTGAATAGTTGAGAAGATATATAAAGAGTAGTACATTCTAATAGCTTGAAATGTTGTTGCGAGCTAGTCAGTGAGGAGATTTATATGCAGGGTAAAGCTTTTAAATTTGGTGATAATATATCTACAGACCATATTGCTCCAGGGCGCTTGTTCCATTTGCGTTCTGATTTACAGGAATTTTCAAAACACGTTCTTGAGGATGCAGATGAGAATTTTGCAAAGAACATGAAGAAAGGTGATTTTGTTGTTGCTGGAAACAATTTTGGACTTGGCTCTTCAAGAGAACATGCTCCGCAAATAATTAAGATTGCGGGAGTTGGTGCAGTTATTGCAAAATCTTTTGCCAGAATTTTTTACAGAAACGCAATCAATATCGGACTTTTGGCAATCGAATGTGATACTGATGGTATTGATGCCGGTGATGAATTAGATTTGGATATAAAAGCAGGTACGTTGAAAAACCTTACAAAAGGTACAACAACTATGATTGAACCACTTCCTGATGTAATGATTAGACTTCTTGAAGACGGCGGATTGATTGAACATATCAAGAAGAATGGCGACTTGGTTTTAGGTTAATAACTCATTCACTCTTCTAGTTAGTAGGTCAGGCAATTCCTGACAAAGACTTGTGGGAGAGGATTGGGGTTATATATAAGG
The DNA here is from genome assembly GCA_934754425.1 of uncultured Candidatus Melainabacteria bacterium. Classification (GTDB taxonomy): domain Bacteria; phylum Cyanobacteriota; class Vampirovibrionia; order Gastranaerophilales; family Gastranaerophilaceae; genus CAG-196. The sequence goes on along the minus strand of CAKVIN010000013.1, from coordinate 35,248 downwards.
ATAAATAAGAATGGGTGAAAAAGTTTTAATAATGGGCTTGTCAAAAAGCGGTGTTGCTGCGGCAAGATTTTTGCATAAAAAAGGGTATGATGTTTATATCACTGAATCTAAAGGTTTGGCTGATATAAGAGAAGAATTCAAGCCACAGGTTCAAGAGTTAAAAGACTTGGGTATAAAAATTGAGTGTGGATATCATAGTGACGAATTTTTGTCAGGCTCTTCTTTTGCAGTAACCAGCCCAGGAATTCCTCCAAAGTCAGAAATCTTTAGACGCTTAAACGAAAAAGGAATAAAAATCATTTCTGAAATTGAGCTTGCTTATTTGAATACAAAAACTCCTTTTATTGCAATAACAGGCACAAATGGTAAAACAACTACTACTGCTCTTGTTTCACATATTTTAAGCAAAGATTTTTCAGCTCCGGTTTGTGGTAATATTGGTGTTCCTCCAACTTCTTTGATAGAAGAAGAGCATGATTATTTAGTTTGTGAAATAAGTTCTTATCAAGCTCAAATGACAGAAAAATTTAGGGCTAAGATTGCTTGCTGGACTAATTTCACCCCTGACCATATTGATTGGCACGGTGGTTTGGAAAATTATTTTAATGCTAAGGCAAAAATATTTTTACCGCCACAAGAGCCTGAATATGCGATTTTGAACGCTAAAGATACTAAATTAAAAGAATTTGCTTCTAAATGTAAAAATGTGATTTTCTTTGATGATGAACATGATTGTGGCATTAAAAATAATGCGATTTTTTATAAAGGCGAAGAGGTTATAACTCTTGCGGATTGTCCTTTAGTGGGTCATCATAATTACCAAAACATAATGTGCGGTATTATTATCGCTAAACTTGTTGGTATGAAAAATGAGGACATTAGAGCGCAAATCATGAGTTTTAGAGCGCCGGAACATAGACTTGAAAAAGTTCGTACAATGGACGGTATCACGTTTTTTAATGATTCTAAGGCAACAAATCCGGAGGCTTCTATCGTTGCAATAGATTCTTTCAACAATCAAGATGTAGCTTTAATTCTTGGCGGAAGGGATAAGAACACTGATTTAACTGAGATGTGCCATTCTATTAATAAGCATATAAAGACCGTTCTTTTGATTGGTGAAGCGACAGAAAGATTTGAAGAAAATCTGAAAAAAAATGGTTTTAGTAATATAATAAAAGAACGCACGATGGAAGACGCAATTGATAAAGCAATCAGCTTAAAACCTGATGTAGTGTTGCTTTCACCGGCTTGCGCAAGTTTTGACATGTTCAACAGTTACGAGCACAGAGGAGAAGTTTTTAAACAGTATGTCTTATCAAAATAGCAGACCCACTGATAAAATGAGTTCACAAAACATGCAATCAGACAGACCACTTATGATTGCAGTTATTTTCTTGGTCGTAATTGGTTTGATGGCAATATTTTCCGCAAGTGCTCCTAAATGTATTGACATGGGATTAAATCCTGCAAGATTTTTAATCCAGCAGATTTTTGGTGTAATTGTCGGAATTTTCGGTCTAAGATTTTTATCTAATTTCCATTACAAAAAATTAATTAATTACACAATGCCGTTTGTTGGTGTTGTAATAATGATGTTACTTCTCGTAAAATTTGCTGGCGTAACGGTTAATGGTGCTCAAAGATGGATTAATATAGGACCTCTTAGTTTGCAGCCGTCTGAGTTCGCAAAACCAGCAGTAGTTTTGTTGTTAGCAGGTGCTTTTTATAAAGATGCAAATATTATGGACAATGAAAAAATTGTCTGGGCTTTTGCACCGATATTATTTATGGTTGGACTTATTTTTATTCAGCCGAACTTGAGTATGGTTTTATTATTGCTCGCAACTTCGGTTGCAATTTATATTTGCGCAGGCGGTTCTTTAAAATTAATTCTTTGCGGAATGAGTACGATGATTCCTTTATTGTTATTAAAAGGTTTGAAGGGTTATCAATCATCTCGTATCGAAACTTGGCTTCATCCAGAAGCTGACCCATTGGGAGCAGGATATAACATCATCCAGTCGCTTGTAGCATTTGCGTCCGGAGGGTTATATGGAGTTGGTTATGGAAGTTCTAAACAAAAACTGGCTTGGCTTCCGGAAGCGCATACTGACTTTATTTACGCAGTAATTGGTGAAGAACACGGATTTATCGGATGTTTATTAATCATCTGCCTATTCTGGACAATTTTGCAGAGAGGATTTTTGATTGCCGTAAAATGCCAAGATATGTATGGAAAATTACTTGCTTTAGGGCTTACGTTCTCAATATGTTTCCAAGGATTTTTAAACATGTGGGTTGCAAGTTCATTCGTACCTGCAACAGGTGTTCCAATGCCATTTATTAGTTACGGTGGTTCATCTATTATGGTATCATTATGGATGATTGGAATTTTATTAAATATATCAAAAGACAATGTAAAAAGGATAAGGTTTGGTAATGTCAGAAGTATACAATAGCACATATTTTGTCACCGGTGGTGGTACCGGAGGACATATTTATCCCGCACTAGCAGTAGCAGACAGATTAAGCGCAGATGCGAAAGTCTATTATGTTGGTAACAAGCGCAACATGGAATATGAACTTGCTACAAAAAAAGGTTACAAATTTTTGCACGTAAGTGTTTCCGGCATGCCACGTGGTTTGAACCCTAAATTCTTTGTTTGGGGTGTAAAACTTGTTAAAGCTATTATTCGTTCTGTCCGATATATCAAAAAATACAAGCCTGATGCAGTTTTTGCAACCGGCGGATATGTTTCAGCACCAATGATTTTTGCTTGCAGAATAACTAAAACTCCTTATGTAATGCACGATTGTGATGCTATGCCTGGGTTAGTTACAAGAAAATTATGTAAACGAGCAAAATACGTTTCTTTGGCTTTTGAAAAAGCAAAAAAATTCATTCCAAACAAACACGCTGTTGTTACCGGAAATCCAATCAGAGAAGAATTCGCAACACTTACAAAAGAAGAAGCTCGTGCAAGAATGGGATTGGAAAACAAACTTACTCTTTGTGTAATGGGTGGTTCTCAAGGTGCAAAATCAATAAACAACACAACTATAGAATTATTAAAAGAGTTCTCTCAAGAATTGAATTTGCAGATAATTTTCCAAACCGGCAAAAAGAATTATGAAAATGTTTTGGAAAGACTTGGACAAATTTATCCTAATTATGAACAAGATAAAAACTTGATTATAAAACCATATTTTATGGACATGATATCAGTTCTCAAATCCAGTGATATTGTGGTATCAAGAGCCGGTTCGTTGAGTCTTTCAGAAATCTGCGCTTCAGGTGCTGCGCCAATTCTAGTTCCATATCCATACGCAGCGGCAAACCACCAAAGAATTAACGCTAAATATCTTTTGGAAATGGGCGCTTGCACTTATATAGAAGATAAAGAACTTGACCCAAATCGTTTGAGAGAAGCTGTTGTAGAGATTGTAAAAAATCCTATTAAGATGAATTATTTGAAACAAAATGCTTCTCATTTGGCGAAATTTGATGCAACAGAAAGAATTGTTGAGTTGATTAAGAATAAATAAATTTTGATATTACTTATAATACTATATTGAAAATGGTTAATAGATATTGTATAATAAAAACATAGAGTGATAGTTTTCCTAGAACTATCAATAACTCTTAGAGGTCTAAATAGCTTTAATCCTTGTGATTAAAGCTATTTTTACTCTATGCAAAAAAGTTCCAGTTTATCGAACTACTGGAACTTTTTCTATACGATTTTTTTATTATTTTCTTTCAATTCTTATTGCACTATCCGGACAAGTTAATGCACAGGCTCCGCAAGCAATACAAACTTCCGGATCAGGCGCAACAGCAGGGGTTTGATATAAACCTACTTCTTTTGACCAATCCAAGCATTTTTTACCGGCTTTATTCATAGGGCATTTTGCAATACAAAGTCCACAGCCTTTACACAAATCTGTATAAACATAATAATCTGCTTTACCTTTGCCAACACCTTCGATTTTATAGCCGTGATATTTTTTTTCTGTCATTTTAATCTCCTTTTGAGGAATGTCACTGTTTTGAGTGGAAAATGGAAAGTTGAAAGTGGAAAGTTATTTTAAATATTCTTTAAAGTAAAATCTGTTTTTTATTGAACATTTAATACTAAGAAAAATTTAATACAACTTTCAACTTTCCATTTTCAATTTTCCACTCATAGTAGTCATCAAAACTCAAATTCCTTTTCTACAACTTAAGCAACCACTTGATTATTTATCAATTCCATTCCCATTTCAAGAGCCTTATGATTCAATTCTCTCAATTCAGGTTTGGCAGTGAATTTTTTACCAAGTGCCATTTCCATAGCGTTTTTAATATCATCAAGTTTCAAAACATTAGTTGCTGCAAGTAAAACACCCAAAATAATAATATTGAATACTCTGGCACTAAGTTTTTCGTTCGCAATTTTATTAGCATCAACCCCGATTACTTGTTTGCATTTAACTTGCGGTTTCTTTGTACAAACTGATGTATCATATACAACGGTAGAATTTTCGCTTACATAAGCTTCGCATCTGTCAATTGCTCTATCAGAAAGCATAATGATAATATCACCTTTAGCAAATCTTGGTTCACCGATTCTTTCATCAGCAATTTGACAGAAAGCGATTGAAACACCGCCTCTTTGTTCTACACCAAAGTTTGGAATATATAAAACTTGTTTACCGGCTTCATAACCAGCTTCAACAAGGATTTTTGCAATAGATTGTACACCTTGCCCGCCTTCTCCGGCTAAAACTATTTTTGTTCTAGACATATTAATCTCCTTTTAATTTGAGTCGTTAGGTTACTAAGTCATTAAGACGTTAAGTTCATTTTAATTATTATTGTAGTTTTGACTTGTTAAATATTCTTGTATTCGCTAAGTCTTTTGTATACTATCAAATCTTCTATCGCATTCAATATTAAAATTCTTAATACGAACTCAACGACTTAAAGACCCAACGACCTAATGACTCTTGAACATTCTATCCTTCCGGATTCAAAAACTCTTTAACTTCAAAGAATTCTTCCATTTGTTGAAGTCTTCCGAATGTATCGACGTTATTTGTTCTCCAGTTAAGAGGACAAATTGATAAAACTTCTACAAATGAGAATCCACCGTTTTCTACATTCTTCAAACCTTTTACAAAAGTTTGTTTAAGCTTCATGAAGTTTGAAACAGATGAACGTGCTACAAAAGATTTTGCAGGGTCTGCAATTGCAGCAACCATCTCAGCACCTTTTGCAGGTTTACCTGTAACTTCGCAATCTCTTCCGTAAGGAGTTGTTTCTGTTTTTTGTCCAGGCATTGTTGTAGGTGACATTTGACCGCCTGTCATACCATAGTTAGTATTGTTAACTACAATAATCATCATTCTTTCGCCTCTAACAGAAGCATTTACAAGGTGCTGAGAGCCGATAGCAAGTCCGCCACCGTCACCCATGTACGCAATACCGATTGCGTCTTTGTTTGCTCTTGTAAAACCATAGATAACCGGAGTTGTTCTTCCGTGGTGAGTTTGAACAGTATCAACATCCAAATAATTCCACGCAAGAAGTGAACATCCGATATCACATCCAAAAACAGTCTTTTGCTGGATACCAAGTTCATCTATTGCTGTTTCTAAAGCTTTTAAAGTTATTCCGTGTCCACATCCCGGACAAAATTTGCTCGCACCGACTTCCGCATTCTGTGATTTCGGAAGCTTTGGTGGCAAAGTTAATATTTCTGACATAGATTTTCTCCTTTTTAGTGAGTCGTTAAGTCTTATAGTCATTAAGTCGTTAAGTTCATTTTAATTATTACTAACGACTCGCCAACTATTTTGACTTTATATATTGTCGCTAAGTCTTTTATCTATAATAAAACTAAACCCTCTATCGTATTCAACATTAAAATTCTTAATATGAACTTAACGTCTTAACGACTTAATGACCTAACGACTTAAGCAGTTACGCATTCACAAGCATTCCTTCAACCTTACTAACAATATCATCACCTGTAACGCCAACGCCCATTTTGAATAGTGTTTCGTAAGGTGTGTTTAGTCCGTAAAGTTTTTCCAATACCATTTGAGCAAGTTGACCGTTTGCAGATTCTGTGAACAGAATTTGTTTTGCTCTGCTTACAGCTTCTCTTAATGGCTTAACAGCAAGTGGTCTGATTGTAATTGGTCTGAATAAACCTGCCTTAATACCTTTTTCTCTAAGCTCATCAATTGCAGTTCTTGCTGAACGAGCTACAATACCGTGAGCAATTACAAGAATTTCAGCATCTTCAGCTTTGTATTCTTCCCATTCTTGAACTTCTTCAGACATTTTTTCATAATCTGATTTATAACCTTCAAGAACATTCATAAGTTCTTCTTCCATGTTATAAGTGTTTCTTAAGTGGGCAGATTTTCTGTCAACTCCGATTTGACCATCGCCTAACAAAGCTTTTTCAGTCGGAACCATGGTAATTCCACGAGAAGCAGGGTCATAAAGCATTACAGGTTCTCTCATCTTACCTTGATAACCATCAGCTAAAACGTAAGTTGGGAATCTGTATTTCCAAGCTGTATTGAACGCTTTAATCATATAATCATACAAATCTTGGTGACCGGCAGTAGAATATACAATTCTGAAACCTTCACCATTACCGCCGAAACAAGTTAATCTTGTTTCTTGCTGAGCATAAATAACTGTTGCAGTGGAAGGTCCACCTCTCTGCATAACTGCACAAACAAACGGAATTCTCATCATTTCCGCCATTGATTGAGCATCTTGCATAATTACATTACCAGGGCCGGCTGTCGCAGTAAATGCTCTTTTTCCGGCTAAAATACCGCCAATAGTTGAAAAGCCTGCAGAAATTTCATCTTCAGTCTGCAAGAATCCTGCACCGGTTTTTGGCAAAAGTTTGCACCAAGTGTGCATAATCTCATTTTGAGGTGTAATCGGATAACCGTACATAAATTCCGCTTCTGCCGAATTTGCCGCATAAGCTAGAACTTCATTGCCGGTTAAAAACATTTTTGTGTCTTCTTTAATAAGTTTGTTAATCATATTAATAACCTTCCTAAATTTACAACAATATTTTACTACAATAATGAGTTTGAGGGAAGGACAATTTACAAATATTTTTTAGAAATAATAAATAAATTTGCTTTACACTTTTTAACAAAAAAGGCAATTATTTTTTTGGTTTGTTTTATAACTCATATGAATATTAATTTACAAAATAACAGAACATACAATTATAACAATACTTTAATGCCAACAAACACAAAGCCGGCTTTTAAAGGGCATTCCAGAGAATTGGAAAAAGTGTTAGACAAAATTGCGGCACATCCGGAATTAAAAACCGCAGAATCCGGTCACGTAATCGAGAAAATTAAAGAAGCGCTTAAGGATATAATTCGCCCATCAAGATTTATTGGTGTCGGTACGCATAATATCGTGCTAAAAGTAACAAACAAGTATGCCGCAAGAATTCCTCTTGGTTCTAATATTACAAAAGATAATATTGGTGAAAATCTTGTTTGGGGACAAGATGTATTTAAAAATTTGAGAAATTATTTTGGAGAAGCAGTTGTTCAACTGGGAAAATTACAAATTCTTCGTAACGTAGGACCACAACAGCCTGCAGGTATTCCGCAACATATGATAAAAATGTTTGGCTCTGCAAGACTTAAAAAATATTATTTAGAAAAATATTTACCAAGATTTGCACGTTTACCGCAACATAGTTATAATGAGTTGGCATGTGACTTAGCTCAATTAAATGATATGAAATTTGGCGCAAGAAGATATGGGATATTTGACTCAATAAATCCAAATAATATTGTAACAAGCAAAGGTAAATTAATGCTTGTTGATGAAATTAATACTATGTATGACAAGTCATATGGAAATACGACGGCAAAACTTCTGGAAGTATTTATTAATCGTGCCGGAGCGGAGATGGAAGCACCGGATTCCGGTGATAAAGTTAAATATGTTAGAAAAATCTTCAAAAAAACTATATTATCAGGGATTTATGCCGGATTAGTTCATGCAGATTGCAAAGAAGATTATCGTAATTGGGAAATTGCGCTTAAAAAGTGCAAAATAAATGATGAACCATATAAAGTTATACAAATGATTGAAAATATTGAATCCATGCCGGTTACAAAATCAGAAAAAATGAATAAAGCAAGTAAATATTTGCAATCACTATTCGGAATTAGTCATAAGGGTGCCGGAAAAAATCATATCTCGTAAAGTATGACTATGTTTTGAAATGTAAGTAAGTTTACTTTTTAAAACAAATTAATTTATTTATTCTTTGTTTAACTTATTTTTTATAAAATCTCTTTTTCTTTAATATATCTTGGTCTTGCTTTAACTTCGTTAAAAATTTGTCCCATGTATTCGCCAATTATACCGAGACAAAATATTTGAAGTCCGCCGAAGAATGCAAGTAATACAACCAATGTTGCCCAACCGCTCGGAGTATTATGGAGAAAATATTTTTCAAAAATAACTTCTGCTGCCAAAAGAAAACTACCTAAAACAGTAAGCACTCCCATCGCTGCAATAATTCGCAAAGGAACAATACTAAAAGCTGTGATTCCGTTCAATGCAAGGCTTGTGAGTGAGAAAAAATTAAACTTTGAACATCCGGCTTTTCTTGGTTTTACATCAAAATGTACGTAAGCAGTTTTTAATCCGATTTCGTGGAAAAAACCTCTCAAAAATAGTCCGGCTTCTGAATATTTTTCTAATATTTCTAATCCTTTTTTACTTACAAGTCTAAAATCAGAATGGTTTGGCGGAATTTTTACCCCCAAAAGATTCATTAATCTATAGAAACAAAGAGCGGTGTGTTTTTTGAAGAACGAATCTGTTTTTCTATCGTTTCTGATACCGGAAACAATTTCTGCACCATTATGAAATTCGTCAATAAATAATTCAATAGCGTTTTCGTCTTGCTGTAAATCTGCGTCAATCGAAATTACGCAATCACAACCAATTTCTTTAACGCCCAATAAACCTGCAATAAGTGCTTTTTGGTTACCATAATTTCTTATAAACTTAGTGCCTTTAATCCTTTCGCCATAAGTATTATGCAAGTTTTCGATTATGCTCCAAGTTGTATCTTTAGAACCATCATCCACAAGATAGATATAGCTTTCTTTAGAAATTTTACCTTTAGCTATAATCTTATCCATAACAGAAATAAGTGTATCTACAGTTGATTTAATCACGAGTTCTTCATTAAAACACGGAATTATTATTGCAAGTTTAGTATTATATTCGCTCATTGTTTTCCTCTCAGAATTATAATACAATAAATTTATACATTAGTGAATTATGTTTACATAACTTTTCAAAGGAGTGTGTTGAGTGTCAGATAAAAAATTTATTTTAAACGCAGACGATTTCGGAATGAGTGAAGCATATAATAGGGCTGTGTTAGAAGGATATTCTTGCGGAATTTTGAAAAGTGCGAGTTTGGTAGCTAATGGTTTAGCTTTTGAAGAAGCTTATACAAATATCATTCCGGCATGTCCGGATTTGGGGGTTGGAATTCATCTTAATGTAATTGAAGGGAAACCGCTTTGTTCAGATTCAGACCGTTTGGTTGGCAGTGACGGTAATTTTAATAATGGATACGGTGTTTTTATTCTAAAATCTTTGTATGACGAAATTTTCATGGAACAACTTGAGCGAGAATTCAGAGCACAAATAGAGAAAATTCTTGCAGTAACTCCTGTAAGTCATATTGATTCACACGTACATGTTCACGCTATTCCTAAGATTTTTGAGCTTGTGTGTAAATTAGCAAAAGAATACGGAATTAAGCAAATAAGGACACAATTTGAAAAACCGTATATTATTCCTGATGTGTTTAAACATTTGACTGTTAAATATCCGATAAATTTAATAAAAGTTGCATTATTAAACTCATTTACACTTATGAATGAGTCAAATGTTCAAAAATATGGTTTGAATACGAATGATAATCTTATCGGTGTCGCTTATACTTCTATGATGAATAGTTTAACAATTTCTTACGGATTAATGGCTATTAAGTATGATAAAGTTATTGCAGAAGCTTTAATTCATCCTTGCAGATATGAAGACGGTACGATTGATGGGCATTTCACCGAATTTATGATTACAAAAAATGAAAAATTGAAAGAAAAAATAGCAAAAATCGGTTTTGAAATAACAAATTATAAAGAAATCCAAGCAGCTGCAGAAATGACTGAAAGTGAGTCTGTGTGCGAACAAAGATAATCGGAATTACAGTTTTAATTCTTTTATTTATAAATTTTTTGATTTTTCTGAATCTTTCTGTTGAAGAAACTTATGTAAGTGAAGTAACTTCTCCTATAGAAATAAAATTGAAAAACAATACATTATATAAAGTCAATGATTTTGATAGTTTCGATTCATATTATTCCGTTAAAAATAAAAATTTGGCATTGAGATTAAATTTAACCGAAGATGAAGCTTTTATACTCGGGAATTTAGCAAAATATTGGGCTGAAAATATTCTGAATAACAGAAAAGTTTTCGTAAGTAATGATGACTTGATTTATTATAAATACAGTTATAAAAGAAAGTTTGAAAACTCGGCTTTTTGTATAAAAAATAACGAATTTACGAATAATTATGCTGCACAAAAATTGATTAAAAATATACGAAAATCAAATTATATGATTTTTGATATGGATACGGAAGAATATTTACCGCTGGATAAAAATTTTCGATCAAAAAATTATATTGTTCTTAAAAAAGGGTATAAAAAGCATAAGAAATTTTCTGCGAAAACAAAAACAATTTTTGTTGTTCCGCTTGTATTAAATAATGGGAATTTTAAAATTATTATTTCTGATTTTACACAAAAACTCAAACCGGACAGAAATTGTTCTACAGAAATGTGTAAGGAAATTTTGAACAATATTAATTCCGCTAAAACATCAATCGATTTTGCAATTTATGGTTATTCGTCTGTTCCGTCAATAGAGAATGCGATAAAGAACGCAAAAGCTCGTGGAGTTAAAATCAGACTTGTTTATGATATTGATACAACAGATAGCAATATTTATCCAAATACAAATGATTTAGTGAAACTTGTTGCGAATACGAAAAATGATTCTTTATCAAAAGAGAAATCTGCAATTATGCATAACAAGTTTTATGTTTTTGATAATAAAATTGTAATCACAGGTTCTGCAAACCTTTCTCACACTGATATGTCCGGATATAATTCTAATGCAATAATTGTTATAAATTCACCTGCAGCAGCTAAAATTTATACAGAAGAATTTAATCAAATGTATGAAGGTAAATTTCATTCAGATAAAATTTTGTCGGTTAATAATTCCGGTATTTATTTTTCACCCCAAAATAAAACTATACAGAATACAATTTTGCCATTGATTAAAAATTCAAAAAATTATATCTATATTCCTGCGTTTTTGATTTCGCATAAAGGGATGGTGACGGAATTAATTCAAGCCAAAAACCGTGGAGTCGATGTTAGGATTATAACCGACGCATTGAATGCTTCTGCTAAGTATTCAAAAGTACGTGAATTAAGAGCTGCCGGCATGCCGGTAAAGATAGAAAATTATGCAGGGAAAATGCATTCTAAAACAATGATAATTGATGATAAATACTTAATATTGGGTTCAATGAATTTTTCAAAAAACGGTGAAAGTAAGAATGATGAAAATTTGATAGTTTTAGAAAATAAAGAAGCTGCAATTTTTTATAAACAATTTTTCCTTTATCTCTGGGATAAAATTCCTGATAAGTGGCTAAAATTTTACCCACGAGCAGAAGGCTTGGATTCAATCGGCTCTTGCTCTGATGGAGTTGATAACGATTACGATGGACTTGTTGATATGGAAGAAGAAAGCTGTAAAAAATTGAAAAAATGATTTTTCTAGTTTTACACTTTTTGATTAATATAAAATATTAAATTCTTCTTGCTGATATTTTTAAATCGTAACCAAGACCTAAGAAGATTTTATGCAATATTTCTATACTTGGAACCATTTTGCGTGAAAATATTTTATATAGAGTTATTCTATGAATACCTATTAATTTAGCAAATTCACAAATAGTATATTTTGCTTCAATTAGTGGTTTTAAATTATATATTAAATCATTAACATCTTTAGTTTCTGAATAGTCTTCCAATAGACTATCAAGCCACATTTGAGCATATTCAGTATCATTCTTTAATTGTTCTTTCAAGTTGTCATTGTGTTTCGGAAAACTGTTTAATAATGTTTCTTCTTTCTTATTCATTATTGTTTCCTTTCATTATAATCATTAAGATATTTTGTAGCTGTTTCAATATCTTTACTTTGTTTGGATTTATTACCACCTGTGAATAACAAAACGATTGTATTATCTATTTCTGTGTAATAAATTCTCAAACCATTGTCGAATTTAAGTTCGTAAAGTTCTTCAGAAAGTCGTCTTATTTTACCATACAAGCCTCGTTCAACTTTTGATAATCGTTTATCGACAACGAGCCTTAAACTCTTATCAAGCGAATTGTACCATTCTAAATACGGCACTTTATTATCATTTGTTTGGTAATAAACAATTTCTTTCATACTAATATTGTAGCATATCGGCTACATAGTTCAAGTAGAATTATTTTTATTATCATTTCCCATCAATTTGTAATAACTATATCGACCGGAATATCATGTTTTTCGGCAAAAACATTTTCTACAATAAATTCTTTAGGCAAGCATACGATTTTTTTCCCGCAAAAATCTTTTAAAAATCTGTCGTAAAATCCTCCACCATAGCCCAATCGATAATTGTTTTTATCACAACATAATGCCGGTACGATAACCAAGTCAATGAGTTGTTTATTACAAGGTTTTGTTGTTGGCTCAAGAGTCTTAAAACAGGATTGCTTTAATTCATCTCCCACGCAATATGGACAACAAATCAAGTCTTCACCTTGAATTTTAGGTAAATAAAAATTCTTCGTTTTATCTTCAAGGAGTGATAATAAATTAACTTCATATTTAAGCGGATAAAAAATCAGAATATTTTTTGCATTTTGATATTCTTCTGTTTCCACAAGCTTTTTAGCTAAAAAATCATTCTCAATTATTATATTTTGTCGTTTTTCTTTTGCCCACTTGCGAAGTTCTTTTTTATTATTCATTTAAACAATTGCTCCGTGGCTCGCATCCTGAACAGTTCTTGAATATTTACCTAAATATCCCTTCGCTTTACTTACAAACGGTTTCAAATCTTTTTTGCGCAATTCAAGTTCTTCTTCTGATACCATTAAATCAAGCGTTCGCTTATTTATATCAATTTTGATTGTATCACCATTTTTTATTAAAGCAATTACTCCGCCATTTGCAGCTTCCGGACAAATATGTCCTACACAAATACCTCTTGTACCACCGGAAAAACGTCCGTCTGTAATTAAAGCAGCTTTCGTCCCTAAACCTTTTCCTACCAGAAGTGATGTTGGCGCAAGCATTTCTCTCATACCTGGGCCACCTTTTGGACCTTCGTAACGAATTACAATAACGTCACCTTCTTTTATTTCATCATTTTCTAATGCTCGCATTGCATCTTCTTCTGAATCAAAAGTTTTAGCTTTACCAACAAATTCATAACAACTTTCATCTACTGCTGAAATTTTTATCACAGAACCTTCGGGTGCAATGTTTCCATACAAAATGCCAAGCCCCGGTTTTGTAGTAAACGGTTCTGAATATTTGTGAATAACTGAACGGTCTGTATAAACTTCTTTGCATTCTTTGTTTTTATATTCAAGAACACTTTTGGCTAATTCATTAACAACAGCAGGAATTCCGCCGGCATGATGGAATGTTGTCATTGTTATATTTGAAGATGGTTCGAGTTTTACAAACTGATGGATTTTATGCGAAAGTTCTTCAAAATCCTTTAATGATACTAATTCTTCTTGATTTTTATCTTCTGCAAGAGAATTTTTTACAGCATTTGACAAAGCCAGAATATGCAAAAATGAGTTTGTAGAACCGCCCATTGCTAAGTCAACTATAATCGCATTTCTTAATGTATCACGAGTTAAAATATCAAGTGGTTTAATATTACGATTTACCCAATCAACAATTTGCATGCCACTTTCAAATGCAATTCTTCGTTTTTCTGAAGAAACAGCCGCAGCAGTTGCGCAATATGGTAAACTCATTCCCATAGCTTCTGTAAGACAAGCCATAGTGTTTGCGGTATATAAACCTTGACAAGCACCTGCAGATGGACAAGAAGCTTCTTCAAGTTCTAACAGTCGTTCTTCTGTTATTTCACCATTTCTAAATTTACCAATCGCTTCAAAAGCACCTTTTATCATTGTTAATTTTTCGCAATGACTTTCTCCATCTAACATAGGCCCAGCTGTAACAATTATGGATGGAATGTTTATTCTAGCGGCTGCTATCAACATTCCAGGGGTGATTTTATCGCAATTTGAAAGTAAAACTAAGCCATCCAGCTGGTGAGCGTTTGCAACAGTTTCTACGCAATCCGCAATCAAATCACGAGAAGGTAGTGAGTATTGCATGCCGGAATGCCCCATTGCTATTCCATCACAAACAGCAGGAACTCCAAAGATAAACGCTTGACCACCGGCAGAATGAATACCTTTTTCAATTTGACGTTCCAAATCACGCATTCCGATATGTCCTGGGACTAAATCCGAAAAAGAACTCGCAATTCCAATAAAAGGTGCTTTCATATTTTTCTTAGAAACCCCTGTAGCCATCAATAAACTTCTGTGTGGCGTTCTTGCAATCCCTGATTTAATATTATCACTTCTCATAATACCAGCCTTTTTTCTATATTCTAGCATAAGCAATAAGGATTTATCTACGTATAAGATTAGTGGTTTGAATGTAGAAAATTTCTTATTTATTCATTTTCTGAACTAATTTTGTTTATATTATGTAACAAAAAGGCAATTTTTCATTAAAAAACTACTTTATATTATTAGGATATCTAATTATGAGCGCAACTAATTTTTGGAACAATTTTACTAATGGTTTTATGTTCGGAATGCTAAACAATAGCAATCCGTTTTTTAGCGCAGGTATGGGAAGTTTTGGTGGGTTTGGAAGTTTTGGAAGCTGTTTTGCGCCTCAGCCGATGTTTTTTAATGCGTGCAATTCGTTTACGCCGTATACGGGCTGTTGTACAACTCCTTTTTCGCCTCATATGAATTTGTTTATGGTCCCTGATGTGATGGCAAATATGGCAAATACTCCATTGTCACCAGCTGCCGGTGCGCCGCTGTTTAATTATAATGTAGGTGCTCCTAATGTGAATTTTGGGAAACAATTATTTAATACATCTTCTGCGCCAAGCAATTTTAAATTTAATTTTACAGTTCCACAGTTAATTACATCGCAAGAAAATATAGGTACAAAAGAGGAAGAAAGAATTGGTAAAAGTGCAAAAAAATATGAAAAGTCAGGAAGTGGTGCTAATAAAAAATTAACCGAAAAATATAATGGTACTGCAGAGCAATTAAACAAACAGCTTAATAAAAAAGATGGTGTTCTTAAAAATAAAGGACAAGTATTTTTAAATGCACAGGAAAAATATGGTATTAATGCTGCTGTTTTAGCTTCTATTGCAATTCATGAAACCGGATATGGAACAAGTAATTTGGCAAAAACAAAGAATAATATAGGTGGAATACGTAAAGGTAATGGTTTTAAAACATTTGCATCTGTAGATGATTGTATTATGGACTTGGCAAGGCTTTTAAAACAAAATTATGTAGATAAAGGGCTCGTTACAGTAGCGCAAGTTCAAAAGAAGTATTGTCCGGTAAGTGATCCTCAAGATAAAAAGGGATTAAATAGTTCTTGGACTGGTGCAGTAGGCGGATTAGTTGATAAATTTGAAGCTATGGCATAAAAAAAAGCCGTTTTCTATTGAGAACGGCTACCAGACTTGGGGAGGAGGTATGAAAAACCATTGCGGTTTTCCATATTACCCTTATCGGTATTATTCTCAATTTCTTTAGTTTTTTGTATCAAATCTCATACGTTCGGATGAGTAGGTAAGCTATTTTATTCTAAATTATTTTCACCAGAAAAATTTTCAGGCAATTCTTTGTCTAAAAGTGCACCAAATTCTTCAAAACTCAATCCTAAAGCAGAAATAATTTTACATAAACTGGTGGCATAAGCTTTGTTTTTGCCTTTTTCAATCATATATAATGTGGTTTTTGGAATATCATTTTCATAGCAAAAAATTGTAAACTTAAGTTTTTTGCTTTTTCTAACTTTATAGAGCACCTGCCCTATAGCTTTTTGGATAATTTTGTCATATTCTTGCATAAACTTAATGATAGTGCTATTATTTGTAAAAATGTTTCCGAAGTCGGAACTAAACAGGAGTATTCTTTTATGCCTAAAACTTTGTTAATAGATTTGGATGGAGTTTTAAACACTTATGAAGGTAATTATAGCGAAATAGAAATTGCTCCGCCACGAGATGGTGTAAAAGATTTTTTAGAAAAAGTATCAAAAGATTATAATATAGAAATTTTCACGGCTAGAGATAAAGCGCTCACTCAAGCTTGGCTTGTTCAAAATAATTTGGATAAATATATCAAAAATATTACAAATCATAAAAGTCCGTACGCTAGTATTATCATTGATGATAGAGCATTGAAATTTAATGGTGATTTTGCTCAAACTTTAGATGATATTAATAATTTTAAGCCGCATTGGAAGTAAAAATTTTAACTTGTAATAAATCAATTAATTATTTTCTATTTATACAGCCCCTAAAGATTTTTTATGCTATAATGCCAACAGATTATAAAGGGAGTTTTAGCATATGAAGAAAAATCAATCAGTTGGTATGTATATTCTATTAGGAATAATGGTTTTGGCATTTGTATCAATGTTATTTGCCGGCCCGACTTCCAGCACGGAAGAATTATCATATACAAATTTTTTACAGAAAGTGGAAAATAAAGAGATTAAAAATGTTGATTTAGGAAAAGATTCTTTGATAGCAGTTCCTATAAAACAACCTGCAGAAAAAAAATCAGCTACAAGTCCGCTTTTTGGTGATATTCCTGCTGCTCCCAGACTTCAATACAAAGTTGTTTTGCCTGAAAATTCAGACATTCTTAATAAGTTAGAAAATAATAATGTTGAAATAAACGCAAAAAAGGTTAATGAATCAGGTTCTATGTTTGGCATAGGTTCGTCTTTCTTGACTATAATGTTAGTACTTGGTTTTATTATGCTTATCATAAAATCAATCCAAGCAGGCGGAGCACAAGCTATGTCATTTGGCAAAAGTCGTGCAAAAATGCTTATGGATAATAAAGTTAAAACAACATTTGCTGATGTTGCAGGTATTGATGAAGAGAAAAAAGAACTTGAAGAAATCGTTGATTTCCTTAAGCATTCTGACAAATACGTAAAATTGGGCGCAAAAATTCCTAAAGGAGTTTTATTAGTAGGTTCTCCTGGTACAGGTAAAACTTTGATGGCAAAAGCTGTTGCCGGAGAAGCAGGTGTTCCGTTCTTCTCAATCAGCGGTTCTGATTTCGTTGAAATGTTTGTCGGTGTAGGTGCTTCTCGTGTTAGAGATTTGTTTGAACAAGCAAAAAAACATCAACCTTGTATTGTGTTTATTGATGAAATTGATGCTGTTGGTCGTCAAAGAGGTGCCGGCATGGGCGGTGGACACGACGAAAGAGAGCAAACTCTTAACCAATTACTTGTTGAGATGGATGGTTTTGACGAAAATACTAATATTATTATCCTAGCTGCAACAAACAGACCTGACATTTTAGATAATGCTTTATTGCGTCCGGGAAGATTTGATAGACAAATTGTTATCAATAAGCCGGATGTGTTAGGTAGAGAGCAGATTTTGAATGTTCACGCTAAAAATAAACCTCTAGCTAAGGAAGTAGATTTGAAAGTATTGGCAAAACGTACTCCAGGGTTTACAGGTGCTGATTTGCAGAATTTATTAAACGAAGCTGCTTTGTTGGCTGCAAGACAAGATAAATCTGAGATTGAAATGCCTAATTTAGAAGAAGCTATTGATAAAGTTATGGCTGGCCCAGAAAAGAAAAGCCGAATTATTTCTGATGAGGAAAAAGAAAATACAGCTTACCACGAAGTTGGACACGCACTTCTTGCAAAACTCCTTAAAGACTGCGACCCTCTTCACAAAGTTTCAATCATTCCAAGAGGTATGGCTTTAGGTATAACTCTTACACTTCCTGAAAAAGACCATTTAACTATGCGTAAAAACCAATTGCTTGATAGAATCGCAATGATTTTAGGCGGAAGAGTTGCAGAAGAACTTGTTTACGGAAAAGACAACATTACAACAGGTGCTTCAAATGACTTGGAAAAAGTTTCTAATTTAGCAAGAAGTATGGTTACAACTTACGGTATGAGTGAAAAAATGGGTAATCTTGCTTACGGCAAAGAACAAGAACATATTTTTATGGGCAGAAATTTTGGCAATACAAGAGATTTCTCAGAAGAAATTGCTGCTGATATTGATAAAGAAGTTAAAAAGATTGTTGATAAACAGTATGACCATGCAATGCAACTATTAAGTGACAACAGAGATATGTTAGAACACATTGCAAAAACTCTTCTTGAAAAAGAAACACTTGATGAAAAAGAATTTGAAAGTTTGATGAATGAAGTAAGAGAAAGAAGAGAACAAGCATAAATTTAAAAATCACGAAAGGACAAATAGAGAATGGATAGAGATGAGCTAATATTTAGAGAATACAAAATGTATTCTGAGCAAAAAGAGAATTTTATTGATAGAAATTTTAATACAAATAGATTTTATATGGCATCAATTTTTGTTCTTTTGATTGCTTTGATTTATACAGGAAATGTAGTTTTTCTAAATAAAATTTCGGCAACACTTGTGTTTTCTCTTATGGGCACTGCCGTTTGTACGCTTTGGTGGATGAATGTTGATTCTTATAACACTTTAATCAAGGTTAAATACGCAAATGTTTTGGAACGTATTGAAGAAAAACTTCCTGTAAAACCTTTTACGGATGAATACAAAGGTATAGATGATTTTAGAAACAATAAAGTATTTATGTTTTCTGATATCCAAAAACTTGTTGCAGTCGTTGCAGCTTTATTCTTCTTCGCAGTTTTTGTAAGTGAAATAACTCCGCTTGTTATGACAGTATTTAATAAATTTTTTAATGTAGTTTCAAGACTAAAGGGTGGAATATAGGAAGGTCAAAATGGCACGTCAAAAAGAATATAGCTTGGCGCTTAATTGGAATTATGTAATTATTTCTTTAATAGTAGTAACAGTGTTAACCGTTTTGGTTTTGTATATGCCAAACTTGAGGGAGTTTGACGGAAATGTTTTGCATTCGATTCGTCTTGCTCTTTCACCTTATCCGAGTTATATTCCACAATTTTGTTCATCTTTTGGTCGTGATTATAATATGTTGTGGCCACAAATTGCAGCAGGGAGCGTTCTTGTTTCAGAAAAAAGATATATGAAAGCCTTCTTGTTAGTATTTTTTACTCAAGCAAGTTTTGTGGTAACTGATTTAATCAAAAATTTTGTATGTAGAGAAAGACCTTGTGTATATCCGGGGTTTAGTTTTCCATCAGGACATTCATCTACAACAATGTGTTTTTATGGGATATTAATTTATCTTGTGTTACATTATGCCAAATCTGATTTCTGGAGATATTTTTTAACAATACTTTTTGGCGGCTGGATATTTATGGTCGGTGTATCAAGACTTTGGCTCGGCGTTCATTTTCCGGTCGATGTAATTGCAGGAATGTTCCTCGGCTTCTTATTGGTTAATTTATATATAATTATTTCAAAATCATTAAGTAAATAGTGATGTTGAAACTCATTTTTTCGTCAATTCCTCTCCCTATCATTTATTCGCTTGTTAACCCATATCATAATTCCCCAATCGGATTCTCTTTTTAGGTAATGTTTTAATCTCCAAAAAATTCCATAATTTAGAAGTTAGTTTTCTTGAGGTAACTCAGGAAGGGGTAAATGCTAATTGGATAAATACTAATGAATTTAGAAACTATAAAATTCCTTAAATAAATAATGGACATAAGCTTCTGAATCAATAGACCAAACATCTACTCTACCTATCAAAAAGGAGGTTAAAATGACGATTAGAAAACTTACTGTGGCGGCTGCAATTACCGTTGGTATAGCAACATGTTCATTTAATACGGTAATGGCAGCGTGCCCATGTGACGAGCGTCCTGTTGTTACTCAGGGAGCTTGTCCTATTGAAGAAATTCCGGAAGTTACAGGTGCAGCTTGCCCTTGTGAAGCAATGCCACAACCTGACTGCGGTTGTGGAGCAGCTCCTCAATGTGAACCGGATCCGATTCCTTCATGCGCCTTGTGCCCTGGTGTAAAAGATTTAGCAAAAGAAGATATGAAGCAAGTTTATTCATATCCTAACGCTGTTTACGGGTACAACAATTTTGTAGGTACACAAAAAGATTCTATCTACAAAGCAGAAGGTTTCTCAGTAAATAGAGAAATCAACAAACTTACTGCAGGAACAATGGGTACAACTGTTGCTACAGACGGAGCTACTACTGGTGCAGCTTCAAACATTCCTTGTTTGAATGATATGCCAAGACACAACGGCTCACCAATTATTAGAGATGAAGCAAAAATGGACGGAAACGGCTGTCCAATTCAAATGGGTACCGCAAATTCTATGCAAGCAATCAAAAAGACATTAGTTCCTTTTGATTTGTCACCATTTAACAACATGACAGGTGCTGCAGCAGGCTTGCAAATGTTTCCGGACGTACCTGACGGATACTGGGCTTCCTGCGAAATCGATAAACTTGCTACAAATGATATTGTAGTAGGTTATCCGGACAGATTGTTCAAGCCTTCACGTAACATTACTCGTGCAGAATTTGCAACTATGTTGGTTAAAGGTTTAGACAAAGACATGTACAGTTGTGCACCGGAAAAATTGTTCTCTGATGTTCCGACAAATCATTGGGCTAATTCTGCAATTACGGCCGCTGTTCACCAAGATTTGTTAAAAGGATATCCTAACGGCAAATTCGAACCGGCTCATAACGTAACTCGTGCCGAAGCTCTTTGCGCTTTATCTAAGGGAGTTAAATGTTCGACAATGGATAAATGTAAAGCACAAGAAATCTTATCTAAATATTGTGACGGTAATACCGTTCCTGAGTGGGCTCAAATACCTATAGCAATTGCTTTAGATAAAGGTGCTTTAAATAATTCTCCAAATCCTAATACAATTGCGCCATTCAAAGATGCTTCTCGTGCTGATATAGCAGCAATGTTACAAAATATTCGTGTTGCAGCAGGTATTGATAAAAACCCTGTAACTGCAAACAATGATTGCCCAATTTGTCCTGTTGATAAAAAAGCATTCGTTGAAAACGAAGAAATCGTTAAAATTCCAACATTACAGTTAGAATTTAAGGATCAAGTAACAGCTAAATCTTCTCACGTAGGTCAAAGATTTGCGGCTAAGACATTAGAAGATGTTACAATCAATGGTCAACTATATCCTTGCGGTTCTAAAGTATATGGTAAGGTTGTAGAAGTAATCAGACCTTCTGGTTGTCAAAAAGGTGCTTTAAAACTTGCGTTCACAGAAATAGAACACTGCGGTCATAAAGCAACATTACCTAGACAAATACTTAACGCAGAAATCAACAAATCTAATACTCCAAATATCGTATCCAGAATTGTTACAGCTCCACTTACTTGGGGTGGTCAAATGTTAGGTATCGTAGGCAGAACAACAGGCGGTATGTTGTCTAACTTAGGTAACGCTTTAGAAGACGTTGCTTCTGGTACAGGTATTGCTTTAGGAGAAACTTTCCAAGGTCAATTTATGGCTGCCGGCAGAAGCTTGGGCGACGTAGTAAAAGACACTGTTAAGGCTCCAATTGACTTAACAAGAACAGCAATCTCAGGTACTGTTGGTTTAGCACAAGCAACAGGTGACGAAGTTGGCTACTTGGTTGATGCTAAAGGTTATAAAATCTCAACTATTAACCCTAAAGAACATGTTACAATCGCATTTGGTTGCAGCGGCGAATAGTAAGTTAGTCGTTCGCTCATACAGGGGGGAAGAAGTCGTAGGATATACGGCTTCTTTCTTTTTTGTGTATTAAT
This sequence comes from uncultured Candidatus Melainabacteria bacterium, assembly GCA_934754425.1. Classification (GTDB taxonomy): domain Bacteria; phylum Cyanobacteriota; class Vampirovibrionia; order Gastranaerophilales; family Gastranaerophilaceae; genus CAG-196. The sequence goes on along the minus strand of CAKVIN010000013.1, from coordinate 13,026 downwards.
ATGTTGTTTATTTGATAAAACTTTTGGGGATTTATAAAATAATTGACTATTCTATTTCGTTAAACTAAAATGGTATAAATATTTAAAAGGAAATTGTTATGTCAAAAAAAATATCAGGTTTAGAGTTTGATCCTGGGTTTGGACCATTTATTTTAGCTTTTAGGGGTACTGTTGAATATTTGTATGTAGATATTAACAGATTTAAAAATCTTTCTCAAAAGAAAATGAAATTTAGACAATATTATAAAAAGTTTTTGGAAATGTTTAGCAATAACCTCGGGTTTTATGTTGGATGTCTTATGTGGGCAGCTTATATAAAATCTCAACCGGAGCAAGAAATTTTAAATAATCCTTGTTTGGGCGGAGAATATAATGAAGAAGAGAATACATCTGATACAGATTTTATGATTAAATTTTTAGAATTGTTTCCAAAAGATATGAAGTATTTTCTTGGTATGGATTACAAATTTAATGAAGACGATGTGAAAATTTTAAAATTGTATCGAGAATTTTTACTATTGAATAAGGGTTTTGTGAATTCAAGAACAAACAAAGATATTGTTTTACCTGAAAATATGAAACAAGAAAATGCTGAAAAATTTAAAGATATTATTGATGAAGTTATTAAAAATGAAGATTTGTCAAAACTAATTGATTATAAAAATTTGATTTTGTAGGTGAAAAATGGGAAATATTATAAACGTAGCAAGAGGAATAGAAAAAGCAGATTTAGTTATAAAAAATGCGAACATTGTAAATGTACTTTCGGAAGAAATTTACAAGGGTGATATTGCAATCGTAGACGGAATTATTGCAGGTATTGGAGAAAATTATTCCGGTGAAAAAGAAATTGATGTCAACGGAGCGTACGTTTCACCTTCATTTATTGACGGGCACGTTCACTTGGAAAGTGCAATGATGTTGCCGAAAGAATTTGCAAGTGTTGTATTACCTGCAGGTACAACTACTGTAATTATTGACCCGCATGAAATTTCAAATGTATTAGGTTTGCACGGTATAAGTTTTATGCATGAAGCAGTCAAAAATCTTCCAATGGATGTATTTACAATGCTTCCTTCTTGCGTTCCGGCTACTCCGTTTGAAACATCCGGTTTTGATTTGAATAGCTATGACTTGTCGCTTTTGATTGATAAACCTTGGGTTCTGGGACTTGCAGAAATGATGAATTTTCCCGGAGTTTTAAATCTTGATAACAATGTAATGGCAAAATTGGAACTTGCAAAATCAAAAGAAAAACGCATTGACGGTCATGCTCCTTATTTAAGCGGAAAAGATTTGTGTGCATATGTTGCAAGCGGAGTAAAATCTGACCACGAATGCACAACACCGGAAGAAGCAATTGAAAGAATCAGACTTGGAATGTACGTTATGATTAGAGAAGGAACTGCAGCAAAAGATTTGGATGCATTACTTCCTGTTCTAAAAAATTGCAATACCCGTAAATGTGTTTTTGTAACAGATGATAGACATCCTTCAGATTTGAAAGAACACATAAATGGAATGGTCAGACGTACTGTAGAAGCAGGAGTTGACCCTATTAAGGCTATTCAGGTTGCAAGTTTGAATACTGCAGAATATTTTGGACTCCAAAATCTTGGTGCAGTTGCTCCAGGGTATAAAGCAGACTTGCTTGTTTTACCTGATTTAAAATCATTTAAGCCGGATATTGTTATGAAAAATGGTAACATTATTGCGCATAATGGTAAATTGGCAGTAGAAATTCCGCAAGGTGAAGCACTTGCAGTAAGAAACTCAGTTAATGTCAGATGGATTACACCAGAAGATTTTAAAATCAGTGTAAATGAGCCGGATGGCAAAATTTGTGTTAAGGCTATAGAAGTTGTTCCTCATCAATTGATTACAAAATCTGTTGAATCAGAAGCTCTTGTTGAAGACGGAAATGCAATTAGTAATGTTGAAAATGATACACTTAAAATATGCGTAATTGAGCGTCATAGAGCTACTGGAAACATTGGTAAAGGTTTTGTTAAAGGATTTAATCTGAAATGTGGTGCAATAGCTTCTACGGTTGCACACGATTCGCACAACATGATTGTTATAGGTACAAATGATGCTGATATGTATACAGCTGCTGTAACTTTAATTAAATGTAAAGGTGGTAAAGTCGTTGTAAAAGATGGCGAAATTATTTCACAACTTGCACTTCCTATCGCAGGTTTAATGTCCGATAGAGAATTTGATTATGTTGTAAATAAATGTGAAGAACTAAATCAGGCTGCACATTCTATCGGATGTGAATTAAACGACCCATTCATGACTATGGGATTTTTATCACTTCCTGTAATTCCTGAACTCAAAATTACTGATAAAGGTGTTTTTGATACCAATAAATTTGATTTTGTTGATGTTATAAATACAACGGTACTACAAGCATAAATTAGTAATTTGTTCGTTTTATTAAGTAAAAACAAATATTTGTAACAAAATATGACTTATTGTTGGTGATACTCTTGAATGTTTTTATATTATAGGGTATATTTAGAGTATTAATCCAATAATAAAGGTTTTTATGTTACAAAATTACACGCAGCGACGTATTACTGTTGCTGAAATGTCACCGCACGTACATAGTTTTTTAATCGGTGAAAATAAAGTTAATAAAATATCTGATTGGTTAATAAATTGGATAAAAAAATCGCTTAGTACAAAAAGTATTAAGCCTTATGATTTGTTGCCGTTAAAAGAAGACCTGGCATTTCATATCGGTGTGAGCAAAGGGACTATTCAAAATGTATTTAGGAATGTGGAAGATTATGGATTAGTTGAATCTAAACAAAGAATTGGTACATATATAAAACCTTTAAACAGTAATAACGTAGCAGAAAAATTGACTTCTAAAAGAGAAATGGCAGTAGAAACTATCAAGGAATTTTTGCTCAAAAACGAGTATAAAGTTGGTGATTATTTACTTGCAAGTAGAAAGTTGAGCGAAATTATCGGTATTTCTGTAGCGACAACACGCATGGCAATTAATTGTTTAATTACTGAAAAAATTATAAAAAAAGAAGGTAATACTTTTATAATTTCTAGTATGAATTTTGATGTTGAGAAGGTGCAAGTTCAAACATTGGTTGAAAAAATTGCCATTAACCTTAAAGATTATGTAGAAAAAGAGTGTAAAATTGGTGACAAGTTACCGGCAAATTTTGATTTAGCAAAAAAATTCGGTGTGAGTGTAAAAACAATTCACGATGCAATTAAACTTTTGGCAAAAGACGGAATACTTTTTACCAGAAGAGGACAATACGGAACTGTCGTTATTGATAATTCTACAAAAAATGAATTATATTTTTATGAACGTGTTGAGCAAAAGCTACGTCATTATATCTCTGACAACGGTGAAGTCGGAGCTAAATTGCCGGCGATTACTCAATTTGCAGAAATGTATAAAGTTAGTGCAAAAACTATAAAAAAAGCGTTGGACAATTTGGCGGAAGAAGGTTACATAACTTTTGTAAGAGGACGTTATGGCGGTACTTATGTTATGGATATTCCTCAAATGAATGAAACATATAAATGGCTTGCGTTAAATCCTGTATATGCATCAGGAACGGAAAATTAGTAAATACTTGAAAAATGGCGCAGGCATGGTATTATAAATATTGTAAAATAGTATAATAGTAATAAAATAAAGGAGAACAAGTCATCGCAAACGAAGAAAGAAGCCAAAACAAAGGCAAGGACAAGCCTCTAATAAATGAAAGAATTAGAGCAAGAGAAGTCAGATTAATTGATGCAGAAGGTAATAATCATGGGATTGTACCGACATCACAAGCGTTAAGAATGGCTGAAGAAGCGGATTTGGATTTGGTAGTAATCAGTCCTAACCAAGCTCCGCCTGTAGCAAAAATATTAAATTATGGAAAATATAAATACGAGTTGGAAAAGAAAGCAAAAGAAGCTAAGAAAAAACAACACGTAATTGATATAAAAGAAGTAAAAGTTCGTTATAAAATTGATACTCACGATTATGAAGTAAGATTGAAAAATATTAGAAAGTTTATTTCTCAAGGCAACAAAGTTAAAATTGTTGTTATGTTAAGAGGTCGTGAAATGCAACATTCAAGCTTAGCAATAGATTTAGCAAACCGATTTATTACAGATTTGGCTAATGACCCTGTGGTGGTGGAAAAGAAACCAATGGTAGAAGGTCGAAACGTAACAGCTTGGCTTGCTCCACAAAGTTAAAAAATATGAATCAAAATTTGGGCAATATCTACAAAATCTTGTAGCTATTGCCCAAATAGGTTAAGTATGATATAATTACTGCGTGTTTATTATAAATAGGAGAATACGAATGGGTGAACAGTATTCAGATAGTGACTTTGAAGCACTTCTTGAAAAGTATGATTATAAATTTAAAAGAGGTGACATCATTAAAGGTGTTGTGTGTGCTTATGAATCGGATGGTGCAATTGTTGATATAGGTTCAAAATGTACTGCATTTATTCCTTCTTACGAAGTATCATCAGACAAAAAGACTAAAGTGCAAGATGTTTTGGACTTAAATACAGAATACGAATTTTTGATTACGCAAGATTGTGATGAAAATGGTAAGTTTACTTTATCTTATAAAAAAGTTCATCTTGCGCATACTTGGGCAGAGTTGGAAAAGATAAAAGAAGCTGATGAAACAATCGCAGTAGTTGTGTCACAGATTGTTAAAGGTGGCGTTCTTGTTGATGTTTCCGGTGTTCAAGGTTTTATTCCGCAAGGACAACTGTGTGCTAGAGAAACTATTTGTAATCCTGGGGATAAAATTGAGGTTAAAGTGTTATCTTTGGATAAATCTCAAAATAATCTTATTTTATCTAACAAAAAAGTGTTTGAAACAAATATGGCAGAAACACGTAAAAATGTATTTGCGCAAGTTGAGGTTGGACAAGTTGTAAAAGGTGAAGTTGTTCGCATAACTGATTTTGGTGCATTTGTTAATGTTGGTGGTGTTGATTGTTTACTTCCGCTTTCTCAAATTTCTTGGAAGTGGGTTGAGCATCCGACAGATTTATTGAAAGTTGGTCAAGAAATTAATGTAGAAATTATTGATATTGATCATGCAAAACAACGAATCAGTTTGAGCTTGAAAAACACTGAGCCTGATCCTTGGCTTAAAGCAGAAGAAGAGTTAAAAGAAGGGGATATTAAAGAAGGTGTTATTACCAGAATTAAACCATTTGGTGCATTTGTAGAAGTGCTTCCGGGGGTTGAAGCGTTACTTCCGCAATCTTCACTTGCTTCATATCAAAATAAAAATAATTGCATTCTTAATGCTGGAGATAAAATTGATACACAAATTATCAAATTTAATCCAAAGGACAAAAGAATTTCTCTTGGTGTTCCTGGTGAAGAAAACGCTTAGGAAATTTTGTTGAATGTAATATTTTAATTTATGTAATTTAACTCCAATGATGAATAATTTTGCTCATCTTTGGAGTTATTTATTCATAAAGATTTATTGTATATATGAATATTTAAATGAATGAAATTTGATAGCGGTGTGTTATAATTAAGAAAAAGAGGAGTGTATGAAAGAAATTTTAAAGAATTTGTTTTGCTTGTTATATAGCGATTCTACAGGTATTTCTTGGATGTTTTGGGTTTTTCTTATTTGTTTTACTCTTTTTCCAATTTTCATTTTTTGTATAATAGTTGGTATAAAAAAATATAAAGCAGGAAATCTAAAATTTATTAAGTTGTGTATTCCTTTTTACGTTTTATGTATATTTTGTTTTTATCAATTAATTCCGGTGTTGTTATTTTTTTGTTCATACGACGATGTAAATGGTTCATTGCGTCAATTAGCAATTAAAACATCATTGTTTCCATATCAAAAAGGTGCTTATTATTGTAATAGCGGCACATATAGTTTTATGAATAAAGATTATAAAAATAGTATAAAAAACTATGAAGAAGGGTATAAATATTTAAAAGGTTATGATTTCCCTTGTTGGGAGCAGGCTTTTTTGGATTATTATAAATTGGGCAAATATGATAAATCTATGGAAATTTTAAATTCTTATTATAACAAAAATCATAAAGTTCATAATGTTATAAGTACAAATATTGAAGGATTTGTTTTATTTTGGCATTCTAATATATATATTATGCAAGAAGATTATCCAAAAGCTTTGGAATCTGTTAATGCAACAATACAAATTTCCAAGAGTAAAAATAAAAATTATTTATATGCAAAAAGAGGTTTTATATATCGTCAATTGAAAAAAGAAGATTTGGCTAAAAAAGATTTAGAAAAAGCTCTTGCGTTATGCAAAGATGAAAAAGAAATTTCAAAAATAAAAAATATATATTACAATTTTAGAAATATTGAATTAGAACAGAATGCTCAATATATCAACGCATTGGAGAAAAATTAATATGTTAAAAAATGCATTTTTGTATATGTTAAATGATAATAAATTTTTAAACAAATATTTAATTTGTTTTATTTTTGTACTCACAGTTTTGTTTTGTAATGCATTTTTATCTTCAAATATGTTTGTATTTAAAAATATAGTAACGCCAATTTTATTATCAATCGTGGAATTCTTAATTTTTGTGATAATTCTCGGATATAGGATTATATGTGTACAAGCATTAAAAATAGACAATCAGTTTCATGCAATTCCACTATTTAAACTTTGTAATAATTTTATTAAAGGTTTTAAATATCAACTTGCTGTAATAATTTTTGCTATACCGATTTTTTATTTAATAACAGGTTTTGCTATATTATCTGGAACTTCAATGATATTTAATAATAATGTTTATATTATATTTTTAGCTTTGGCTATTATTACTTTAATTTTTTATTCTATATACAATTTATTATTTAATATTGGTTTTATTAATTTGTACGTACAAAAAAACTCATATCTTATTTTTTATAATATTAAATTATTATTATCTTGTATCAAAAAAAATGTAAAAAGATATCTTTCTTGTTTGCTTATATATTGTTTAATTCCAATATTATTAATGATATTCAATATGTTAACTTGTCAAACAAATATAATATTGTTTTTCATAATTTTAATTGTTACATCACTATTAATAACTTATTTGTTTTTTGTAAATAATTATCTTATTGCGAATTGCATAACAGATGAAAATATAGAAAATTAACTGTTATATTTCAAACAATAAAAAGTAACAGCAATGCAAGTATTTCATAAAAAGAACATTATATTTTTCTAAAAAACATCTGTTTTAATAGGATTTTTGAATTTTGTAATACTTCCTTGAAATAGAAGTTTTACTGTTCCTACTGAACCGTTTCTGTGTTTTGCAATAATAATTTCTGCTTCACCTTTATTAGCAGCTTTTTCAGCCTGTTCTTCTTCGTCGTTAGCGTTTTTATAATATTCGTCACGATAAATAAACATTACAATATCGGCATCTTGTTCGATAGACCCTGATTCTCTTAAGTCAGAAAGCATAGGACGTTTGTCTGTTCTACTTTCTACCGCACGTGATAACTGTGAAAGTGATATAATCGGTACATTAAGTTCTTTTGCTAAGATTTTCAAACCTCTTGAAATGCTAGAAATCTGTTGCATACGGTCTTCTCTACCAGTTCCTTCAATCAACTGCAAATAGTCGATTACAATCAAGCCTAGATTTTTTTCTGCCATTGCAAGACGTCGACACTTAGCCCTAATATCAGTAATTGTACATCCTGCTGTATCATCAATATAAATTGGTGCTTCTGAAAAACTTGCCATTGCAACAGCTAATTTTTCCCAGTCTTTTGCTTGCATATTTCCTGTTTTGAGTCGCTGAGAATCAATTTCGGCTTCTGAACATAGAAGACGTTGTACAAGTTGTTTCTTTGACATTTCTAAAGAAAATATTGCTACGGGAACATTCGCACGAAGAGCAACATTTTGTGCAATATTTAACGCAAATGCAGTTTTACCCATTGCAGGACGTGCAGCAAGAATAATTAAGTCGGAACGCTGCAAACCATTCGTCATCGCATCTAAATCATAAAAATCTGTCGGCACACCTGTTAGTTGTCCCTTATTATTATAGCGTTCTTCAATATCAGCATAAGTATCATAAACAATATCTTTAATCGGTGCTAATGATTTTGACGCTTTTTGTGAAGCTATATCAAAAATTAATTTTTCTGCAAGTTCAAGTGATTCTTCAATAGGATTAAGGTCATAACCTGATGAAACAATTTCAGAGCCGGCATTAATCAAAGAACGCTTAATAGCTTTTTCTTGAACTATTCTTGCGTAATACTCTACGTTTGCAGTTGTAATTGTCTTATAACTTAAATCATTAATAAATGCTCTGCCACCTACAAGTTCGAGCTTTTGATTAATATTTAAAACATCGGAAACGGATACAATATCAATTTTATCTTCACCGTTGTAAAGTTGAAGCATAGCTTCGTAAACATATCTGTGAGCCGGTTTATAAAATGATTCCGGTCTAAGATGTTCTACGACTTTATTCATACAGGACGGACTAACCAAAATCGCACCTAATATAGCTTCTTCCGCATCTATATTCTGTGGCATTAATTGTGATAAGTCGTCATTTTGTGATTGTTGTTTTCTTTTGTTTGCAAACGATGTTGCCATAATATATCCCCCAACATGTAAAGAGTAGCAATAATAATAAAATTATTCAAGTAAAGTTTTTATAAAATTTTAGCATGCTATAATTTTTGTATGAAAGATATAGAAATTAAATGTCCGGCGAAAATTAATCTTACGTTGGAGATTGTGAATAAAAGAGAAGATGGTTTTCACAATCTTAAGAGTATAATGCAGACCATCGATTTGTTCGATACTTTAAAAATTAAAGTATCAAAATTCGATAAGAATGAAATATTGCTTTCCGGCAATAGTAATGAAATACCTTACAATGAAAGTAATTTAGTTTATAAAGCTGCAAAATTATTTTTGGATAAGACAGAGCTTGATAATACGAAAATAGAAATTTTTATTGACAAAAACATTCCTGTATCGGCAGGCTTGGCTGGTGGAAGTACAGACGCCGCAGGGACTTTATACGGATTAAATAAAATTTTTGATGAAATATTGAGCCGTGAAGAATTACATGAACTTTGCGCAACTTTGGGTTCAGACTTAAACGTGTGCTTAGAAGGTGGCTGTGTTTTGGCGACTTCAAGAGGTGAAGTTATTGAAAAACTTCCATATGATTTAAAACTTCCGGTAACATTGATAAAACCAAAAAAGCTTGGTATTTCTGCAAAAGAAGCTTATACAAAATATGCACTTAAAGAAAATAAACCTCGATATGATTTGACGGAAAAAATGTTGGAAGCTTTTAAAAATAATGAAACAATAAACAATTATTTATATAATGATTTAGAATACGCTGTTTTTGATGATTATAAAGAATTGCAATTTATAAAAACTAAGTTGCCACAATCAATTATGTCCGGTTCAGGCTCTACATATTTTGTTTTAGAGAATTTAGCTGAAAATCCGTTCAATGAAGATTATCAAGTAATTTCCAATTTACATTTTATATCTCACGGTGTCAAATAAAATTTATCATGTCATGTGCGATTTTATTTCATTTTGAGGTTTTTCGTGCTAAAATTTTTTTATAAAAATAGAATGTAAAGGGAAATTAGCCATGAAAATGTCAAAATTGTTTGTTCAAACATTAAGAGAATATCCATCAGATGCAGAAGTTATTTCGCACAAATTACTTGTAAGAGCAGGTTATATAAGAAAGTTAACAAGTGGTATTTACAACTTTTTACCGTTAATGTGGAGAGTTCTTAAAAAAATCGAAACAATTACAAGAGAAGAAATGGATAGAGCAGGCGCACAAGAACTTCTTATGCCTTTTGTACAACCAAAAGAATTATGGGAAGAATCAGGACGTTGGGGTGCGTATGGTGGCGAACTTATGCGACTTAAAGACAGACATGGCAGAGAAATGTGTCTTGGACCAACCCACGAAGAAATTATTACATCTATTGCTCGTGATGGTTTAAAATCATATAAACAATTACCTGTAAATTTATATCAAATTCAATCAAAATTTAGAGATGAAAGACGTCCACGTTTTGGTCTTTTAAGAGGTCGTGAATTCATTATGAAAGATGCGTACAGTTTTGATATTGACCAAGAAGGACTTGAAAAAGAATACGAAAATATGTGGAAGGCATACACTAGAATCTTCAAACGCTGCGGATTGGAAACAAAGGCTGTTCAATCAGATTCCGGAGCTATTGGCGGAAGTGTGAGCCACGAATTTATGGTTATTACAGATACTGATGCAGGAGAAAACGACGTTTTCTATTGCGATTGTGATTATGCAGCAAATTCAAATCACGCTATTTCAAATTTACCGGAAGCAAAAATTTCAGGTGATTGGACAAAAGCAGAAATTGTTGATACTCCAAATACTCATTCTATTGAAGAATTATGTGATTACTTAAATATTCCTGCCACATTAATCGTAAAATCTCTTGTATATATTATTGATAAAAAACCGGTAATTGCACTTATTCGTGGCGATAAACAAGTTGAAGAAACAAAACTTATGAACGCTGTTGGCGGAATGGACATAAGAATTGCGACAGCCGGTGAAATTGAAGAAATGATGACAGAAAACGGTTTCGAAGCAGAACGTGGTTTTATTGGACCAATGGGAATGAAAAAATATGGTGAATATGAAGTTCAAATCGTTGCAGATGAAACAGTTAAAGAGATGAAAAACTTTGTAATCGGAATTAATCAAAAAGATAAGCACGGTGTTGGTTATAACTGGGGAGTTGAGGTTGAACTTCCTGAAATTATAACTGATATTCGTCTTGTAGAAGCCGGTGAACTTTGTCCTCAATGTGGGAAACCGCTAAAAGTTACAAGAGGTATAGAAGTTGGTAATATTTTCCAATTAGGAACTAAGTATTCTAAACCAATGAACGCAGTTTATCTTGACAAAAACGGTAAAGCTCAACCATATGTGATGGGTTGTTATGGTATTGGTATTTCAAGAACAGCTGCTGCTGCAGTTGAAGCGCATTATGATGAACACGGTATTAAATGGCCTTTAGCTATAGCTCCTTATCACGTTGTTGTAATTCCTGTTAGTACAAAAGATGAACAACAAATGAAGGTTGCCAATGATATTTATGAAACACTTAAAAAACATGGTGCAGAAGTTGTTATAGATGATAGAGATGAACGTGCCGGTGTTAAATTTAAGGATGCTGACCTTATTGGTTTCCCTTATCAAATCATTGTTGGTAAATCTATTGCAGAAGGTAATGTTGAGTTCAAAACTCGTGAAACAAATGAAAAAATTGCTATGAAACCGGAAGAAGCAGCAGAAGTTGTAATCAGTGCAGTAAATACTTTGTAAAAATTGACTTAAGCATTAAAAAGGAGTAATAATGGACGATTATAAAATAATTATTACCGTTTCAGGTTCTGATAAAGTCGGAATTGTTTCCGGAATATCAACAATTTTGGCTAAATATAAAGTTAATATTGAAGATATTAAACAAACACTTATGCAAGGTCATTTTGTTATGTTTATGTTGTGCGATATAGAACAATCAGAACTTAATTTCAAAGAATTAAAAAATGTTTTGGTAGAAGAAGGTAATAAGTTAGAAGTTGAAATTTGGGTTCAAAAAAAGGGCATATTTGAAAAGATGCACACGGTATAATGGATAAAGAATTAGAAAATTTACAAGAAATATCTGATTTTTTTAAAAGAATGAGTGCAAAGGTTAAGCTTTTAGGTTTAATCAAAAAAGCAAAAACCGAATATGATAAATGTGATTTTGAATCAGGTGAACAAACTTTAAATGAAGCATATTCTTTAGACCCCGAAAATGCTGTTGTTTTACGTGGGCTTGGTTGTCTTAAATTATTTGAAAAAAAATATGAAGAAGCGATTGAGTTCTATACGCAGGCATTAAAAACATCTACTTCGAAAGAAATTGAATATACATTAATTGGAATGGCGTATTATATTCAAGATAAATTAGATGATGCCGTAAAATATTTTAATCTTGCAATTGATATAAATGATGATTACACTTCAGCTTATGAAGGCAGAAATCAGGCTATGTTAGAAAATCATTTAAAAATTTTGGATTTACAAGATTCGTTAAAAAAATACTTCTAAATTTAAAAACAAAAAAATTAGCAAATAAAATATTTGTGTTTGTAGTTCATAAATCTCGATAAGTATTTTAATATTACGATGGGAAGTTTTCCTCTAAATTGTCTTTGTATTTAGAAAACTTTTTTAATCGTAAGGAGGTTTTATGCAAATAAAAATATTACTTGTCGAAGACCAGAAACTAATGCGAATAGGTATAAAATCATTATTTGTAGATTATCCTGAGATGGAAATCATAGGTGAAGCTTACAACGGAAAAGAGGCTGTAGAAAAATCAAAATTAATAAAACCGGATGTAATACTTATGGATATTGGTTTGCCGGATATATCAGGAATTGATGCTACAAAACAAATACTTGAGCATAATAATAATATTAAGATTATAATGCTAACATCTCATATTAGTGAAAATGAGCTCAATGCTTCGCTTACGGCAGGAGCAAGTGCTTATGTTATAAAAGATATAAACACTGATTTTTTGATGAATGTAATAAAAATGATTAAAGAGGGGGCAATGTGGATAGATCCGCATGTAGTACCTTTTATAAGAGATAAAAATAGCGGACTTATACCGTCACGTCAACTTTCACGAAGTGCATTCAAAGAACATCATTCTAATCTTACACAAAGAGAATATGAAGTTCTAAAACTTGTTGTTGACGGGCAATCAAACAGTCAAATTGCACAAACACTTACAATTAGTGAACATACGGCGAAAGCCCATGTCTGTAATATTATTCAAAAACTTGTTGTGGATGATAGAACGCAAGCTGCAGTTAAAGCTTTGAAAGAAGGATTGGTCTAATAAAATACCGAAGTGTTTTCTACTTCGGTATTTTATTAGAATAATATTTT
>CAKVIN010000012.1 GCA_934754425.1 uncultured Candidatus Melainabacteria bacterium | reverse complement strand
TGCTCCAGAAGAAAAAGCAAGAGGTATAACCATCTCTACTGCTCACGTAGAATATGAAACAGATGCTAGACACTACGCACACGTTGACTGCCCAGGCCACGCTGACTATGTTAAAAACATGATTACAGGTGCTGCTCAGATGGACGGTGCTATTCTTGTAGTTGCTGCTACAGACGGTGCAATGCCTCAAACTCGTGAACACATCTTGTTAGCAAGGCAAGTTGGTGTTCCAAACCTAGTTGTATTCTTAAACAAATGCGATATGGTTGACGATCCAGAATTATTAGAATTAGTAGAAATGGAAGTTAGAGAACTTCTTTCTTCTTACGAATTTGATGGTGACAACATTCCATTCATCCACGGTTCAGCTTTAAAAGCTTTAGAAGCAGTTCAAGCTAATCCAAAAATTCAACGTGGAGAAGATAAATGGGTTGATAAAATTTGGGAATTAATGGATGCTGTAGACAGCTACTTCCCAACTCCAGAACGTGACTTAGACAAACCATTCTTGATGCCAGTTGAAGACGTATTCTCTATCACAGGTCGTGGTACAGTTGCTACTGGTAGAGTAGAACGTGGTATTGTTAAAGTTGGTGACGAAGTTGAATTAGTTGGTTTAGGCGAAACTAAGAAAACTACAGTTACCGGTGTTGAAATGTTCAGAAAACAACTTGATCAAGGTCAAGCTGGTGACAACATTGGTGCATTGTTAAGAGGTGTTGATAAAACTGAAATCCAACGTGGTCAAGTTTTATGTAAACCTGGTTCAATCCACCCACACACTAAGTTCACTGCTAACGTATACGTATTGACAAAAGATGAAGGTGGACGTCACACTCCATTCTTCCCTGGTTACAGACCTCAGTTCTACATCAGAACAACTGACGTAACTGGTTCAATCAAATTCGAAGGCGAAATGGTAATGCCTGGTGATAACGTAGTTATGGAAGTTGAATTAATCAACCCAGTAGCTATCGAAGAAGGTATGAGATTCGCTATCCGTGAAGGTGGTAGAACAGTTGGTGCCGGTGTTGTAGATAAAATTATTGAATAATTGATTTAATTATCTATAATAATTAAAATAACCTGATTTTATTTAAAATCAGGTTATTTTTTTTTAAGTATAATATTAAAAAAGGATAGAGATGATTAATCATTTCTATCCTTTTATTATTTATAAAAAACTAACTATGCTTCAGCTGCATTTTTTTCTGCATCAAAACATTCTTTACATAATACATCTCTTCCTTGTGTAGGATTGAAAGGTACCTGAGTTTGTTTTCCACATTTAGCGCAAACTGCATCAAACATTCTTTTTTTGCCTCTGTGTTGTTGTTTTTTTAGTTTTCTGCAATTAGCACATCTTTTTGGCTTATTTGTTAAACCCTTTGTTGCATAAAATTCTTGTTCACCTGCAGTAAAAACAAATTCTTTACCGCAATCTTCACAAATAAGCGTTTCATCTTGGTACATGACTGATTCTCCTAAATAATTATAACCGTGACGTAGAAGTTACGTCATTCCTTATTTTATACTTTTTTCTTATATCCGTCAAGCACTTCTTTTCAACAAAATTAAAGTCCTGCATTATAAATAAAACAATTTAATGTATATTATAAACACAGGACTTTATATAAAAATAAAAATTAAAAGTTTTATTTGCCGGTAGAACCGAAACCACCTTCGCCACGTTCTGTTTCACTTAACTCAGTTACGACTTTAATATCAGCTTGTTCATAACGAGCAATAACCATTTGTGCGATTCTTTCATCTGGTTTTATAGAATATGGTTCATTTGAAAGATTTACTATAGGAATACATATTTCTCCACGATAATCTTCGTCAATGGTACCAATACAATTTATAAGACTAATGCCGTGTTTTATTGATAAACCGGAACGAGGACGAACTTGTGCTTCGTACCCGTGTTCTAATTCAATTTTTAAACCGGTAGGAATCAATTTTCTTTCTAATGGTTGTAATGTAATTTCTTCATCAATTGCAGCACACAAATCCATACCTGCAGCGCCTCCTGTTTTGTATTCTGGCACAAATCTATTGTGTGGCATTCTAAAAATTTTTAAAATCATACTATCTCCGCAAAATTCTTTATTTTTATTTGTGAAATAACTAAGCTGTTATTATTGTTTTACCATCGACAACTTGTTTAGGAAAAATTGTAAGTGTTTCAATTCCCATGGATTTGTCTAATTTTTTATCAATATTAGTATTTGCTTTTTGAGCTTTTTCAATAGCTTCGCCGTTACCATTCATTAGTGACATAAAGCTATTAGAGTATTTGATAAACAAATTTCTTCTTGGATTTGTATTATTAAGAGAAACTGATGATACGTTCATGCTATTTACCTTTCTACTACGTATATTATTGTCAAACAGTGGTAGAGTTATGTCAATAAAAATATAACATTTGTAACAAAATGTTTTTTATGCTAAAATTTTTTTATTGAAAATTTAATAATAACTTGTCGTAGTGGCAAGGACTCCAGAAAAAGCTGACTCAATGTCAGGTTTTGAATGGAGGAAGGTGAGTTCGAACGTAAGTGAGACGAGCCAAGAACTCTGTAAAAAATTGACTAAATGTCAAGTTTTTATAGAGGAAGGTAAGTTTGAACGTAAGTGAGACGAGCCGTATAAAGAATATACCGATGCCGCTACAAACTGAAATTTTAATAATAAACTTGTCGTAGTGGCGGAATCGGTATACGCGCACGTTTGAGGGGCGTGTGGAGCAATCCTTGGGGGTTCAAGTCCCCCCTACGACATTATTTTCTATAGAGCCGTATAAATTAGGCTCTATTTTAGTATTCAGAAGCTTTTTGCGTGTTCCATAGTCTTCCAATTCATTAACGTCAGAATGCTCATTGTTAAGAGTTCGTTTCGCTCTATCTGAACGGCTTTTCAGGGTTCCATCTAAGTCCTTAATTTCGGCAGTAAAACAACCTTTATCTTGTAGCTTTAATTGTCTTAAATGTTCAAAGACTGGCTTTAACTTAACTCTAATTGTTTGTGCTTCTTCGTCAATCACAATACTTTCTGTTATTGTGGTTAATATCATTCGTTTCTAATCGAGGTTTGCTTTTAAATATAATTCAGGCACTCGGTTAGCAAAATCAGCAAGTATATTCATTCGTGTCATTGTATTCTTAATAAAGCATTTCTAATCTATAAAAAAAATAGCAAAAAAAATTTTTTAGGAGTTTTTGCTTAAAAAAGGACTGGAAAAAAATGAAAATATACGCACAAAATTTAATAACACCAATTAATCAAACAACACAATTAACAAAATCTAAAAATGAAATTTCAACCGCTTCACAACCGGTTATTGAAAATAATTCAAATAAAATTCCTTATAATTATAATAACTTAACTTTTGGTTCTAATTCAGATGTTATAGCAAAAATTAAAAAACTTGTTAACACTAAAAATTATCAAAATGAAGACCTATATAAGTTGTTTGGCGAGTTAGATGAAACTGCACAAAACCACGTAAAAGGTTTAATTGATAAGTTTGAAAATGAAGGTTTAACATTAGAAAATTATTTACCTACTTGTATAAAAATGCCAAATTTACTTCGTTATAATTCAAGTGCAATTGAAAAAAATGTAAAAGGTTTTGTCGAAAAATTTAAAGATGATGGACTGAATACTCAAGATTATCTCCAAGCTTGTATTACACAACCTTCGTTATTTTGTTCAAAGCCGGAAACCATCAAAAATAATGTTGATAATCTTGTAAAAGCTTTTTCAAAAGAAGGTTTAAATACAAAAGAATATTTACAAATTTGTATCAAACAACCACAATTATTTACTTTAAAGCCTGAAACGGTTATTTATAATGTGACAGGAGTTGTAGAAAATTTTAAGAACGAAGGTTTGGATACTAAAAAATACTTACAATCATGTATGCGTGTATTTTCATTGTTTACTATGAAGCCAGCTTATATAGAGAATAATGTACGTACCGTCGTTGATACTTTTCAAAACGAAGGTTTAAATACAAAGGATTATATACAAGCTTGTACAAAAAATCCTTCATTATTTTATTCAAACCCCAAAACTATTACTAAAAATATAGAAGAATTTGCTAAAAAGTTTGAAAAAGATGGTGGAAATACAAAAACTTTTATAAGCCTTGCTGTTAAATGTCCTCAATTGTTTAATCAAAAACCAGAAACAATACAACGTAATATTCTTGATACTGTTGAACAATTTAAGACAGAAGGTTTAAATATAAAAAATTATTTAAAAATTTGCACAAAACAACCTAATTTAATTTCTTATTCTGCCGATAAAGTAAAGTCTAATGTTCAAGAATTTGTTAAACTTTTTGAGAAAGAAGGTTTAACAGAATCTGTGTACTTTAAAGCTTGTATGAAATCTCCATCATTATTTTGTAATAAGCCTAAAACGATAGAAAAAAATCTTCGTGAAGTGGCAAGTAGATTTGAAGCTGAAGGTTTAACAAATGAAGGTTATCTGGAAGCTTGCATAAAAGCTCCAAATTTATTTTATTTATCACCAGATACAATTGAAAATAATATACGTGGTTTAGTTAAAAAGTTTGAAAAAGAAGGACTAACTATAGAATCCTATATACAAAAAGCTTTAAAAACTCCGACACTATTTTATGCCACTCCAGATAAAATTGCCGAACACATAAAGGCATTTATGTATGTCGAACAAAATAAGGGGAACTCGCCAACAATACAAGATATAATGAGAAAAACTCTTTCAAATTCTACATCTTTAATCTACTTGCAAGGTATTGTTCGTCCGCAAATAATGAAACAATCATCAGAACTTGCTCATATAAATCCTATAGGACTAAAACCAAGATTAATTGAATATTTCAATAAACATCCAAAAGCACAATTTAAGCTTAAAGTTTTAGATAATGAAATGAGCGGAAATTTTGTTAAAACAATGCAAGAGTTTTCCGAAAAGGAACTTGGTAGAGATGATGCCTTTATTTATGAATTTATCAAATAAATCGTTTGAGCATTTATCCAAATAATAAAGAATTTGTTCAGCTTAAAGCTAAATCTATTTTAAATTCAAACATAATTTTTATTATATGTGCAATTTTGTGAGAAACATTGTTTAACAATATTTTTTATAATACAATTTCACTGTGAGTAGGTTACGAAATATTAACTAATACGACATCTACAATATCATTTTTAAAAATTGGAGAAAGTTGTGAGTAATATTTGGAATTATTTTATAAAAACCGCAAGCATTGTCTAATCAATTTGCACTTCTTCATTTATTTCATCTGTCGAAACTGGTGATTTATTATTTCTATATAGCCAATACAAATACATATCCAGCAGCAAGAATATTGTATTTAGGATATACAGCCAAAAGACCCAGTCCATGTCGTCCAATATTTTATGAGTTATACCACATAAATATCCTAACAAAATTAACAAAGAAAAATGTATACTTTTTCCGTGTACACATTTGCATCTATAGGTTTTAAGTGCTGCAACTGGCCAGCTTATTCCAAAACATATCATCATTCCGGCTTCAAATACGCTCATTGTAATCTCCTTTTTTTACTATAATTATTTTAAAACTAATGCTTTATAAAAGTAAAATACCAAAAAGTTATAATTTTTATAACCTTTTAGTTATAACAAATTATTTTAAAATTCTTTTCCATGAAAATCAGTCCCCCCGGTTTTGATTAAATTTGGATATTTGTTCGCTATTTTCATTACATCCTTTGATGAATGAAATTTTACTATTTTCCTAAACCTTGGATACGGATAATAGACTTCTATTCCATCAAGCCCAATGTCTATAAGTTTTTTTACTAAATTTTCCAAACTAATTGCCCAATAACAAGCAGGATGAGCAAGTACGGCAATTCCGCCTGCTTGATGAATAGCTTCTATCAATTTTTGAACATTTCTTTTTGCAAATAATCTTATCAAATCACCTTCTGTTTCAGCCTTATTTTTTGCTAAAAACGGTAACAAAGCAGGATGGTTTACGTCAATATCATAAGCAAGAAGATGGATAAATACGTAGCCGAACCAACAATCAAATTCAACCCCTGTTACTAAAATATCATCTTTGTATTTTTGATGTCCCTCAACTGTATTATGGTCGGTTATTGCAATAAGCTTATAACCCTTTTGCTTTGCATTTTTTACAACTGTTTCAAAATCAGATTTTCCATCTGAATAATTTGTATGAATGTGTAAATTAACTTTTTCTGTTAAAAAATCTTCTTCTTTTAAATCTTTTATATTTTTCATAACTCTATCTTTATACTAAAATAATTTTATTATAAAAATATATAATATATAAACTATTAATTTTTAAAACTGGAGATAAGTAATGACTAAAAAAACTCAAACCCCACTAGGCATTTTTATGGAGTCAATTGGATTATATTTTTCAAACTTTGATAAATTTGTAAAATATATGACTTTTCCGGTGCTTGGACAAATTGGCGGCTTACTTCTAGTTTTTTTAATAACTTATTTTTACACCCAAAATATACCACCATTAATAGATAAATTTGAAGCTTTAAATAATTTTAATGTTCTAGTTGCTTTATCTATATTAATAACTCTTCCCGGACTTGCCATTTTTATGAAATCATTTTGGGAATATCTTATTGCATACGGTTCAATAAATTCTATGTATACAAATTTGAAAAAATCCGGTAGAGTTTATGATTTCGATGCGCACACGGAATTAATAAAAAGGAGAACAATTGCTTTTATAGGCGTTTGGTTTTTATTTGGAATATTTTCAGCATTTGCATTTATTCCACTACTATTTTGGGTTATTTGCGGAATCTTAGCTATATATTTTGTTTTAACATTTCAAGTATTTACATTTGAACCGGAATTATCACCGATAAAATGCGTAAAAAGAAGTGCAGAGTTGATTAAAGGACATTTTGCATCAACATTTATGCTTATGGCATTGGTAGGTGCTTTAACCTATATTTTAATACCACAACTTTGCATAAAAATATTTGATATTTCAGGTATCAATGAATTTCTCGCAAAATTAGTTATTCCATTTATACCTCCAATTCCTAATCTGGAATTAGAGCAATACGGGTTAAAATCTCCAACAGAAATTGATATCGCATTATTTACGATAAAAGTTTTTGTTGCACAAATTTTAATTCAATATACACTTCCACTTCGTTCTATTCTTTGGTCAGAATGGTATGAAGAATTAAGTCATAATCAAGCCGTAACTGAAGCAAAACCTTCTAATAAAAAGAAGAAAAATTCTAAAAAGCGTCCGAGTGAAAGATTAATGGAAGAATCACACAAGAAATATGGTAAAAAGAAATTAGATAGCAATATTCTTAAACGTGCTGCAGAAAAGGATGAAGATTAATTTCTTTTGTAAATTGTAAATATTAAACCGTCACCAATTTGAGTAAGTTTATGATAATTTTTAGAAATATAATCTGTGATTTTTGCTGCATAATCAACCCCAAAATAAGAGTAATAATATATAGACGTATCATAATTACTTATTACAATGTATTCTGGTTTTGTGATTTCAAATCTGTTTACAATTAAATCTTCCCCAAAAGTCTCAATGTATAGAGGAATAAGCGAATAAAATTTATTATCTGATTTTCGATTACTTAAAATATTTACTGATAAGTTTTCCGGATATACAAGAACTCTATCTTCTGGTTTAGTGTTAATATCAATATATTTAACCAACTCTTTTATAGAATTCCCATTATATGCCGTTGTATAAATTATATTACTACCTGAACTCAAGTTAATATTTTTATTAGAAAGTTCTTGTATATTTTTAATACCTATTGAAATACAGAACAATAATATTGTAATCATAAATGATTTTTTAATTTTGTTTGGTGCTAAAAATGTCAATGACAATATTGCAAATGGTAAAAAGTAAATTCCATAAGATTTTATTGTAAGAGCGAAAAATATTTTCATAGAAATTAAAAGTGAAGCTATTATAAACAATTGTTCATTTTTGTGTAAATTTTGCCTTTGAAAAACAAACAATATTAGTATTAATGGAAAAGAAAAAATAAAAATTTCCGGCGAAGATATAAAAAATGAATATATAAAAATTATCGGAATAAACCATTTATTATTTTTGGTAAAATATAATATTCCTACAACACTGGCGAATTTTAACAAATTTATCAAGTATATAGGAATTAATTCCAATCTAAAAACTAAACCTGTTACAGAATAAAACCAATATAAAGTTTTTGTTGCGCTCATTGTTAATATTATTTGTGCAGTTGTTAGTAAATTTTCTAGTGTTACACCTTGTAAAAATAATGGTAAATATGAAATGACTATTGGTATAAAAAATGCTATTAAGTTTTTCCACCAATCTTTTTTTGCTGAAATATAAATTAATAAAGGCAAAAGTAATATAAATTCATATTTTGAACAGATGGCAAAAGAATACATTAAAAAAGATATTGTAAATTTTTGTGTTATTCCAAAATATACAGAAGCAAGAATAAACAATAATCCATATATCATACCGTATGAATAAGGAAAAAAACAATTAAACACGTTCGGAGATAACACAGAAACGCAAATAAAAGATAAGACAACAGCCAAACTGTAATTTTTATTTAATAATTTTTGTCCAATAAGAAAAATAAAATTACAAATACCTAAAGTCGATATTAAACCGGCTATATATAAAACAGAAAGTTTAACTCCAAATATTTTAAATAATAGTGCATTAAATAAATACGCAAACGGAGCGTATATATTAAAAATGTTTTTGTATAAAACTTGTCCTTTTATCATTTGAGAAGGAATATAAGCTTCTCTAAAAGAATCAAATATTACATCTCCAAAATGTCCATAACCTATGATAAAAATAAGTAATAATAATGTATTAATAAATAAAATTTGCCAGTTATTTTTTAAAAAATCATTCTTCATAATATTTTATCTTAACAAAGCTTTACAAAATAAGCAATTTTGTAACAAAAAATAACTTTATATAAATGTGTAGTAGTAGAAGGTGTTTAAATAAGATGTCAGTTAGTCCTTATACATTAAATAATTTGTATAATCAAGGAATATTGGATTATGCTCCGTATGATCTCTGTAATAGCGGTATAAATGTTTCATCTTTGAACGGCATTTCTAATCCTTATTTAAACACAGCTATGCAGGGGACACAATTTCAAAATTACGGTAATACTCCGGATTGTTTTTGCGCTTCAGGTAATTATGGTATGGAAAATAATCCATATTTGAGCAATGGCACCGGAGTTATTTCTACCGCCACTATAGGTTCAAAATCAACAGCTGGACAAAATGCTTACGGTTTACAAGGAATCGGTGATATGTCTAATGCCGGTTTGAATGCCTATGGTATAGATGGTATTGGGGCAAAGGCTCCTTCTCAAATAAATGCTTGGGGCGGATTTGGTGATGTGGAACGTGATTTTTCTGATGGTTTTTCAAATGCATCATCATTTTGGCAAAGAATACCTACGCCAATAAAGGGAATTGCAGCTGCCGGCATGATGCTCGGGGCAGTTGCTATATCTCTTAAAACAAAAAAGAAGCCGCCTGAAGCTAAAACAAGTTTTTTCTTAAAATTAAATCCTGTAAATTGGTTTAAAAAAACAAAAACTACAAATATATAAAATAACCTTATTTAATACCTTATTAATTAACCAAAAGATTTTATGCGTCCTATATAGGACGTTTTTTTTGCGTAACCTTCCCTTATCTTTTACAATAGACAAGGATTTTTGTTTGAATTATACTTGATTTTAAAGAGGTATGTAATTATGAAAGATATGTTAGATAAGATTGTTCAAATCGAAAAAAAGTATATAGAATTAGGTGAAACTTTATCAGATCCGAATGTAATTGCGGATTATAATAAGTTTAGAGATTTATCAAAACAAAGAAAATCAATGGAAGAAACTGTTGAGTTGTATTATGCGTGGAAAAAAGCAACCGATGCTATCGCTGAAGCTAAACAAATGATTTTTGAAGAAAAAGATGAAGAAATGAAACAATTCTTGAAGGCGGAAATGGAAGAAAATGAAAAGAAAATTCCTGAATACGAAGAAAGAATGAAAATTCTTCTTTTACCTCGTGACCCGATGGATGATAAAGATATTATGTTAGAAATCCGTGGTGGTGCAGGTGGTGACGAAGCTAACATTTTTGCCGGCGATTTGATGAGAATGTATATGAGATATGCTGACAAAATGGGATGGCAGACTCAAATTTTAAGTAAAACAGATTGTGAAGCTGGTGGGGTAAGCGAAGTTATTATTTCTATGAAAGGTGATAGTATTTATTCTAAACTAAAATACGAATCAGGGGTTCATAGAGTTCAAAGAGTTCCTGCAACAGAATCTCAAGGACGTGTACATACTTCTACAGCAACAGTTGCTGTTATGCCGGAAGTTGATGATGTTGAAGTTGAGCTTAATATGAATGATGTTGAAATTTCTACTGCACGTTCAGGTGGTGCTGGCGGACAAAACGTAAACAAGGTTGAAACAGCTGCTCGTGTGTTCCACAAACCTACTGGTATTATGATTTTCTGTACAGAAGAACGCTCACAATTGCAAAACAAAGAAAGAGCTTTGCAAATTTTGAAAGCAAAACTTTATGATATGGAAGTTCAAAAACAAATGCAAGAAATTACAGACTTGAGACGTTCTCAAGTTGGTACTGGTGATAGAAGTGAACGTATTAGAACTTATAATTTCCCACAAGGTCGTTTAACTGACCACCGTATTAATCATAACCTCAATGTGTGGACGGTTATTGATGGTGATTTGGATGAGCTTATTAATTTGCTTGTTGAATATGACCAAAAATTAAAATTAGAAAAATTAGCAGAAACACAAGTGTAGGAAATTAAGGTAAGTTAGGCAATGTCTGACAAATAGACTCTTTTTAATTCGGTGGGTACGCAATTATGGATTTTAATTTTACTTACTAGCTTAATGAGGCTTTACCCACCCTACGTTTAAATCAAGTCCTGACAAATACATTAATTTTATGAACAAATATTAAATTCAATCATTTGTATGAGCAAAAAAAAATGTTCGTGTTTTTACTTGTATGTACAAGCAAAAAAGGAGTAAAAAATGAAAATTCAAAAAATTATGAGTACAAATTTGTCAAAAACCGCAAGAAACGCTGCAATAGGTTCTATGGTTGCACTTTCAACTTTAGCAGCTGGAACAACTCTTCAAGCTAAAAATACGATAACAACAAAACCTAAAATTGAGCAAAATAATAACACAGCAAAGACAAAATTTGGTAAAAAAGATTTTTTAAAAACTTTTGGTTTTGTTGTTGGATGTCTAGTATTTTTTGCCGCAACACCTGATTCCGAAATTGGCAAAAAACATTGGGGATATCGTTGGTATTTCGATAACGACAAAAACAAAAAAAAATAAAATTTTGAAATTATTAACAGTGGGGAATGCGTAAGTGTCCCCACTAATTTTTTAACTAAGCTGTTTAGGCATTGTCTGATTCATTAATCAAAGAAAGACAGATTGGGGTATTTGATAGATTAAACTAATATAATAAAAAAGATTGATGAACGTGTGTAAGTGATTTTTTCTTTAACTAAAATATAGCAAACAGAAATAAAAAATAAGTGAAGGATTGGAAAACTTACGTGTTCCAATCCTTTTGAATGTTATGTGGAATGATTGATGTTATATTTTATTGATAACATTTAGATTAATCATTGTTTTCTTCTACATCTATATATGTAACTTTACCATTTGTATCATATTTTGTAGTATGTTTTCTATTAAGTTGATCTGTAACAATAACAGTGGTGCCATCTTTTGTTTTTTTAATTGATTTAGACACAGCTCCAACTTCACTATATGTATCAGATGCATCTACAAAATTGGTATTCATCACATCAGCGTTGTATTCAAAAGAGTTATTTTCTGCATTCCATATATAATGTTTTTTACTTTTTTCATCATAAAAAACCTTCATGTTGTCGCTTGCAAAAGTTCTTCTAAGTCCAAGTTTTTTAGCTACAAAATCAGGATTTTTATACCGTCTGTTTCCGGCGGTTCTTAATTCGATATTTCTTAATTCTCCATCTGAATCATATTGTTCACATTTTTTGCTGCCGTCTTTATTTACATATTGTTTTGTTAATGAACCATCTTTTGCTACATATGTTATATCAGGACATTTTACAAATTTTCCGGTTTTAGCATCTTTTTTATAATGCATATTTTCTGTCTCATTGTAAAAATATTCTTTGCTGTATGTTTTTCTAAGTCCTTGTTTTTTAGCTTCTGCTGCTGTTTTGTTATATTCGATTTTATCAATCACAATTTTTTTTATTTCATCTAATTTGTTTTCAACAGGTATTGTGATGTCATCAGCAAGAGTACCACTTTCAATGCCTTCGGATTTGAGATATTGATTCCAAATTGAACCTTTAATTTTCCCGTCAGCAGTTCCGTCTGCTTTATCTAATTGGGTTAAAATTTGTAAACTTTTTGCGTTTGCGACATTTTCAATATTCATAATATTCTCCTTTGCAATTTTTTATTACTTCTTATATATGGGTATTTTTTTTGAAAATTTTAATTTTTTTGATAAAAATATAAATTCCATTACTGCGTATGCGTTATTGCAACTCCATCAACTGTTCTGTCTGCTTTATCTGGTGGGGTTGAAATTTGTGAATTTTTTGTGTTTGCTACATTTTTAATTTTCATAATGCTCTCCTTGGTAATTTTTATTACCTCTTATATATCGGCACTTTTTTGAAAAACTTTAATCTTTTCTTGTAAAAAATGTAAATTGTAACTACTACTACTACTACTACTACTACTACGTTTGCGCTAATTGTAACAATTTTTCAGTTTTCTTAACAAATGAATATATATTAAAATTTTTAATTGTTTAAAAAGGTAAAGTAGGTCGGGCAATGCCTGATAATAAAATTTTTGTCAGGCATTGCCCGACCTACTAATCTATGATTATAATTGTTTAATTTTAATATTGTTTATGTTATAAATAAAACATGGATAAACAAAGAAAATGCGTTGGATGTGGAGAATTTAAGCCAAGAGAAAATCTTATTAGGGTTATGAAAACTGAGAATGGCGGAGAAATAGTTATAAATCCAAATTCTAAAACATTTGGCAGATCAGCATATCTTTGTTATAATCAAAGATGTATTGAATTAGCATTAAAAAAATCAAAATTGAATAAAGCATTGAAAACCAATGCAACTCTTGATAAAGAAGCTCTTTTTGAGTTATTAAATCAAGACAAATAATTGAAAGGACTATTGAATGGACAGTATAAGAGTTAGTGAATTAGCAAAAGAACTTGGTATGACAAGTAAAGAAGTCATAGAAAAGTTTGGAGAAATAGATATTATAGTAAAATCGCACTCTAATACTGTTAATCCGACTCAAATAAGAAAATTGAAAGAGCATTTAGGAATTGCACCAAAGAAAAGTAATACAAAACCAAAAGCTTTCGTTGTAAAAAAAGCTAAACCGGTTTCTGCTGAAGAAGGCACAAAAGAAAAAAACAATACAAAAGTAGAAAAAACAACTTCATCAAAAATTGAAAAAGTTGAACGTATCGAAAGAGTTCAAAGAGTTCCTCGTATAGAAAAAGTTGAACGTGTAGAACGTGTTGAACGTGTTGAAAAACCTGTTGTACAAGAAAAAAAATCAGTTGTTGAAAAAGTTGAGAAAAAGGTTGAAAAGCCTGCAGTAAGAATAGAGCGCACTAAAATTGAATATCCTAAAAATCAATCAAGAATTGAGATTGTAAGACGTGCTCCTCAAAAACCTGTAAAACCGGCTGATGATAAAAATAAAAAACCGGCAGGAAAAGGTTCTCAAGAAAAGAAATTAGTAGAAAGAAGAATTATTCCTCAAGAAATTTATGAAGGAAAAAGTAATCCTGCTGGTAAAAGAAAAGTTGATACAGGAAAGAAAAAAGACAAAGATTTTAATTCTAAAAAAGAAGATCAAGAAATGATTTCTTTAGAAAAAGCTGCTGCGCAAAAGCATAAAAAGAAATCACATAAAGAAGCAGAACAAGCCGAAGTCAAACAAATAGTTGTTAATCAACCAATGACAATTAGTGAATTGGCTGATAAGATTCATAAAACTCCGGCAGAAATTGTTAAATTTCTTATGTTCCAAGGTATCATGGCAACTGTTAACCAGCTTATCGACGTGGATACGATTAAAAAAGTTTGTGCAGAGTATGAATTGGAAGTTTTAGAAGAAGATATTGAAGCTTTCATGGAAGAAGAACTTGAAAAAGAACAAAAACAAAAAGCTTTAACAGAAGTAGATAAAAAACTTCTGAAAAAACGTGCTCCTGTTGTTAGTATTATGGGTCACGTTGACCATGGTAAAACTACTTTGCTAGATAGTATAAGAGCTTCAAAACACAAAATTGTTGCTACTGAGGTAGGTGGTATAACTCAGTCAATCGGTGCTTATACTGTATATTTAGATAATAAGCACGAGAAAAAAATTGTGTTCGTTGATACTCCAGGGCACGAAGCATTTACCGAAATGCGTGCAAGAGGTGCAAAAGCTACTGATATTGCAATTTTGGTAGTAGCAGCAGATGACGGTATAATGCCTCAAACAATTGAAGCAATTAACCACGCAAAAGCAGCGGAAGTTCCTATTATTGTTGCTGTTAACAAGTGTGATAAACCTGGAGCAAATCCGGATAGAGTTCTTCAACAGTTAACTGAACATGGACTTGTTCCTGAAGCTTGGGGTGGTGACACAATTACAGTTAATGTTTCTGCTCTTCAAGGTACAGGTATTGATGAATTATTGGAATATATTCTACTTGTTGCAGAAGTACAAGATTTGAAAGCTAATCCTAAGGCAGAAGCTTCCGGTGTTGTAATTGAAGCAAATCTTGATAAAGGTAAAGGTCCTGTAGCAACGCTACTTGTTCAAAATGGTACTTTAAGAGCGGGTAATTGCATTGTTGTAGGTACTGCTTGCGGTAGAGTTAGAGCATTATTATCAGATTCCGGTGAAAGAATCGTTAAAGCCGAACCTTCAACTCCGGTTGAGATTTTAGGTTTAACAGAAGTTCCAAATGCAGGTGATTTCTTTGAAGTTGTTAAGAACGAAAAAGAAATGAAATCTATTGTAGAAAAACGTAAAGAAAAAGAACGTAACAAGAGATTGGACGCTATGCTTCCTGCTCATATGAGAAGAGAAGCAGGTGATGCTGATGGCGATATTCCACAATTGAATTTGATTATTAAAGCTAATACTCATGGTTCTGCAGAAGCCGTATCTCAAGCAATTGCACAATTTGAATCAAAAGAAATTGTAACAAAGATTATTCACGTTGGTGTTGGTGATATTTCAGAAGCCGATGTTATGTTAGCATCTGCATCTAACGCATTAATCTTAGGATTTACAGTAAAAGAAGATTCAAATGCTTTGGCAGCTGCAGAAAGAGAAGGTGTTACAATTAAGAAATATGATATCATCTATCAAATTTTAGAAGATATTGAAAAGACTATGATTTCTCTACTTTCACCTGAAGTTAAAGAAATTGTTACCGGTCAAGTTGAAATCAGACAAATCTTCACAATTGGTAAGATTCAAAAGATTGCAGGTTGTTACGTTACAGAAGGTAAGATTAATAGAAATGACACTGCTACAATCTACAGAGATGGTAAAGAAATCTTCAAGGGTGCAGTTGATCAACTTAAGAGATTTAAAGATGACGTTAAAGAAGTTGCGCAAGGCTTTGAATGTGGTTTGTCTTTTGTTAAATTCAATGATATTCAAGAAGGCGATATTGTTAAATTTACTACTAAACAAGAGATTGAACGCTCTGAGTTAGAATAATTTAGAAGGAGAAAACTATGGAAAAATATGTATGCACAGTTTGTCAATATGTTTATGATCCGGCTGTTGGCGATCCTGATAACGGAATTGCTGCAGGAACATCATTTGAAGATTTACCGGCTGATTGGGTTTGTCCTCTTTGTGCAGTTGGCAAAGATATGTTTGAAAAAGTATAAAATAAAAATTGTTATTCATAAAAAAACTCCTGCATTACACAGGAGTTTTTTTATTTAACCAAACATTATATCACTCATAATCATATGGTCTACAAACTCATCTTTTTCCTTTTCAGAAAATTGACTTCTATCATTAAGCTTATAATCTACACACTTTGCCATACCTAGAATAGCCAAAGCTCCGGCAACTAAAGCTCCTAGTGCGCCTAATCCGGATAAACCACCTCCGGCTGCAACATGTTTCACAACTTCGACACCACCTTGCATAGAAGCACCTTTAAAATTGCGATTTGTCTTTTGCATTTTAGGTTGACATGAAACATTGTTAATAGCATTGATTCTCATAACACACTCCTCTTTTTGTACATTTAAATAGTACAATTTTGCGAAAGTCTTGTCAATAGAAGTTTGTGTATTTTTTATAATTTGTGTTATAATAAATTTGACCCAATTTAGTAAGGATATTTCATACAAACTAATTATTTGTTATATAATTTTTGTAATGTATAATATTATTGTCTTTTAAATAAATAAGAAAGGAAATTTTAAAATGAGTTTTGTACCTGTAGTAATTGAACAATCAAGCAGAGGCGAACGTTCTTTCGATATCTTTTCAAGATTATTAAGAGAAAGAATTATTTTCCTCGGAACTCCTGTAGATGATATGGTTGCTAACTTAATTGTTGCTCAACTTCTTCTATTGGATAGCGAAAATCCGGAAAAAGATATTATGCTTTATATCAACTCTCCAGGTGGTAGTGTTACAGCAGGTTTAGCTATATATGATACAATGCAACATATTAGAGCTGATGTTCAAACAATTTGTTTAGGTCAAGCAGCTTCAATGGGTGCATTCTTGTTATGTTCTGGTGCTAAAGGTAAGAGAATGGCTCTTCCTCATTCAAGAGTTCTTATTCATCAACCTTTAGGTGGTGCTCAAGGTCAAGCTACTGATATCGAAATTCAAGCTCAAGAAATTTTAAGAATTAAGAAAACATTGAACGAAATCATGGCTTCTAACACAGGTCAATCAATTAAGAAGATTGAAAAAGATACAGATCGTGACTATATCATGACTCCACAAGAAGCTCTTGAATACGGTATGATTGATAAAGTTATTACAAAAGAAGGTTAAAAGTTAGTGTTTAGAGGTATTTTTGCTAGTATCAATACCTCTAAACTTCTATTAGACAGGAGAATGTTATGTCATCTAATGATAGGTTAAAATGTTCGTTTTGCGGTAAAACACAGGATCAGGTAAAAAAATTAATAGCCGGACCTGATGTATTTATTTGTGACGAATGTGTAGAATTATGCAATGAAATATTGGATGAAGAATTTTTTGAAGCAAAAGAAAATAAAGGTGAAAAACAAGATAAAGCTTCAGAACAGGTTGAAGAAAAAGCAATTCCAAAACCTCACGAGATAAAAGCTTATCTTGATGAGCATATTGTAGGTCAAGATGATGCAAAAAAAGTGCTTTCTGTTGCTGTTTATAACCATTACAAACGTCTTAAACACAATAAACAAGAAAATACTAACGGCGTAGAAATTCAAAAATCAAATATTCTTCTGGTTGGCCCAACAGGTAGCGGAAAAACATTATTAGCTCAAACTTTGGCAAAAATGTTAGATGTTCCATTCGCAGTAGCTGATGCTACAACTTTAACCGAAGCAGGTTATGTTGGTGATGACGTAGAAAATATTCTTTTGAGATTATACCAAAATGCTGAATTTGATGCTAAAAAAGCTGAAAGAGGCATTATTTATATTGATGAAATTGATAAAATTGCAAGAAAATCTGAAAATACATCTATTACAAGAGATGTATCAGGTGAAGGTGTTCAACAAGCATTATTAAAACTTATTGAAGGTACTGTTGCAAATGTTCCGCCTCAAGGTGGCAGAAAACATCCTCAACAAGAAATGATTCAAATTGACACAAGCAATATCTTATTTATTGTAGGTGGTGCGTTTGTTGACTTAGATAAAATTATTGAACATCGTGTTAAAGACGGTTCATCTATCGGTTTTGGAAAATCTGCACCTACTCAGGCTGAAAAAGAACAAGCTGCAGCTAGAATTCTTAAAAAATTACAACCTGAAGATTTGTTAAAATTTGGTTTAATTCCTGAATTTATAGGTAGAATTCCTGTTTATGCCGTTCTTGATGCATTGGATGAAAAAACTTTAAAAATGATTTTAACAGAACCTAAAAATGCTGTATTAAAACAATACAAGTGCTTGATGGAAATGGATGGAGTTGATTTAGAGTTTGAACCGGAAGCTATAGATTTAATTGCACAAAAAGCTATCAAACGTAAAACGGGTGCAAGAGCATTGCGTTCTATTGTTGAAGAATTGATGCTTGATGTTATGTATGATATTCCAACAAAGCATGACATAACAAAATTTGTTGTAACAAAAGATATGGTTGAAAAGCAAGATGAGATTGATAATACTGCAGAGTTGATTCATTTGCCTAATAACAAATCATCAGATTTATCAACTAAAACAAGAGCAGAAATCGCTTAAATTGATTTTAAATTTACAAAAAGGGTCGAACTAAGTTGTTCGACCCTTTTTAAGTGATATAATTATGGTAATTAAGGAGGAAGTTATGAGTGATTTAAAAATATATATGGATAAAGATATTAATCTTGATTTGATTAAGTCAAAAAAAATTGCAGTTATAGGCTTTGGTTCACAAGGTTATGGGCAAAGTTTAAATCTAAGAGATTCAGGATGTGATGTTATTTTAGGGCTTCGTCAAGGTGGAAAATCTGATATTAAAGCAAAAGATTATGGTTTAACAACAATGTCAATTGCAGATGCAGTTAAGCATGCCGATATTATTCAAATTTTAATACCAGATGAAATTCAAGCTCAGGTTTATAAAGACGAAATTGAACCGAATTTAAGGGCCGGTCAGTATTTGATGTTTTCTCACGGTTTTAATATTCATTACGGATTTATTAAACCACCAAAGGATATTAATGTAATAATGGTTGCTCCAAAAGCTCCGGGGCATACTGTAAGAAGTGAATACAAAGATGGACGTGGTGTTCCATCACTTGTTGCAGTGTATCAAGACTACACAACTGATTCTCTTGAAATTGCCTTATCTTATGCAGCAGCAATCGGTTCCGGTAGAACAGGTATAATTGAAACAACTTTTAAAGAAGAAACTGAAACCGATTTGTTTGGAGAACAGGCAGTTCTTTGCGGAGGTTGTTCTGCATTAATCAAAACCGCATTTGAAACTCTAGTAGAAGCCGGATACTCTCCATATATGGCTTATTTTGAAGTTTGCCATGAACTTAAATTAATCGTTGATTTAATTTATCAAGGCGGAATTGAAGACATGCATTATTCTATATCTAATAATGCAGAATATGGTGATTTAACAAGAGGTACAAGATTAATTAATCCTCAAGTTAAGTCAGAAATGAAAAAAATTCTTGAAGATATACAAAGTGGAAAGTATGCACAAGAATTTATGAATGAAATGACTGGTGGCGGTAAAAAGTTTGATGAGCTAAGAAATGCATCAAAAGGACATTTGATTGAAAAAATTGGTTCTGAAATCCGTTCTTCTTTTAATTGGAATAAGTCTAATAAGTTGGTTGATAGAAATAAAAACTAATACTTCTTTATGTACAGTTAGGTTATGGCAAAAAATTATTCTTTTTCTAACATGAGAATGTATTTAAAATACAGTTTCAAAATATAGTAAAAGGAGTAAAAAATGAAAAAAACATTGTCAATGTTAGCTGTACTCGGTATTGTTGCAGTAATTGGTTCGCAAAGTGCAAACGCTTTTGAATGGTCAAGTATGAATCCTGCATATTGGGGACATTGTCCTAAATGTGAAAAGAAAAAAGCTGATTGTAAATGTAAACAAAAAGTTAAAAAATGTGATCCATGTCAAAAGGTTACCACCCCTTGTCCTTGTGAAACAGGAGCAGCAGCTCCGTGCGATCCGTGTGCTAAGAAGCCGGCACCTTGTGACCCATGCGCAAAAAAATCACCTTGCAATATGCCACAAAAACAACCTTGTGATGCTTGTGATAAATTGCAAGAAATTGCAAAATAGTAATCTCTTTAATTTAATAAATAGAAGCAGTTATTTGATTTTCACAAATAGCTGCTTTTAGATTTTTACAAATCCTCTATTTATTTGATTACAAATCTTACTAAATATCTTAAACTATATGTATTAAATAGGGAGAGATATGGTGAAATCGAATTTAAAAGAAAAGAAAGTACAGAGCAAGGCTAATTTAAAAGTTGTTGACGATAGTGCCGTAAAAACAACTGCTTATAGTGATATCAACTTAAAAAAATGGCGAGATTATGAACACGTCAAAACCGATACATTGTGGGAATTCCCTAATAGGTTAAAAGAAGGTGGGCATTCTAATGAGTATCATGGTAACTATATCCCTCAAATTGCTCAACAAATTTATGAAAGATATACAAAAAAGAATGACATAGTTCTTGATTTATTTTTTGGTTCCGGAACATCTGGCATTGAAGCTATCAATATGGGTAGAAGATGTATTGGGGTTGAATTAAAAGATGAATTAGCAGAATCCGTATCAGAAAAATTTACTCCAAAACAATTGGTAACCGATGTAAATATAATTTGTGCTGATTCAGCAAGCCAATTGGCTAAAGATAAAATTGAAGCAAGGCTTGATATTATGGGACGTAAAAACGCTCAATTATTAATGCTTCACCCACCTTATGATGATATTATTAAATTTTCAGATAAAAAAGAAGATTTATCTAACTGTGCAACTACAGAAGAATTTTATGATTTATTTGAAAAAGTTGCAAAAAATGGGTATGATTTATTGGAAAAAGGCAGATTTGCTTGTTTAATTATTGGTGATAAGTACGCTAATTCTCAACATATTCCTCTAGGTTTTGAATGTATGGCTAGAATGAATAAACTCGGATTTATCACTAAAGCTATTATTATAAAAGATATGCAAGGTAATGAAAGAGCAAAAGGAAAGACGGCTAATCTTTGGAGATATAGAGCTCTTGCTGGAGGATTTTATATCTTTAAACATGAATACGTAATGGTGTTCCAAAAAGTATGATAAAAGAAACTGAAAACGGTTTAATTATAAAGTTAAAAATCGTACCAAATTCTTCTAAGAACGAAATTATATTGGAAGATGAATTTATCAAGGTGAAAGTTACTGCTCAGCCAATTGAAAATAAGGCAAATAAAGCTTTAATAGAATTTTTATCTAAACAATTTAAGATTCCTAAAACAAAAATTCAGATATTAAAAGGCGAAACTTCTAAAGAAAAAACAGTGTTGATTGAAACAAATGATGTAGAAAAAAGTAACCTTATCATATCTAATTTGACAAAAAAGTAAAAAAAATATACTATAATAAAAGAAGAAAAGGTAGATTTATGCATAAACGATGGTATGATATTGATCCGACAGTCAGTCTGGCAGTAAGTTTAATGAGAAACGCAAGTATTATGGTTCAGTATGATTGTGCTGATTTGATTGTTTCAAAATCAAAAGAAAATGGGATTGATTTAGCAGACAATATATTAACTGATGCATTTACTTATGTTTTGAGAAGATGGTATGATACCGATCAAAAAATTGCTGAATCTTTTGAATATTTAAAATGCTTACCTATAGAAGTACAAAAAGAAGTAGCATTAGAGATTATTACTTTGTTACAGGAAGCAGAAACAAAATAAGATGGGAACTGTTATTCAATTATTCTCAAATCCAGCTTTAATTTCAGTTATTGTTCTATGTATTTTGTGTGTAAAAAAAGTTAATGTGTTGTTAGCTATTATTATTTCAACACTTGTGGCTGGTTTTGTTAGTGGAATGAATGTAACACATATTATGGATACATTCATATCCGGCATGGGAGGAAATTCGGAAACTGCACTAAGTTATATTTTACTTGGAACATTTGCTGCAACAATGGCACATTCCGGATTTACGGATGTGATATCAGGAAAAATTGCTCACGTTGTTTCTGATAAAAAATACATTTTACTTACAATTCTGGTATTAATTGCAATGGCTTCACAAAACATAGTTCCTATTCACATTGCGTTTATACCTATTATTATTCCACCGCTTTTGGGAATAATGAATAAGTTAAAAATAGATAGAAGAGCAGTTGCTTGTGTTCTTGCTTTTGGGTTAAAAATGCCTTATATCGTTATACCGGCAGGTTTTGGCTTGATATTTCAGAATTTAATTGCTGATAATATGTTACAAAATGGGATAAAAATTGCAAGAGGAGATGTTTGGCATTCTACAATGATTTTAGGCTTAGGAATGCTGGTCGGATTGCTGGTTGCAGTGTTTATTTCTTATAGAAAACCAAGAGTATATGAAGATAAAACAATTGATAATACTCAAGCCATTAATCATAAGTTTAGAAAAAAACATTGGATAGTAATACTGGCAGCAATTGTTACATTTGCTGTTCAATTAGTTACAAAATCTTTACCACTCGGAGCTTTGGTCGGCTTAGGAATAATATTTACCTTTGGGGTTATACCACAAGAAAAAATGGATCATATGATGAATGAAGGTATATATTTAATGGGATATATTGCTTTCGTAATGCTTGTTGCAGCAGGTTTTGCAGAAGTCTTGAAAGAAACCGGAGCTGTTGAAGGGTTGGTTCACGCTGTTTTACCGATTTTGCCGACTAATATTTATTTAACATCATTAATAATACTAATAATAGGCTTGTTTATAACAATCGGAATTGGAACTTCCTTTGGTACAATACCTATTTTAGCGGTTTTATTTTTGCCGATTTGTGTGAAACTAGGATTTAATACTCATCAAATGATAGTATTGTTAGCTGCAGCTGCGGCTTTGGGAGATGCCGGTTCACCGGCTTCAGATACAACATTGGGTCCAACAGCCGGATTGAATGCTGACGGACAACATAACCATATTTTTGATACGTGTATTCCAACATTCTTGCATTATAATATAGCATTGATACTATTTGCACTTATTGGAATTTGGATATTTGGTTAGATAAATTATTTCAATCCATAATTAAAATCTTCTTGAATATTGCTTGATAGCATTGATTTGATTGATTCCATATAAGCATTAACTTCTTCTAAATTTGCACTGTCTGTTGTAATTTGTGCATCAACATTTGTTTCCCAAGCAGTTAATTCGTCAAATTGTTCTTGAAATTTTGCTGTTAATTTGTCTAATTCAATTTCGAAATCAGGCATTTCAGTATAATCTTTATACTTTTCTTGTAATTCAGCACTTGCATCAAATTCGCCTTTGAACTTACTTCTTAATGCTCTGGTTTCTGCAGACTTTAATGTTTGAACGTCAGCTTGAGAATAAGTAGCTGTTGCCTTTTGTGCTTGCAATTGAGTAATTTCAAGGTTAAGGCGGTTGCGTTCCATCTTATAGTGTAATAATGTTTCGTTTAAATTAGCGATTGCCATTTTATTTCACCATCATTTAAGTCTTACATATATATAAAGTATTTAAAAATTAGTCAATTTCAAGAGTATATATTTTTGTTACAAAACTTAATATAAAAATGAAAATATTATTAAAAATATAATTTAGCTGTTGTCAAAGAATTTATTTGTTTATATAATAGAAAAGAATAAGTGCGAGTGTAGGCTATGAAAGAAATAATAGTTCAAAAATTTGGTGGCACATCAGTTGCCGATACGGAAAAGATTAAGAATGTTGCGAAGGCAGTAATTAGAGAAAGAAATCTTGGTCATGAAGTAGTGGTAGTAGTTTCTGCAATGGGGCATACTACTGATTATTTAGTAAAAATGGCAAAAGAAATTTCTACAGCACCATCTTCCAGAGAGATGGATATGTTGCTTTCTACCGGTGAAGGAGTATCTATTGCGCTTCTTGCAATGGCACTTCAAGCACAAGGTTGTCCTGCTGTAAGTATGAATGCTATTCAGGTTGGTATAATGACTGAAAAAGTGCATTCAAAAGCTAGAATCATAAATATTAAAACCGACAAGATAAAATCTCATCTTGAAAGAGGTGAAGTAGTAGTTGTTGCTGGTTTCCAAGGTGTAACAGAAGACATGGAAATTACAACGCTTGGACGTGGTGGTTCTGATACATCTGCAGTTGCTCTTGCAGGAGCTTTAGGCGCAGAAAGATGCGACATTTATACTGATGTAGAGGGTGTTTACACTACAGACCCTAGGGTTGTGCCAAACGCATCTCGCTTAGAAGAAATTTCTTATGAAGAAATGTTAGAACTAGCAAGGGTCGGAGCTAATGTGTTACATCCGAGAGCTGTAGAAACAGCAAAACAATATCATGTACCACTGAGAGTAAGAAGTACATTTAAACTGGATAATTTAGGAACATTAATTGTAGGAGTTGATGAAATGGAATTACATAAACCTGTAACCGGTGTTGCATCGGATTTATCTCAATTAAGAGTTGTAGCTTGTGATGTGAAAGATAATCCCGGAACTGCAGCAATTCTGTTTAATGGTTTAGCCAAAGAAAATATTTCTGTAGACATGATTATTCAATCTTATGCACGAAAAGCGCTTAATACTAATGATATTGCATTTACTATTGATAAAGGCGACTTAGATAAGACTTTGGAAATTATGGACAAAGTTAAAGAGCAGTTAGGATATAGCAATGTTTTTGTTGATGATAAAATTGCAAAAATTTCAATAGTTGGTGCCGGCATGATTGACCGTCCGGGTATAGCAGCTACGATGTTTAAAACTCTTGCAGATTTAGGTATAAATATAAAGATGATATCTACCAGTGAAATTAAAATCAGCTGTTTGGTTGCAGAAGATCAAGCGAAAGATGCGGTAAAAGCTTTACATAAAATTTTCCACTTGGATTGTGAAGAAATTGCAGAAGTAAAAGGTGATTTACCTGACGTTTAAACAAAAATGAACAATTTTACACCGGATATCGTTATATAAATAGAGGTTAACATGAAAAGAATATTATCTTTATTAATTATTTTAGCAGGGTTATCAGCTCCTGTTATTGCAGGTGAAAAAGAAGATGCTTT
Organism: uncultured Candidatus Melainabacteria bacterium; assembly: GCA_934754425.1. Classification (GTDB taxonomy): domain Bacteria; phylum Cyanobacteriota; class Vampirovibrionia; order Gastranaerophilales; family Gastranaerophilaceae; genus CAG-196. Next base: position 56,083 of record CAKVIN010000012.1, on the reverse strand, counting down.
ACAATTCTTCAATGATTATGTGAAAGCTGCAAATACTTATAGTACAACTATTCCTAATATGTATTCTCCGAATGCAAAAATAATAAGACAAGTTGTAAAGCCTGATGGAACAACTCAAGACGTACAAACAAATACATCTACTTATATTACTCAAATGAAATTGGGGCAAGCAGGAGCAAAAATGCGTCATTATACAAATACTTATTCTAATATTGCTGTTGTTCCAATGGGTAATGCTAAATATAAGATAACATCATTAAGACAACCTTCCGGTGAGGTTTATAAATTAAAAACTTACATGATTGTCCAAAAACAATCAAATGGTAAATGGTTGATTGTTGAAGAAATGATGCAAACAAAAGTTCAAAGTTTCTTAAAATATGCAAAAAATTAAGTTATAAAAAGAGGTTTTGGTATTTTCCTAAAACCTCTTTTTTATTGTTATTAAATGTCTTGAAGTAATTTATATTTCTTTTTTGAAAGATATCGTCTTAACAAAACTTAATGAAATAAAAGAAAAAAGGCAATTTTTTATTCGATAAATACTTTATATATACATAAGAAATAACAAGGATAGAGAGAGCAAAACCCCAAACGACAAAAAGTCCAAAAGATAATTCTTTATGGGTTTAGTAAACTTTGTCTAAAGAGAGCGAAAATAGATTATATAGGAGTATTTATTATGGCAATTGGCGCAAGAGATTTTATTGACAAATTATTAGTAGAAAAATATGCACAAGAAAAAGTTGATAACCACGAGGATGGAGCTTTACAATCAAGAGTTTCAGCTGATGATATGATGAGCGCAATGAATTGTTCCGCAAATAATTTTAGAACAATGTTGGCATTAAATAATCATTTAACAATGGTTTGCTACGGTGTTGTCGCTAAATCAGCCAAATATGTATCTACAGAAGCTGCATAGTTATAATTTTTTCATATGAGTTAATGGCCAGAATAAAAATACTGCACGACCTATAAATCGCTCTTTTGGTAATGTGCCCCAAAAACGACTATCCATAGAATTGCCTCTGTTATCACCCATCATAAAATATTGTCCTTCAGGAATTACAAACGGGCCGCAATACATGTCTGTTTTGCATTTATGAAAATCATATTCGCTCATTATGTAATCTTCTTGAAGCGGTTTATCATTGATATAAACTTTATAAGCACCATTTTTACCTTGTTTTATTTCTAATTTTTCACCGGGAAGACCTACAACTCTTTTTATAAAAGCTGTGTCTTTGCAGAAAAATCCGGTTAGACGGCTAAAAACAGCCCAAGGTGTAGATTTTAATTTAACAAAAGGTGGGTAAAAAATCATAACATCACCTCTTTTTGGTGTGTTTTCAAAATTATGATGTTTTATTAAATTAGGAAATTTTGTAATCTTTTCAACGACAATTCTATCACCTTCTACAAGTGTTGGACGCATTGAACCCGATGGAATCCATCTGAGTTCAGCTATAAAAAATCTGATTAATATAACTGCTACAATAACAAAAACAATTGTATCAACAGTTTCTTTAAAAATAGCCTTAAATTTTTCTTGATTTATCATAATTTTGTTACTAAAACCTCTAATCCCTTCTTATAAACATTATCTGGTAATTTATTAATATTACAACGTATTCTATTAGAATAATTATCTATTAAATCTAAAGTTTTTTCAATCCCAAAAATATCTTTTGGTGTAAATATATTATTCTTTTTATCAGTAAGCGCTGAGAATTTTTCTAAATCATTTTTTAGTTGAAAAAAAATTCCGAAGTTACATGCAAATTTTTGTGCATCTTCGATATTTAATTCTTCCAATAAAGCACAACTTTCTAATATTGCACAAAATAATTCTGCGGTTTTACCTTTACATATTTTGATATAAGTTTCTATATCCGGCAATTTCCCTCTTAAAAAATATTGTTCAATTTCTGATTGACACATTTTTTTTGTACATTTTAAAAAAGATTGTATAATGTTAGAATTATTAACTGAAAGTAGATTTTCGATAGCTAGGCTTAATAAATAATCGCCAGATAAGATTGAAATTTTAGGAGAAAATTTTGCACCTATTGTGGTTTCGCCACGTCTTATTTCTGCTTCATCTATTACATCATCTTGTAGTAAGGAAGCATTATGTATAATTTCTCCAGCAGTAATTATTGTTAAACATTTATCAGAGATATTTTCTTTTAAGGATTTTAAATATAGTAAAGAAACAATAGAGCGAATTCGTTTAGAATTACCGGAAATAAATTTTTTTAAATCATCTCCTAAATCATTTTTGAATAGAAATATTGATTTTAATTGTTTGTTAATATTATCTAATTCTTTAGAAATCGGAAATAAATATTCTTGCATATGTTTATTTTATCATAAATTAAATGTCAAATAAATTAATAAAAAAGAGGATGCCCTTTGAAATAGACATCCTCAAACAAATTAACCCTCGTAGTTTATTATGTTTGCTTTGTTTTATTCTTTCATTTTATCTTGCAATTTTGCTGCTGTATAGTTGTAAGGATCTTTTGATAAATCAATTGTAACAGTTGTCAATGAGTAATAAGGTTTTAATTGACCATCTTTCATTCCGGCAGCAGCAACTTTACTTAGGCCATCGGAAGCATTTTCATCAAAATCATATGTGTCTAAAATCGTTAAAGTTAATTTTGTGCCATTCAAACTAGAATCAATTACGTGAACCTGACTGAATGCATAATACAAATCAGCGCCATTTGCTTTTGTAAATTCAAAAGAGTTGAATTCACCATTAGCATTTTTCTTGCCCTTTATTAAGTTATCCAAATTCTTTTTAACATAATTTCGAAAATCTTTATTTTTAGACATTTGTTGGGCAATATTTGAGCTTGAATTAAATGAATATCCTTTTACTTGATCTACATTATATCCAAAATCATTAATCTGACTATTAATAATTTTTTTAGCAATATCACGATACTTAGCATCAATTTGTGAACTGTTTGTTAATTTTGTGCAATTAGTAGGTGTTTTACTATACTTAGGATTTGCTAATGCTAACATTAATACTGTAATATCACCGGCTCCGTAATGTTTTTTTATGAATGAAGCATTATTGACCCACAAAGTATAACCATATGGATCTAACAGTTTACCTAAAACAAATGATGGTTCTTGACTACCAACTTTTAAACCGGATGCATCAAGTCTATCTATTGCAGTGCCTTTTAAAGCGTTTCCATTTTTATCATAATCTGTTGTTTTACAAATACCTGTAGATTTTGTATAATAAAAGCTTCTTTGGGCTTTTCCTGTTTCAGAATTATAAATTGTGGTTGCAATATCGCCATTAGGTTTTGTTGTAACTTGTTTTATCGTGATATTATTACTTTTTGTAGTGACAACGACAGTTCCATCCGAACATTTGGATGTTTGTACATAATTTTTATTATCTGTTATTTCGCTGTAAGTGTATGTATATGTTTTTGATAATTTACCAGATTTATCATACAATTTACGTGAAGTAATCATTCCCATGTTGTTTTGTTTACCTGTTTTATCATAGGTATCTATATAATTATTGCCGGATTTGTCATAATAGTTGATAACAGTAGACGTTAATTTGTTCTCAGCATTATAATTATTAGTTGTTAATTTTTCACGACCATTAAGTTCTGAAATAGTCGTCTTAGCTGTAGATATAAGATTATCTTTGCTGTCATAGATTTTTTCTGTTCTGGTTTTGCCATCAGCAGAATATTCATAAACAATTTTATTTACAACTTTATTATCTTTGTCATATGTTGTAGAACTTTTTAGCTTATCATTTTCATATTCATTAACAACTTTGGATTTCATTTTTCCATCAGAGTCGTAGTCAATTTGTTCTAGGACATTGTTTTTTGCATCAGTAGTACGACTAACTGATTTTTTACCATTTGAATAAGTGATTACTGTTTTTGTATTTTTATCAGTATCCGTAATTGTTTCTCTTAATATTGTCTTACCATCATTAATTTTAATGGTTTCTGTTGTTTTTGCGCCATCGTATGTTGTTTGAATTATTGCACCATAAGTACCATCTTTATATTTTGTGCCACTGTTAGGATCTGTCCAGATACCTTTGTAAACAGTTTCTGATAGCTTATTGCCATTTTTATCAGTTACAGTTTCTTTATCTTTAAGTTCATTTTGATACTGAATAACAGCTTTTGATACTAAACCTTTTGAATCATAGGTACAATGAGTTTCTGATTGTTTTTTGTTGTCTTTATAAACAATTTCAGAAATCAAATTACCATTTTTATCATAGTTTTTTTCACTTGCTTTTGGTGCAGCTTTGCTGTCTTTATTATGTTTTTCATATTGAATTTCTGTTCGGCTACCATCAGCATTATATGTTATTTTTTTATCTGTAACATAGTAACCACTATAACTTGCGTTATAAGTCAAACGACCTTGCGCATCGTATTCTGTTTTTGCAATAACACCACCTTTATTTTTATTCGCATATTCAAGTCTGGTTTTTGACCCATCTTTGTTAACTATTGTTTGTAAATATCTTTCCTTGCCATCTTTAGAAGTATGAATTTCTAAAGTAATATTATCTTCTTTATCATATACGTATGTGAGTTTTGAACCGTCTGTATTATATTTAGTAACTTCTCTGCCATCACTTGTATACTGAGTTTCCTGTGTTATTTTACCATTTTTATCATATTCGATTGTAGATTTTACTTGACCAAAATAGTCGTATTTATTAATCGTTTGGCTACCATCTTTGTTATATTTAGTTTCTGTTTTTTCTCCATATTTCTTATCACCATTATATTCTACAATTTTAGTAATTTTACCGTCTTTGTAAGTTGTTTCAACCAAATTTCCAGCTTTGTTTTTTGATTCAACTGTACCATCTAGAATATTATTATTCTTATCATATTTTGTTATAGATATTACTTCATTACCATAATCATATTTAGTAACAGTTTTACTACCATCTTTATTATATTCAGTTTCTGTTCTAGTTTTTGATTTATAACTAGAATTATATTCCACGATTTTAGTAACTTTACCGTCTTTATATGTTGTTTCAACTAAATGTCCGGCTTTGTTTTTCTCAGAAATTGTGCCTTCAATAATCTTATCATTTTTGTCATATTTTGCTGTAGATTTTACTTTATCATTATAGTCGTATATAGTAACTGTTTTACTACCGTCTTTATTATATTCAGTTTCAGTTCTATCTTTTGATTTAAAACCATAATTATATTCCACGACTTTAGTCACTTTACCATCAACATATGTCGTTTCAACTAAATGTCCTGCTTCGTTTTTGGATTCAAAAGTGCCGTTCTTTTCTTCGGTTTTTGGTTTTAATGCTTCTAAAAATGCAGTATAAGTTTTACCTGTTTTAAGTTTATAGTTTATAGCTTTTCCTGCTTCTTCCGATACAGGTTCAAAATATTTATTGATTAATTCTTCTGTTGCACCTTTATTTGCCAATAAATCTTCTTGAGTATATGTTGTAACGGTTTTGCCGTCAGTTCCGGAAAAAGCTGCTTGAATATTACATGTCATTGTATACTTTTTACCTTCAAAAGTGAAACTATATGTATATCCTTGCGAATTTGTTCCGATTGTTTCTTTTGTATCAGTAATTCCAAGTGTGTTAAATAATTTCCCTAATAATTCAAGCGATAAATTACCTTGCGTAAAATCTTTAATCATTTTGTTAACAGCAGCTTTTCTTAAATCTTTGGCTTCTTCACCTGTAGCCAAACCAATTTCATCAATATATTCTTTATAATTGTTTACGCTTAATTGTGTTCCGTTTTTAGTTTTGGATAAATCGGTTGCTTTATCTGTTTTTTTATTGGCGTTCTTCAAAAAATTATCTAAAACCAAGTCTTTTTGATAGTCTTGAAAAACAATATTAACAACGTCATTAATCGTCTGGCAGCCTGTTGCTGTGTTTACGATATAAGTAACCGTTTTATTATTTAATGTTGGGCTTGTAAAAGTTTGCATAGGTGCCGTTTTGAAATATTTTTTGATGATATCATCAGTAAATTTATAATTATTTTTTAACTGATTTAGCGTATAAGTAGTTTCAGTCAAAGTTAGATTCGGGTTCCCAATTGTAATAGAATCATTTTTGGATAAGTCTATTTTTCCTGTAGAAGTTTTGTTGTTACCAAGCAAAGGTCTATTTTTGCTAAAATTGAGTTTTAAGTTAACTTTTCTGTTGTTGATATTCATATTAATACGCTCACTTTCTGTTGTTTTTAACTACTATAACTATCAATACTTTTTTTAAACAAAATCAAAACTAATGAACTCGTCTTTAGAATCAAGACAAATTCTAAATAAATCATCTCTATTAACAATAAAACATGTCGCTCCGCCAATGTTAAATCTTGTAAATTCACTATTTACCGGCAAAATCTTTTTAGATAATTCTTTAGCTTCTTCTAAAGTTTTGATGTTGTAAAATTGACTTAATCGTTCTTTGAATTCTTTGAGCTTTTGTTCTTGCAAATTTTTTAAATCGTTTTTGATTTTAAATTTGTAAAAATTGTCCAATAATTGTAAATCATTTCCGAGCTCAACTTGTTTCATTTTGTAAGTTTCGCTACAAACTTGTTCATTTTTGTCTAATACATTCATCATGGTGATATCCCTTTTTTTTTTGTCCTCGCTCTTATGATGTATTACGGCATTTTTTTCAAAAACTTTAGGGTTTGTAACAAAAAATTTACAAATTGTAATATAAAATGTAAAATTACTTGAATAATCACTATTACAATTAGCTGGATTTAAAATTTTGGACGTGCTAATATATTTAGGCGAGGTAGATATGTTAAGACAGTTTTTAAATTCAAAAATACATAGAGCCACTGTTACAGATGCTAATTTAAACTATGTTGGCTCTATTACTATAGATGAAGATTTTTTAGATAAAGCAAATATTCTGGAATGGGAAAAAGTTGAAATCTTGAATATAAATAATGGAGAAAGATTTCAAACTTATGTTATAAAAGGGGCGAGAGGCTCAAAATGTTTTTGTCTGAATGGAGCTGCAGCAAGAAAAGCGCAAGTCGGTGATAAGATTATTATCGTGACTTATGCTGATTTAACTCCGGAAGAAATAAAAACTCACAAACCAACAATCGTGCAGGTCGGTGAAGATAATTCAATTGTCAGGCAATGATAATTTTATTCCAAAAAGAAGGAAAAAGAAGAAAAAGTTTACAATAAGCACTCGTAACATGGGAGTTAATATTGATAAAAATGAGTATTATGAAATAAAACTCTCTAATTCAGCATATCCGGAAAGAGGACTTTAGTCTATTATTTTTACACCTGCAGAAGAACTTGTTCCGTAGTTGTTAATTCTATATCCGTTTCCAAAAGGAGAAGAATAAGTGTCGAAACTTCTGTTTCCGTATGTTGTCGGGTATGGAATTTGTGAGAAAGAAGAGTTTGAATAAAAAGAACCATTGTCAAAACTTGGAGTATATCCTGTCATTTGACCAGAAAAATAATTTGCCAGATTGTTAAGCAATGATGTTTTATAATTTTGTTTTGGTCTGGATAAAATTGCTTGACGTACGTCTGCGTATCTTGAATTGATGTCACCTTCTCTTATTGTGCCAAATGCCTGCATTTCTAATCTTTCTAAACGCTCAATATTACTATCTCTGTTGTAAGTACGATTAAGAGTGTATTTTTCAAGTGCATTTATATCAGAGAATTGTTCTTGGCTTATGTTGTGATAAGGTGTGTTGAATTTGTAATGATGGTTGTTTAAAAAAGATGGATTATAACTGTTTGTCATATTCATTGGATATCTTTGTTGTCGATAGCAGTTATTTCTGTAATTGTTTTGTGGAAAATAATTAAAAACATCGGCTCCAAAGCTCTCTTGGTATAAATTACAACATAATGCAAGTGTTATTGATAGAATTAATTGATACATATTGAACCCTCCATTTATAAAAGAATTAACATTTACGGATAAAAATAAGTATTCACCAATTCGATAATTAGTAGAGTAAATTTTTTATTTATTGTGTTTACCCCCTTGCAAAAAAGTTAAAATTCTATTAAGATATATGTATAAATATTAAGAATTTCAAATTTTTGTAAATACAAAGTTAAAGGTGGACAAATGGCAGAGAATGAAGAATTGCAAGAGATGAGTGGAGAAAGTGAAGCTCGCCAAAAAATATTAGTAGCTGATGATGAAGCTAGTATCAGAAGAATTTTAGAAACTCGTCTTAAAATGGTCGGATATGACGTTGTTACAGCAGAAGACGGTGAAGAAGCTGTAGAAGTGTTTAATAAAACAAATCCTGATTTAGTGGTGCTTGATGTCATGATGCCAAAAATGGATGGTTATGGTGTTACACGTGAAATCAGAAGAACTTCCGATGTTCCTATTATAATTCTTACAGCTTTAGGTGATGTATCTGAAAGAATTACCGGATTGGAACTTGGTGCGGATGATTATGTGATTAAACCATTCAGCCCAAAAGAATTAGAAGCAAGAGTGAAAGCTGTATTGAGAAGAACAATTAATAAGGATGTAATTATTCCTGCATCAGGTTCAGCAGCTGCAGGTGGTTCTGCTTCCTCTAAAGGTGGTAAAAATATTATCACTACCGGTGCAATTAAGATTGATACAGCAAGAAGACAGGTTTATAGAAAAAATGAACGTATTCGTCTTACCGGTATGGAATTTAGTTTGTTAGAATTGCTTGTTAACAATTCCGGTCAAGCTTATTCTAGAAATGAAATATTACAACATGTTTGGTCTTATCCGGCTGATCATAGAATTGATACAAGAGTTGTTGATGTTCATATTTCAAGATTACGTTCAAAATTGGAAGCTGACCCTACAAATCCTGAGTTAATATTGACGGCTCGTGGTATTGGTTACATGTTCCAAAGAATAAATTAATAAAGATTGTAGTTAATAAAAAAGCTTCAGTTCAAAATAACTGGAGCTTTTTATTTTGTTAAATTATCTAAATAATTTTTGTTATAATTCAATGTATCTTTGCTGGCTACAATAGAATAAATAGGTGGAGTTTGAAATATATTATCAGCATATTTCAAAATATCATCTTTGGTTATTTTATCAATTTCATCGTAAAGTTGATTAGAGTATGTTATTCCGTATTTTGAGTTTAATCCGGAATTAATTGTTCTTAGTTTTGCACTTGTGCCTTCAGTTTCAAGCAAATTAGCTTTTAAACTTAATTTGGCATTTTCTAAATCTTGTTCTGTGAATTTGCCGCTTTTTAGTTCGTTTATTTGGTTTTTAAAACCATTGATTGATTTTTGGACATTTTCGTAAGAAATTTCACCAATATTTTTGTTATCTGTTGTTGTCAAAATGTTACATGAAATTTCACCTAAATCGCCATTCTTATCTATATTGGAATAAACGGAATATGCTAAATGTTCTTTTTCTCTTAAAACATTAAATAAGCCAATACTTGAGTTTGTAAGTATAGAATTGGTAAGTTCTCCAAGAATACAATCTTGAATTGTGTCTTCTCGTTTAAATTTGTGAACCATCATTATATCAGCTTGTGAGTTATTATTCACTTTAGTTAAGACTTTTGGTTTGTCGTTTGAGTTATAAATTTTTACCAATTCAACATTGTTTGGTTTAACATTATTTAACTTGTTGGAAAAGTTTAGTATTTCTGTTTCAATTTCCGGATGTTCGGTAGGTATATTTGCAGTAATTATACCTCTGGAATTGTTTAAAAAATATTGTTGGCAATTTTTTATGTCAGCTAATGTAATAGAATCCAGATTTTTCAAAATTTCTTCATCAGAAAATTCATATGGATTATTTTTCGCTTCCGCATTCAAATATAAGCTGTAAGCACTATCCTGTTTCCTTGATAAAAAATCTTTAATTTTTTCTTTTGCTTTAGCAAGATTTTCTTCTGTTAATCTCGGTTTAAGAAGAAGTTCTTCTATTGTTTTATAAGCTAACTCTCTGTTTTCAAAACCTGAATCAGCAGTTAAATTCAGGCTTGAAGGTGTAATATTACTATTTAAAGTAATATTGTTTTTTTCTTTAAACCGATTAAATTCGTTTTCGTTATTTGAGGATGTTCCCATGCCTAGTATTATGTCGAAAATTTCAACAACACCTGCTTTTTTGTTGTATGGTTCGTTTAATTGTAAACTTAAGTTATATTGGATATTATTGTTTTTAGTTTTATATAAACCTAAATTGTAGTTGTTATCCAATTTATATTCTTTTATATTATTAGTGTTTATTGGTTTGCGATTTGCCTGCCCCTTAAATGTCGGTTCTGATGTTGTTTGCGGATGTACAAGAGTTATAGCAGCTTTGTTAAGATTGAAGAATTTTTTTAAACCATCTTGAACATCTTCAGGGGTAATACTTTCTAATATACTTTCATAATTTGCAATATAGTCTATATTCTGGTTCAATACTGCATTTCCGATAATATTATTTACGTTAGAAGAATATTCCATGGTATTTTCTTTTGTTTTAAGCAAATATTGTTTAATTTCATTTAACACTTCTGTATTGGGTTTTGGAGCAGAATAAATTGTATCAAAAATCGTTTCTAAAACTTGTTCAGAGTTGTTATCAGCTGTATTGCAAGCAATATAAGCCAAGTTTGGATCATACAAATTTGTACTGATTTTTTCACTATCAATATATGGATGAGCGTTGTATTGTTTTAAGTTTTGTTTTAATCCTACTGAATAAGATAATAGGTAAGCTTTTGTTACATCGAATAAAATTTTTTCTTTAGCATTATTGCTTTTTGGACCGGTAAAACCAAGAACAACTTCTGTTGATTTTGCTTTGTCATTTACAAAATCTTTTCTTGTGGTATTTTTTATTGGATTTAATTTTTCAGTAAATTTTTTACCTTGTGCTTTTTTGTTTGAGTTAAAATTCTTTGTGACAAGTTTAATTACTTCATCCGGATTTACATCTCCTGTTACAACTATATTTGTATTATCAGGAGTGTAATATTTGTTATAGTAATCTAAAACATCTTTTCGTGTTAAATTTTTGATGCTTTTTACACTTCCGCCAATTAATTCGTCAGTAGGGTTTTTGATATTAAATAATGTTCTTACTGTTTGATCCATAGCAATTGTTTGTGGATCATCAAGAATCATATTTATTTCAGAACATACAGGATGTTTTTCTTTTTCAATCATATCGTTAGATAGTTTTAAATCTTCTCCCATTGCAGCGATAATTTTTATTTGCTTTTCTAAATCATTGTCACCAAGTTGTGGAGTTGAATTAACATAATCTGTTAAAGCATAATTAGTGCTTGCATTCGCCCAGCCGCCAAGTTCATCAATCTTTTTAAATGAATCACCGACATCTAATTTTTCATGTCCATTTTCACCATTTGTCCCATTAAAAGCCATATGTTCTAAAAAATGACTAATTCCTTTGATATCAGTTGTTTCGTTCATTGAACCGACATTAACATAACTCTTTACAACTGCAGGGGAATTTTCCATTGGTACAACAGAAACTCTGTAACCGTTAGCAAGTTTATATTGGTGTATTTTTAATCCGTTATTTAATTCTATTACTGGTAATTTTGTATATTGTTGTGGAATTTTAACACTAAAATCTGGAGTTATATTCGATAACTCTTGTATTTGAGGGTATGTGACGTTAGATTGAATATTTTTATTAGAATCAGTTTTACCCCTAAATATTATATTTTGGACATTGTTAACTTTCATAACCATACATTATATATAAAACAATAAATTCATCAAAATTGCCATAATGTAAAGAAAAGTTGCATGTTTGAGCTTTTAGTATAATGATTGTTTCTTGAACGCAGGAAAATAAAAATGTTAATTTTTGTAAATCTTAATTTACTTGATTATTGTTGACTTTGCAAAATTTTATTCAATTTTATTCTTTTTTGTTATCAATTTTTTATAACAAAAATACTTTATATATCCATAGAGAAAAACATGAGGAAAACCAATACATTTAACTATGTATTGTAAATTTTTGTAACAATATAGAAAAAAATCCTAAAGTTTTAGAAAAAAATGCCGTTAAACATACCAAAGTAGGATTGTATTGTTATAAAAATTAAAGAAAGGAGCAATTACTATTATGGCAGATTTAAGTAAAATTAGTGCTGATAAGGCTCAACAAATTATTAAGGCTTTAAAGGATGGTAAAATTAATTCCAATGAAGCAAAAGATTTGAAATTGACACCGGAAGAAGCAGCTGCTTTAAACGAAGCATTTTCATCAGGAGAAGCTAGAATTGGTGACTTTGTTCTTGTTAACAGAGGTAAAAGCAAGGATGGTACAAAGCAGTATACACAAACTAAAAAAGCAGAACCACAGGTTTCTCAGGAAGAACCTAGTCTTTTAGACAAAGCATTAGGTAAGATTAAAAAGAATTTATCTAAATATGCTCAAACTTTTTCAAATGCTTGGAATAATAGTAGCGGTTTAGTTGAAACTACCGGTGCAATGGTTAGTGCCGCTACACAAACTGCTACTGATGTAGTTAAAGATCATGCAAATTATATAGAAAAAGGTGTTGAACATGTTACTGGTTCTAAAACGGCTGGTAAAATAGCATCACACGTTGCCGGTGTTGGTTTTGTAGCAGATGCGGCAGAAGCTGTTGAACAAGTTGGTGATTGGTCAGCTGGTAAAATTAGAGATGTAGCTAAAAATTATACCGGTGCAGAAAAACAATTATTAGAAAAGTTTGCTGATTATGTAGATAATATGAACGCAGCAGACATTGCATTGTTATTCGTCAGTGGTGCCGGTGTTGCAAAAGGTTTTAAAGAATTACCTAAAGTATTACAATTGTTGAAGGGTGTATCTTTGAGTAAAGTTGCAGTTCCGGCAGCTGGTGTTGCGGCTGTTGCATCTATGACAAGTTGTACGCAAGAAACGAATGTAAGTCAGGTTGTTGCAATTCACATACCTCAGCAAGATCAATCAAAATTGATTGCTGCTTTTGAAAAAGGTATTGATGCATTAAAAAATGAAATTCAAAAATTGGGATATGATTTGGCAAAATATGGTGATGAAATTATAAAATTGTTGACTGCTAATAATTCATACTTGAAAAATCTTGCAGATGATATGCAGAAAAATAATGAAGATAATGCTAAAATTATTGAAATGTTGACTAATATTAACACTACAGTTGATACATTAACTTCTTTGGTAGAAGCTACAAATGAAAATATCACTATTAATGGAACAAGTATTAAGAAAGAATTGTCAGCAATTTTGGAAGCTATAAAGAATGGCCAAGTCAACAATGAAGCTACTTTAAATGCTTATATGGAAAAATTGTCAACTTTATTGAAGACAGTTATTGATCTACAAGGTGATCAAATTGAACTAAGCAAAGATAGTAATTTAACTATGAAAGATATTCTTGCGAAGTTAGATAATATCAAAGGTACAACTCAAGAAAAATTGGCTGCAATTTTAGCTGTATTAGGTGATATTAAATCAATTGGCGAAGTTATTAATGGTAAACTTGATGCTATTATTAATAAGATTGAAAATCAATTTGCTGATAATAAAGCAATCAAGGCTGCATTAGAAAAAATTGAACAATATTTGAAACAGCATAATGACAAGGCTGATGTAACAAATAATTTGTTAACTGCTTTATTAGATAAGGTTGATAAATGCGGATTGTCAGAAGAAGCATTGCAAAAACTCTTGGATGCTATTGCTAATAATGGTAGTAAAATCGATTCAACTAATAGCTTATTAGAAAAGATGTCTAAGCAAGATGTTGAGTTACAAAAAGAAATTCTGAATTATATTGCAGCAGTTGGTTTTGAAATGAATGGTCATTTGAATAAAATCTTAGATGCAATTAATAAAGGAAATGCTGATCTTACTGAGATTAAAAAGACATTAACATTGTTGGAAAAAATTGCAAATCAAAATGCTCAATTCCATGATGAAGTTCTTAATTATATCGCAGCAGTTGGCTTTGAAATGAATGGTCATTTGAATAAAATCTTAGAAGCTATTAATAGTGGTAAAGCTGATGTTAATGAAATTAAAAACTTGTTAGTTCAATTGAATAAGAATGTTGAAAAGAACGGTGCTGAAAATAAAACAATGCAAACAAACATTCTTAATGCAATTAACAAACTTGGAGCCGGTATTACTGCTGATTTAACAGCTATTCTAAAAGCAATTAATGATGGTGGAAGCCATGCTACAAATGTTGAAGCATTGCTTAATAAAGTTCTTCAAAAAATGGATAACAATACTTCAAAAATCATTGACGCAATGTCTAATATTAAAATTTCAGGCGGAACCGTTGATTTGAGCTCTGTCGAAGCAATGTTAAGTGAATTGATAAAATTAACTCAGAAAAATGGTAATGTATTGAGTAATATTGACGCAAAAATGGACGTTATAAAGGTAACAACAAAAGCAATATATGATAAATTAGGTGATGTTGATCAAAATATTAAAAATATACTTAATTTCATTAATAAAAATGCTGGCAAATATGATGATTCAAAATTGTTAGAAAAGTTAGACAAAATTATGAATAAATTAGATGACATTTTAGCTGCAATTAAAGATCATAAAGTTACAGTTGATGTAACAGGTAAGGTAACTTGTGAATGTAACTGTGGCAAAAATCATGAAGGTATTCTTGGTGATTTGAATGATATTTTAGGTTAATTTTAACTTATAAAAAAAGTAACGAGTGTTTTTAACGCTCGTTACTTTTTTTTATATTGATTTAATGTATTCGCTTAATTGTGTAATGAATTCTATTTTTGTCATTTGAGGTAAAATTTCTTTTATAGAAGTAATTCCTTCTATATTTTCGTTAAACAAATTTTCTAAAAAATGTTTGTCATAATTATATAAAATAGAGCCGTGTTGTAAAATATAACCATGTTTACGGCATTGCGCAGAGCCTATAATTTTTTTACCATTAAAACAAACATCTGCTCCGGTAGAGATTAGCATGCAATAATCAAAATGAGTTGATACTTTTTTATTTTCACCAAAATCCAGTTTGATACCTAGTTTGTTAAAGAAATCAATAAGTATACCGGAAATGTATTTATATGATTGAGAAACGCTTTCTCCCAAAGGTACGCATTCTATCGGAATTACGCAACTATATGTTATTTCATCGTCATGCAAAAGAGCTCTTCCACCGGTTAATCTTCGGACGCAATCAATGTTTTTATATTTAATGAAGTCGTTTTTTTGGTTTCGGCCTAAAGAAATACATTTGGGCGACCATCCATAAAGTCTAAAGATAGGTTCTGTTGTATTATTTGATATGGCAGTGTCAAGAATGTCTGAATCAATTTGCATGTTTTCCTGCCCGCTATAAACATTGTATTCAATCAGTTTCATTCTCTTTCACGAGCCTTCTTTAACAATGCATCATCATTAGTTCTTTCTGCAAGTGGCATTGGGATGAATAAATCTTTATATCTTCTAATTGCGTATTGATCTGTCATGCCGGAGATATAATCTGCAACAATTTGTGGAATTTCTTCTTGTGTATAATATGGTTGAAGCATATTTGTATAAAATTCGTATAATGATTTAATTATGTTTTTTGCTTTTTTTTCTTCAGCTTTTGCTATTGGATCAAGATAAACATTGTCAAACATCCAACTACGAAGCTTGGTTACATAAAACCAGCCTTCTTCTGACATAGAAACTTTTTCTTGATTCATGGAGTTTGTGATAACATCTGTAATCATTTTGCCTAATCGTGCAGATTGATTGGACGTAAAATACTTTACGCAATCTTTTGGCAAATCATCTTCTGTAATAATTCCTGCTCTTACAGAATCTTCGATATCGTGGTTAATATAAGCAATTTTGTCTGCGAATTGAACGACTTGTGCTTCCGGAGTTTTAGGTTTATATCCCCAGGTGTGAGTTAGAATTCCGTCTACAGTTTCTTTGCATAAATTCATATCCTCGAGAACTTCTACAACCCTTACGCTCTGTAAGTTGTGATGAAAACCGGTTGGAAGTAATTCGTCTAATGTGCCTTCTCCACAGTGTCCAAAAGCAGTATGCCCTAAATCATGTCCGAGTGCAATAGCTTCTACTAAATCCTCGTTAAGTTTTAATGCTCTAGCCATTGTTCTACCGATTTGAGCAACTTCTAGAGTATGAGTAAGACGAGTTCTAAAATGGTCGTTGAACGGTGACAAAAATACTTGTGTTTTATGCTTTAAACGTCTAAAAGACTTGGAATGGAGAATTTTATCTCTATCACGTTGAAACTCTGTTCTAATTTCAAATTGTTCATTTCTTGGACGTTTTCGTCCTTTTGACTGTAAACATTTAGTTGCATAAGGACTTAATGTTTTGAGTTCTTGTTCTTCTAATTGTTGTTTGATTGTTTTACAATTTATATCCATACCCAGATTATATATTAAACAATACCTTTTGCCTACTATAATCATTGTATTTTTAGCTTAAATAGTGTATTATATTTATAATTATGGAGAGAGAATAGAGATGAGTATGTTTTTCAATGCAGAATTTATAATGCGTTTATTAATGGCTATAATATTGGGTTTTGCACTTGGTTTAGAAAGGGAACTTACAAATAAATATGCTGGTTTGCGTACGCATATTTTAGTTTGTTTAGGAGCTTGTGTTTTTACATTACTTTCAATATATGCATTTCCGACATTTGCAACAGGAGATAATGTAGATATTGGTCAAGCTACAGGTATAAGAGATACATCAAGGGTAGCAGCGCAAGTTGTTACCGGTATTGGTTTTATTGGTGCCGGTACCGTTTTAAGAAATGGGCCTATGGTCTTTGGATTAACAACAGCGGCTACATTATGGATTGCAGCAAGTATCGGAATGGCTTGTGGTGCAGGAATTTTTGATGTTGCTATTATAGCTACAGTATTAAGTGTTGCAGTATTAACCCTTATTAGAATTTTTGAAAGACAGATATTACCATCAAGCGGCAAATTGGTTAGAAGATGTAAAATGACTGTTTATTTGAATCTTAGTGATGTAAAAACTTTGTATGATTTTGTATGTACAAATGTTGATAATGTAAGAGATTTTACGTCTAAAAAATTGTTAGAAAACGCTGATAAATCAAAAGTAACTGTAACTTTTGATATAGGTTGTAAAAAAGAATTAAGATTTTTTTATGAAAAAATCAATAATTTAGTAGAAGTTGATTCGATTTCATTACAGGAATTAAATGATTAAAGAAAAAGCAAAGAAACCACGTTTTGAAGTAAAAAGTAAAACGCAAATTATACAAGAATATTTGCGTACGGTTTTTTTGTCATTTTTAGTTGGCTTAATTTTTACAATGCTATTATCTTTTCATGCTCGTAGTGAAATGATAAAGCAACTTTATGAAGATAGCAGTGTAAAGAATAAAATTAATACTGAAATTGCAAAGCAATTAATATTAAAATCAGACTTTTTAAAAGATTTGCAGAGTAAAAATTATACGATTTGTCTTCAGGTTGGTTCTTTGTATGAATCAGCCGGAGAATTTGAAAATGCTCAAAAAGCTTATGAATTAGCATTGAAAAAAGCCGGAAATGGTGTTTATACTCCATATTATCGATTGGCAAGAGTATTAATATTACAAGGATATTTGGAAGAAGCTCAAAGTTTGATATCTTCAGTAAAAGACATTAGTAATGTTAATCTAATAAAGTTTAAAACTCGTTCTTATATAGAGATGGGTGATAAATATTATTCTCTTGGCAAATTCCTAAGTGCTGCAAAAAGTTATGAAAAAGCAGAATATTATTATAATAAATTTAAAAACAAAGATGCTGTAGTAGAAAAATCTATTTCTGATAGAATTGTAAATTCTTATATTGAAACTGCAGATGTAATGGTTAAAAGCGGAAAAAATTCTGATGCAGTAAGATTTTTGCATAAGGCAGAAAAATATGCGCCTAATAATTTTAAATTGAGATATAGATTGGCAATAATATATTCTGATTTAGAGCCTATAAAGTCAGTAAATTATTTTGAAAAATTATTACAAGAAGAGCCGCAGAATATTGATTACAATGTTTATTCGAAAGCTTTGTTGAAAACCGCAAACATTCTTGAACTGCAAGGTAAATTAACTGAGGCAAAACTATATAGATACAAAATGCATTCGATAGATTTGTTTGTCAATAATAAAGTAATATATAAAGATGATGTAGATGTATTATTGGATAAATTTACTGTAAAAAAATGGTTATTTACATATCGATTAAGAGGTGTGTTTAGGTTTAAAAATGTTTCTCATGTTGATATAAAAAAGATGTCTGTTGATTTTGTTTTGAATAGAAATGGAAAAGTAAAAGAAATAAAAACTTTTAAATGTGTAGAAAAAGGAAAACCATTGTATTCGAATGGTGGTGTAACAGAGGATTTTACAGTTGTATTAGGGAAAAATATTTTTACTCAAAAAGAACTTGATCAATATAGCATTGATGTCTATTTATACAAAGATGATAAATATAAAACTCTGGTATATTCAATAAAAATACCAACAAAAAATTCTTTATTGTTTTAAAGTTGGTGCTGAGTTTAATAATAATTTTGTATAATCTTCTTTTGGATTATTGAAAATCATCTCTGTAAAATTTTCTTCTACTAATTTCCCAAAATACATGATTCCTACTCTATCTGCAAGATAACGTATTACGTTTAAATCATGAGAAATAAATAAAATAGTTAAGTTACGTTCCTTTTTTAATTCTTTAAGTAGGTTGATTATTTGAGCTTGAATACTTGCATCAAGAGCACTGACAGGTTCATCTGCTATGATTAATTTAGGGTTAAGAATAAGTGCACGAGCGATTGCAATTCTTTGTCTTTGTCCACCGGAAAATTCGTGCGGATATCTTTCCAGGCTATCTTCTGATAATCCAACGTCTGATAAAATTGATTTAACAAGAGCATTTTTTCTGTTTTTAGAATAACTGGTATTAATATCTAGGGGTTCGGATAAAATTTCTTTAATTTTCATTTTAGGATTTAAGCTGGAATATGGATTTTGAAATATCATTTGAACATCTTTGGGATAATGTTTTTTTTCTTCTTTTGAAAAAAGAAAAATATTTTTGTTTTCAAATAGAATTTCGCCGCTCGCTGGTTTTATGAGACGTGTTATAGTTTTTGCGATTGTTGATTTGCCACAACCTGATTCGCCGGCAAGAGCATAAATTTCTCCTTCTTTTATATAAAAAGACGTATCATCTACAGCTTTTAGCTTTTTGCTAGTTTTGTCATTCAGGCTCTCATATTCTACTGTTAAATTTTTAATTTCTAATATTTTATCCATACATATATATTATCATAATTTAGTTTATGGTAACATTATCAATAAGGATAAGGAGTGTAATATGTTTGATGTTTTTGTAAAAAAATATATGACTATAAAAAATATAATATTTTTTGTAATTGCGTTATTATTTTTGGTTTTTATAACAAAAATTAAAGATATAGCAATTTTGTTTTTTGCTTCATACGTAATCGCATGCTCATTAAATCCATTTGTGGATAAAATGGAGAAGAAAATGAGTCGTTCATTGGCATCAGTTTTGATATTGTCCGGAATTTTAGTAATATCAGCAGGATTTTTATTGCCATTATTTTTTGTAGCAGGACATCAAATTAAATCATTTTTATTGATGTTGCCGGAACATATTGAAACTGTAAAGAATTTCTTATTATCAACTCCGTTTGTTAATCAATCAGAACTTGCACAGTTAGATATCGGAGAAATTTTATCTACAGCATCCGGATTTACGTCAAAATTTGTGAATGAATCAATTAATTTTAGTAAGGGGCTTGCTTCAACAATTGTCTACTTTTTGGGAGCTTGTATTATTGTTTACTATTTTATGGTAGATAAAGCCGTTGTAAGAAAAACTTATACAAGTTTATTCCCAAATTCAATGAAAAAAAGAGCTGAAGAAATTTTGGATTCTATTTCTGTAAAAATAGGTGGTTACATGATTGCGCTTGTTGTAACAATTATTTTTGTAGGTGTAATGATGACAATTGCATTGTTGGTTTTAGGTGTAGATTATGCATTGCTTCTCGGAATTCTAAATTCAGCTCTTGATATTATACCGGTAGTTGGACCGGCTTTAGCTTTAGTGATTACTTTGCTTGTATCATATAAAATGGGTGCTATCACGCTTCTTCTTATTGTAATCTGGTTTGCTATCGTTCAGTGGGCGGAAAATAATCTTGTCAGACCTTATGTTTTTGGTAAATTTTTGGATTTACATCCGTTGATTATATACTTTTTCTTATTCGTAACTGCTCAATATTTAGGTGTAATTGGTGTTGTATTTGCGCCTGCTATAGCGGCAACAGTTTGTGTTTTGATAGAAGAACTTTATATAAAGAATGTAAATTAATGGAAAAGAAGTTATATAAATCAAAAGGTGGAGATTATAATTTTTTGATGGCTTATCCGGCTATTGAAGAATTTGCTCTGGCTTCGCTCGGATATTTGTGGTTATTCAAGATTGCAGATATGATGGAAGGAATCAGTGCTCAAAGATGTTCTACCGATTTTTTACCAAATATATCAAGGGTAGATGCCGTTGCTTTTTCGATGTCATTTGATTTTGATTTTATTGGTGTATTTGAAATTTTGGAAAAACTCAAAATACCTTTATATTCTAAAGAAAGAGATGAAAAACATCCGATTGTTTTCGCAGGAGGCCCCGTTCTTACGACAAATCCAAGACCATATGAAGTTTTTTTTGATTTTATGATAATAGGTGATGGGGAAGATAATTTCAAGCAAGTTTTAGAAATTTTGAAAAATCATGAAAAACAAGAAGCGCTTGATTTGATTAAGGATATAGAAGGTATTTATATCCCAAATTCACCGGTAAAAAAAGCTACAGCAAAACTGAATGATGTGATTTACACTCCAATAATCAGTGATAAAGGCTATTTTAAGGATACTTTTATTATAGAAGTTGCTCGTGGATGTATGAACAGATGCGCATTTTGTACTGCTTCATATTTGAATTTACCTTTTAGAGCAAATGATTTTGATAAGATAATAGATGCGATTGAGCTTGGTTTAAATTACACAAATAAAATTGCACTTTTAGGAGCTCAAATTAGTGCACATCCTCAGTTTGATGAAATTATGAAATATTTGTCTGATAAAATAGATTCAGGCGAAAAAATTGAAATTGGAATATCTTCTTTAAGAACAGATTCTGTAACCCCACAAATGGTTCAGACACTTGTAAAGGGTGGACAAAAACACTCGACAATCGCAATAGAGGCTGCAAGTGAAAGATTACGTCGTTTTATAAATAAAAATTTAAAGGAAGAGCAAATATTAAATGCGGTAAAAATATCTAGAGAAAATGGCTTGAAGGGGTTGAAAATTTATTCAATGCTAGGAATTCCACATGAAACATATGAAGATTTGGATGAATTTATACGTCTTGGTAAAAAAATAAAATCTGAAAATAAAGGTTTTGGTATAGAGTTCTCTTTTTCTTCGTTTGTTCCAAAACCAAATACTCCATTTCAATGGTCAATACGTGAAGATATAAAGTCTTTAGAAAAAAAACAAAAGTATTTAGAAAAAGAATTGGCTAAAGTTGGCATAAGTGCAAAATTTTCTAGCATCAAATGGGATTATTGGCAGTCTATAATCTCAAGAGCAGATAGTGAATTTGCTTCTTTTTTGGTCGAAGTTTATAAACGTGGCGGAAAAATCGGAGCTTATAAATCGGCATTAAAAGATTTGGATTTAGAAGTAAAGAATGGTTTTAATCCGGATGATGAATTGCCTTGGGATGTAATTTCTTTAGAGCCAAGAAAACAATTGTTGTTGAATGAATATTCACGATTAGAAAAAAGATTAAACCAATAATAACAAAGAAAAACCACTCTGTTGAACAAAGTGGCGGAAAAAGGGAAAAGGGATTTAGGGAAAAATTTCTTACATCTATATATTTTATTTAGTATATTTAATTAGCTAAATATACCAAATGTTCTTTCAATATTATCGTCTTTTACTTTTTTGATAGATTCCATTTCTGTTGTAATAGATTTTCTTTCTGTTTCAAGTTTATTTAAATCGTTATCAAATTTTGTATCTTTAGCATTAATAACTCCAAGTTCGTGTTCGTATGTTGCTTCAGCTTTTTTTAAATCAGTATCATCTTGAACTTCATTTATATAATTAGAGTTAGTGCTTGTAGCAACATTTGTTTCAGACCATTCCTTTTTAGATTCATCATAGTATTCAATAATTACTTGACCGGAATTAACCATGTTATTTAACCATTCGTTGCCTTCACTACCAGAAGTTGGACCATCCATTTCTTTACAACCGCCGGAAGCGTGAATTTCTTCGTATAATTTAGCATAATAGTTAAATTTATCTTTAGGAAAATCTTCGTCATATTCATCATCAAAAACGGCATTATCTGCGGTAGGATCGCAATTTAAATTTTTATCATCCATTTTATTTAAACGCATGTAGTTATAAATTTCATTTCCGTATTTAGAATATAGTTTATCTCTAAAATTGTTTAAAGCTTCTTGTTTATCGGCTTTTGTAGCGTTACTATCGTTATCAACATTGGTTAAGTTATTGTAAGCTTTTTTGATTTCTTCGTCGCTTGAATGATTGTTATAAACCATTTCTTCAACTTCGGTCATCCATAAATTACCACTATCAGAAGCTTGGCTAGTACCATAACCAACAAATTGGCAACAAGCATCATCGTTACCACCACGACCTTGCCAATAAGCGTTTTCTTCCATTCCTAACATTGCCCAAGCAAAACTGTATTTGTCATTGCTAAAATTTTCATATGCTTCAGCAGTTTGTGAATCAACAAGTATTTTTCCTGTTTTAGCATCTTTTAATGAATATTTTTGACAACGGTTTTCATCATATTTGCATAAAGTAGCAAAAGTTGCATCAACAAATGTTCTACCACCACTACCATTATTGAAAGCAACTTGAATTTTCTTTTTATCTAAAGCATCACAATAGTTTTGGTACAACTCGTCTTTTTGGGTAGCAAGCTGTATTTTCTGACTCTCGATATTTTGTGCTTTGTATTCAATATCGTGGAGTCGGCCTGTCAAAGTTAATAATGTAGCTTGTGATGCTGCCATTCCCATAGTTTAAATTCGTCCTTTTTGTTCCCTGTATTATTATTTACGGCATTTTTTATGAAAAACTTTAGTTTTTTTAATAAAATCTTTACAAAAATTTACAAAAAACATCCGGTGAGTTCAAAAGTAATCCCACATTCAAAAAAGAACTAGAAAAATAAATGTATTGGCAGTAATTTTTTATGAGTATGAATTATTTAGCGTGGTTGGTTTTTAATCTTAGTTCTTGTGCTTTTTTTATTAATTCTGAATACAATTCTTGAATTTCTGGTGGAGTTGGAATTATATCTCCAAAAGCTGATGTTTTTTTATCTTCAGCATATTTTTTCCAACCATTAATAAATGCATTGAATACCGTATCATTTTCAGCCAAAGCACGTGTCAAATCAATTTCTAATGACTGCGAATCGAAATTTTGTTCAAGATACCAGCCATATTTGTTGAATTTTGTAATTAAATCCGAACATTCTTTTTTTACAAGTTGATTTAAAGTATTATCAGCTCTTTCTTTTTTTGGTTTGTTGCGCACTATATCTATATCATTATTTACTTCTTGCTTCAATTCTGTAAATAACTTATACAATTCTTGTTCTTCTGTATTGCTAGAAGAAGCTAATTTATTAATAATATCGTCTAAATCACCAATATGATTATTTACTTTATCATTTGGCAATTGGATATAAGCATAAGTAGAAGCAAAAAATTCCTGTGCATTATCACAAGCGTGATTGTAATTATCTGGAAAATATTTTTGATATAATTTTTGGAAATTCGTAAACTTTTCTGTAAATTCTTTTCTTGAAGATAAGAAAGTTCCATTTTGATCATCAATAGCATGACCTAATTCGTGAACAAACGACATAGTTGGCGAATCTGAGTCTGAGTCAGCTCTGAAAGCTAGTGCATTTGTTCCTGGAGAATATAATCCATCAAAATCTCTGCCAATATTTTTCTGTAAAAACTTAATATTAGTAATTTCGTTTTTTAAATCTTTTAATACTGCCGTAGGTAACTCATTCATAAGTTTTTCAAGTCTTGGTAATTGCCATTGGTGGAATTTATCTCCATTTTCATCGCTGGAAGAACCTTGTATTTCTATAGAAAAATTCTCATCAGCATCAGCTTTAACATTGATTTTTCCAGTATTTTTGCCTGTATCAGCAATTTCTACATTTATATTATCATCTCTTTTAATATTACGTTCAGTTTTATAATTACGTTCTTTTATTGCAAAATCTTTTGAAATAATAGTTGCATTTTTATCAAATATATCAATTACGTTTCCATTTTTATCCATTTTTTTTCTATAATAATCCGGATCATCAATGAATGGATCATCAAATTCTGCTGTAAAAGATATTCTTTCGACATTATTCTTTAATAAATTTTCGATTGTTTCGCTT
This sequence comes from uncultured Candidatus Melainabacteria bacterium, assembly GCA_934754425.1. Lineage (GTDB taxonomy): Bacteria > Cyanobacteriota > Vampirovibrionia > Gastranaerophilales > Gastranaerophilaceae > CAG-196. The sequence goes on along the minus strand of CAKVIN010000012.1, from coordinate 31,480 downwards.
GGCAATTTGTTTATAAACTCTATTACTTTATCTCTGACACGTCTGCAATCTAAAGCATCTCTGTCATAACAATCTGATAAAGTATATTCAATGTTATGAACTTTACCATTTTTATCTGTAATAGATAATACTCCAAATGAAGCCGACTGATGATTATTACTATAATCTTTATTTTCATCATCAAGAACTGTTTCTTTATAGTAATCAATAACTTCTAATGAAATTCCATCACTTCTAATTTTGGTAAATGATTGTGTAAATGATTTATCAACATTGTTTTTTATCCTATTTGCATCTAAATCAAATACTTCACATTTATATCCATTTTTATATCTGGAAACATTAATTTCATAATCGCCAGCATATTTCTCTTTAAATTGTGTTTTTATTTTTTCAATTTGTTTATCATAAAAACTTTTTGAATCTTTTTTTATTTCTTCATATTGTTCCGGTGAATATTGAATTTCAATATAATTACTTTCTGCAAGTTGTCTTTTTTTAGGTAATTCAATTTCTCCATTATTAATTTTATCTACTACAACTTTCAAATCATCATTACTTAAAACATTTGAAGCTTTTGGTTTATTAGATTTGAATGGAGACATCGAATCAAGAATATTATTTTTAACATTATTAGCTTTATTAAGAATTCTTTCTAATGTTGAAAGCTCTTCTTCCGATATACTTCTATCTCCATCATCAATTTTTGCAAAAATTGTGTTTAAATATTGATTTTCAATCTTCAAACTATCCCAATTCACGCCAATCTTGAGATTTAACTTAACTTCTTCATTATTAAAATTGTTATATGAAAAACTCATTTTACCCGACTTCTTAACTTGCTTGTTTAGTATATGTCCTATATAACGGCATATCTTTGAAAAACTTTAGATAATTTTGAATATTTGTTACAAAATTTTACAGTAATATACAGAATAAATTCGTTCGTATTTATAGCTCAATTGTAATACCAAAATTGTTAGTTAAGTTACAAAAAAAAGAGCCTAATTGGCTCTATGAATTAAGAATAGCTGGAAGTATGAAAAAGATTTAATAATTATATTTAACTCTAATTAGTGTTGTTATTATATTCGACAAGTAGGCTATTGTTGTCTTATCCTGATGGGGAATTTTTATTTGAAGAAATGTGCACCTAGTTTACTGTCTTTTAAAAGCTTTTATTCCAAGAAACTGTGCGCTATTGCCAAGTTCTTCTTCTATTCGCAAAAGTCGGTTATATTTAGAGATTCTATCTGTTCTTGAAAGTGAACCTGTTTTTATTAATCCGCTATTTGTTGCAACAGCAAGGTCTGCAATAAAATTATCTTCTGTTTCTCCGGAACGATGTGATATGATAGCAGAATATCCGTTTTCTTGCGCCATAAGTATAGCATTCATTGTTTCTGTCAATGTGCCAATTTGATTAGGTTTTATTAATACTGAGTTAGCGACACATTTTTCTATACCTTCTTTTATTCTACAAGTATTAGTAACGAACAAATCATCACCGACGAGTTGACATTTGTCTCCAATTGTTTCTGTTAAATTTTGCCAGCCTAACCAATCATCTTGCGCAAGCCCGTCTTCGATAGAAATTATTGGATAATCTCTTACCAGTTTTGCTAAATATTCAACCATTTCTTCGGATGTCAATTTTTGGTTTTCAGCTTTTAGGTGATATTTACTTAAAGAACAGACACCACCGGAACATTCACCTTCTTCATATAATTCTGATGCTGCAACATCAAGGCAAAGCTTAACATTGTTTGTATTGTATCCAGCTTTTTCAATAGCAAAAATAATAATCTCTATTGCTTCACGTGTAGAATCAAGGTTAGGCGCAAAACCACCTTCGTCGCCAACAGTTGTTGGTAATCCTTTTTCTTCTAATATTGTTTTTAGGGTATGAAATATTTCTGAGCCGCATTTTAATGCTTCACTAAAATTTGACATGCCAACAGGAGTAATCATAAATTCTTGAAAATCTAATTTGTTGTTAGCGTGTGCTCCACCGTTAAGAATGTTCATCATAGGAGTGGGCATTACTTTGGAATTAATTCCGCCAAGATATCTGTATAATGGAATTTCTAATGCGTTTGCAGAAGCTCTGGCGCAAGCCAAGGAAACTGCAAGCATTGCATTTGCACCGAGTGTTGATTTGTTAAAACTACCATCAATTTCCATCATCAAACTATCAATAAGATGTTGATCAAAAGCTTCTTCACCTAATAAATTAGGCGCTATTACAGTGTTTATATTGTTGATTGCTTTCTGTACGCTTTTTCCAAGGTACTCTGTTTTAATATTATCTCTAAGTTCCTTTGCTTCGTATATTCCGGTTGAACTGCCTGATGGAACCGAAGCTCTCCCTATTGTACTGTCAATGAGCTTAATATCAACTTCTACTGTTGGATTTCCTCTTGAGTCTAGTATTTGTCTTGCTTTAATATCTTCTATTTCACACATAATAATCTCCTTCAATAAGAAGATATTAAAAAATGTGAAAAATTAATATTCAACAATCAGGTAATATTTTATTCTTTCCACGTCAAATCAGGATGTCTTGCCGCAAGAGTTTCATCAACTTTCTTAATTGGTGTCGTTTGTGGAGATTTTAACACCTCTTCAGGATTTTGTTCTATTTCTTTTGCTATTTTAAGCATAGTATTGATGAAATTATCTAAAACCTTTTTTGATTCAGTTTCTGTAGGTTCTATCATTATTGCTTCATGTACAATTAAAGGGAAATAAATCGTTGGCGGATGACAATTTGAATCCATTAAACGCTTTGCAATACCTAAAGTAGAAACACCTTGATGATGTTGTTTTTCACCTGATAGAACAAATTCGTGCATACAAGGTATGTCGAAAGGTAAGTCATACGTACCTTTTAATTTTTCTTTGATATAATTTGCATTTAATACAGCATCTGCACTAGCAAGTTTTAGGTTATATCCCATCATAAGGATGTAAGCATAAGCTTTTACTAAAACTCCAAAATTACCATAAAAACTGCGAACCTTTCCAATGGAATGTTCAATATTGTAATTTCTTATATATTTATCACCTTGTTTTTCTATAACAGGTGATGGTAAAAATTCTCTAAGTTTTTCAACTACACAAACAGGACCTGCTCCTGGACCTCCGCCTCCGTGTGGAGTTGCAAAAGTTTTGTGTAAGTTAAGGTGGACAACATCGAATCCCATTAAGGCAGGGTTTGTCCAGCCCATTATGGCATTAAAATTAGCTCCATCATAATATAATAAAGAGCCGTTGTTATGCATTAATTCTGAGATTTCTAAAACTTTTTCTTCAAAAATGCCCAAAGTATTTGGGTTTGTCATCATTATCGCAGCAACATCGGAATCTAACAATTCTTTTAAAGCTTCAATGTCGACTTGTCCATATTCATTTGATTTAACTTGAACAATATCAAAACCGCACATTTTTGCGCTCATAGGGTTTGTACCATGTGCTGAATCCGGAACAATAACTTTTTTTCTATTTTTTTCACCTTTTGTTTCGAAATATTTTTTGATAACCATCATGCCGGTAAGTTCTCCATGAGCTCCTGCTGCAGGTTGAAGAGTTACCGCATCCATTCCGGTTATTTTTTTTAATGCTTCTTGAAGGTTGTACATTAATTCCAATGCACCCTGAGAATCTTCATCAGATTGGAGTGGATGAAGATTTGTAAACCCTTCTAATGAAGCTAGAAGTTCATTAACTTTTGGGTTGTATTTCATTGTACAAGAGCCTAAAGGATAAAACCCTTTTTCAATACAAAAATTTCTGTCACTTAATTCTTTATAGTGACGCATTACTTCAAGCTCGCTTAATTGAGGAAGTCCAATTAAGTCTTTTCTTATTAATTCTTGCGGAAGAAAATCGCCTAATTCGATTTCTTCAAATCCGATACCATCAACACCGTTACTTTTTTCAAATATTGTCTTCATTTACTATTTCCTGTTTTAATAACTCTTTTTTTATTTTATCCAGTGCGTTTTGTATAATTCTCGATATTCTCGATTGCGAGATATTAAATTCCACCGAAATATCTTTAAGTTTTTTATCATAAAAATACTTAGCTTCTATTAAATCTTGTTCTCTTTGTGAAAGTTTTTTCATAGCTTCACAAATTCTGTGTTTTAATTCTACGATTTCGGCTTTTTCTTCAGGAGTTCTGTTGTTGTCTTTAATTATCGTCGGATTTTCTGCTTCAGCCATTTCTTCTATTGATAAAATAGTCTTATATACAGCATCTTTAATTTTTTCTTGCTCTTTTGGTTCTTGATTTTTCATTACGTACCATTTGTAGCGACGACGCATTTCGTTTCTAATTGCCCATTTTATTGCTTTTGTGAGATAAGCCGTATTATATAATTCTTTGTTTTTTGAGTTATTGATAAGGTAGTATACTGTATAGTTTGATAGTGCAATAACTTCTGAAAGCTCTATAAGACCAAGGTTTGAGAACTTTTTATATTCTACCTTGGATATAGTTTCTATTAACTCTTTATATTGGGAAAGATTAGCCCTTCCTTCCCGCTCTCTGTTTATAGCTTCTAAATCTTTCATACTATATAATATATCAGAAAGTGATATGTAAATGCAAGAAAATACAGAATTTTACAATAAACTTAAAATATGTTAGTATATAAAGTGAAGTATAAGTTGGATTTAGAAAGTTTAAATTCTGTTTATACTGCAAGAAAAGAGGGTAATATTCGATGAAAACTTTGAAATATATTAAATCAATATCTTTGGTGCTTTTAAGTGCCGGAATTTTAACTACAAGCGCTATTTGTGTAGAAAAAGTATCCGCAACACCGACTTCTGCACAGCCTACAGCTCAACAAAATGTTAGCGTTGTAGCAGTTTCTCCTTTAACAGTAGTTGCTAATCCATCGGCTTATTTGAATAAAAATATTTTGATGAAAGCAAAATTTGATAAATTTTCAACCCTAGGGTTAGATTATAAACCTGCATTTAAGTCATCTGATGATTATATTTCTTTTTTGATAAGAAGAGATGATTCTAGTCATGATATTCCATTATCTGAAATGAAGTTATTTTTAAAACGTGACGTTGCAGAAAAGTTTATTGATTTAAAAACTGATGATGTAATAGAAATTAAAGGTAAAGTTTTTTCAAATGCGTTAGGCGATGCTTGGGTTGATGTTAATGAATTGAAAGTATTATTGAAAAAACCGGAAGAAAAGAAAGACGGAGTTAAATAATTTATGTCCGATAAACAAACTGATAATAAATTGGAAAAAGAGCAAAATAAGAAAGATAAACAAAAAGTTTTTCTAACAGTGCATGGTCACTTTTATCAACCGCCAAGAGAAAATCCTTGGTTAGAGGCGATTGAACAACAGGATAGTGCATCTCCTTTTCATGATTGGAATGAAAGAATTAATGCAGAATGTTATAATCCTAATTCTGTTTCTAAAATTGTTGATTCAAAAAATCAAATTTTGAATGTTGTAAATAATTATGAATATATGAGCTATAACTTTGGGCCGACTTTATTATCTTGGATGGAAGAATTTGCTCCACTTGCTTATGAAAGAGTTATAAAGGCTGATATCAATTCAAGAAGGATGCATTCAGGTCATGGCAATGCAATTGCACAAGTTTATAACCATATGATTATGCCACTTGCTAATGAGCGTGATAAACAAACTCAAGTAAAATGGGGGGTTAAAGATTTTGAATATCGTTTTGGTAGAAAACCTGAAGGTATATGGCTTGCAGAAACAGCAGTTGATGATGATACGATGAGAGTTTTGGTAGAAAACGGTATCAAGTTTACAATTCTTTCTCCTTATCAAGCACAAAGAATTAGAAAAGAAGGTGAAAAAACTTGGCAGGATGTAAGTTGGGGAAATATTGATCCGGCACGTTCTTATAGATATTATATAAAATCCGCTCCAGGTAAATTTATAGATTTATTCTTTTATGATGGTGCAATTTCACGTTCTGTAGCGTTTGATGAGTTGCTAAAAGATGGTAATAAATTTGTTAGCAGATTAAAAGATGGTGTTTCTGATTTAAGAAACTATCCTCAGTTGGTTAATATTGCAACTGATGGTGAAAGTTACGGTCACCATACAAAATTTGGAGATATGGCTTTAGCTTATGCAATGAAGCTTAAGGTTAAAGATGCCGGATTTGAGGTTACAAATTACGGTGAATATCTTGAAAAATATCGCTCAGATTGGGAAGTTGAAATTAAGCCGGTATCTTCTTGGAGTTGTTTTCACGGTGTCGGTCGATGGTGCGATGATTGTGGATGTTCTACAGGTGGACATCCGGGATGGAATCAAAAATGGAGAAAGCCGTTAAGAAATGCATTAGATTTCTTACGTGATGAAATGGCGGCACTTTATCATAAGCAAGGCAAGAAGTTCTTTAAAAATCCTCAAGAAGCAAGAGATAATTATATTAGTGTAATTCTTGATAGAAGTGATGTTAGTGTCAAGAATTATCAAGAGGAATATTTTATTGCCGGTCTTAGTGATGAGCAAAAAGTAAAAGCAATGGAGCTTCTGGAAATTCAGCGCCAAGCAATGCTTATGTACACAAGTTGCGGTTGGTTCTTCTCTGAAATTTCAGGAATTGAAACTGTTCAAATTATGAAATATGCTGCTAGGGTAATGCAGTTGGCAAAATCTTTTATGAAAAAAGATTTAGAAACTCCGTTTCTTGAAATTCTGAAGGAAGCAAAAAGTAATATTCCGGAATTTGGAACCGGTAAAGATGTTTATGAGCGTTTTGTAAAGCCGTCTGTTGTAACGACAAAACAAATAGTAAGTTTATGGGCAATATCATCTTTGTATTCAGATTTTGAGGATGAAGAAAGTGTATATTGCTATAAAATAAAAAAACATTCTTATAAAACTGTAACAAAAGGTAATTCAAAACTTGTTTTAGGGCATATAGAAGTAGAATCTAAGGTAACTTTAGAGAAGTCTAATATGATATTTGCAATGTTGCAATTCTCAGGTGGAGATTTCCATTGTGCAATAAAAGAATATTCTGAAAGTTTTAGTGATATTCAAAAAGAATTGGTAAGAACATATCTTGTTTCTCCTCTAACAGAGATTATTAGAAGTATTGACAATTATTTCGGCTCAGAATACTTTACTCTTAAAGATATCTTTATTGAAGAAAGACGTAAAATTTTGCAAACAATGCTTCGTGGCAAGTTGCAAATATTTGCGAATACTTATGAATCTATGTATAATGAAGGTAAAGGTTCTATTTATCAAATGCAAACTTTAGGATTGGAAATTCCAAAGGAATTTAAGATATCAGCTCAGTATGTATTAACAAAGCAGTTTAATGACTTGTTTGTAGATTCTAGAGGATTTTTAGATAATGATATTATTCAGCAAGCAGCTGATATTAATTTTGAAGCAAAAAGAATTGGAATTGAAATTGATAAAATGCCAACTTCAAAAATATTCAGCAAAAAAATTGCACAAAATATTAATAGATTATCTTATGCACTTGATTTACAACAAGTTGATGCTACGTTGGAGCTTCTTGATTGTATATCAAAATTAGAAATAAAAGTTGATATTGCAGAAGCGCAAAACTATTTCTTCTCAAAAATTGTTACAAATATTTGTGAATTAATAGATAGTATATCTTGTCAAGCTGATAGAGATTTATTGATAATGTTGTTTGAGATTGGTGAAGATTTGAATATTAATATGGAATATTATAAACAACAATTTAATAAAGCATTAGTAAGTGCATCAAAATAAGCTTATATTTAGTTTGTATAAAATAAAAAGAACTCTTTCATTCATTTAAGAGTTCTTTTTTGTTTTTAATTATCGTACTGATTTAATTAAATAAATCGTACAATCTTTCTCTGATTTCTTTTTCAGAAAGTTCTTCCGTGATTTTGTTTAAATCCATTGTCATTTGGTAGTATTCTGCAGCCATTGCTTTATCGCCAATAGCTTGATAAGCACGAGCTAAGTTGAAATAAGCTAATGTGTAATTTGGATTAATATTGATAGCATTTTTAAAATATTCAACAGATTCTTTTGGGTCGCCAATGCCATCTAAATACACAACACCTAAATTGTTTTGTGCAATTTCGAAGTTTGGATTAAGTTCTATAGATTTATGAAAAGCTACTATAGATTCTTCTAAATAATCTTTTTCCCAAAGTGCTAAGCCTGTTTTTGCATAAGTTAAATAGTTTTCAGGTTCAGTAGATATAGCATCGCAATATGTTTTTATTGCTTTATCTAAATCGTTCTGTGACATGTATAAATCTCCCAATGATAGTTGAATATCAATATTATTTGGGTCAAGTACCATGCCGGCATTAAATGTTGCCTCTGCTGCTTCAAAGTTATTTTTAACTTCTGCATAAATTGCTCCTAAAGCATGACATACAATGGATGTCCATTCTGCATCAGGATTTAGTTTGATTGCTATTTGATAATATTCAATAGCATCATCGTAAAGCTCTGCTTTTATGTAAGCATAAGCTAATGAATTGTTATAGTATGGATTTTCAGGATTTAATTCTTGTGCAAGTTTGAACGCACTTACAGCGTTAATTTTATCTGATTTGTTTAAGTATAAATGTCCGAGTTCGTAATAGATTTTGTCCATATCAATTCCAAATTCTAATAGAGAATTGTAATAATCTATCGTTTCGTCAACTTGTTCAGGGAAATATGTTTGATTGATTGTTGCTAATTTGATTAAAACTTCTCTATCAGAAGGATTTAATTCATAAGCTTTTTTATAACATTCTAAACTAGCATCAATATCATTGCATTCCAAGGATAAATCACCCATTTTTTGATAGAATAAATTACCTTGAGCTGTTTTTTCTAAACCTTTTGAATAAGCTTCCAGTGCAGATGGGAAAAGTTTCATTTTTTCAAATGTTTCGCCGAGTGTCTTGTAAGAGAATACTGAAAAATCATTCGCTAAAAATTTACAAAACATTTTTATAGATGGGCAATCCCACATAATCATCATGCTTCCTGATAAAAAGTAATATAGAAATCTCATGATATCTTTTACGGAAGAATTCTTGTTTTTGATTCTTGAAAAAAGTAATTTAGACAAGAATAATCTTGGTCGAGCAGAGTTTTTGCCGGAATTAGATACTGCAAGTTGGAATTCTTTTTCTGCTTCTTCAAAATTACCGTTAAGACATTGAAAATACCCTGAATAAATGTGTGCATTTACATTTTGCGGTTCAAGTGATAATGCTGTTTGACATTGTTCTAAAGCACCTTCGACAGAAATTTGACCTTTTACAAGTAAAAGGCTCGCAAGTCTATAATAAGATTCCGATATTGATGGGTTAATTTTTATCGCATCAATATAACATTCAATAGCTTTTTCTAAATCTGCATCTTGTTGTTTAATAAGATAATTTTCATGTGCCGTTCTAGCTTCATTTAATAAAATAACAGCTTTATCTTCTATTATTGCTGATGGGGTATTTGTCATTATAATCTCCGAACCAATTTTCATGTCTATATTTTATATATTCGGTATAATATTTATTTTCTTTAGCAATAATTGATGTAAATCATCCGTATGGGGTAAATTTTATTTTTTAAACAGATAATGATTTAGAAATTATTTCAACTAAGCTGTCTAATTCTGCGGATTGTTCTTCTTTAAGAGTTGATTTTATTGAAATATTGTCATCAAGAATCTCTGTTCCTTTAATTTTTTCCAGAATTTCTCGCATTTGTTTTACGCATGCCGGAGCCCAGCTTCCGTTTTGAATCAAAACGTATTTTCTGTTTTGTAAATTATGTGCTTCTAAAATTCTTAAAAAAGCATCCATAGATTCAAATATTCCAGCGTTATAGGTTGTTGTTGCAAGAACTATATGTGAATATTTGAAGGCTTCTGCTAGTATAAATGAAGAATGTGTCATGGAAACATCAAACATTTTTATATTTTTAATTCCTTTATCGGCAAGTTTTGCAGCTAAAATATTGACTGCATTTTCTGTGCCTCCATAAACTGATGTGTATGCAATCAAAACTGAATTTTCTTCTGGTGTATAAGTTGACCATTTATTATATTTTTCAATAAAAAGTTCAATATTTTCTTTAATAATTAAACCATGTAGCGGGCAAATCATATCTATGTCAAGTCCTGTGGCTTTTTTTAGTAACATTTGGACTTGCATTCCGTATTTTCCGACAATATTGGTATAATATCTTCTTGCTTCCGGCAAATATTCACATTCCCAATTAACTTCGCTATCATAAAGATTGCCGTTTATTGCGCCAAAAGAACCAAATGCATCAGCTGAGAATAAAATTTTTGCAGTCTTATCGTAAGTTACCATTACTTCCGGCCAATGTACCATAGGAGCCATTATAAATTGCAATTCATGAGTACCGGTGTTTAAGGTATCTCCTTCTTTTACAATTTGTACTTTGGAGTCTATATCTAAATCAAAGAATTGCTTTATCATTGTAACAGTTTTTGCTGTGCAAACAATTTTTGCACTAGGATATCTTGATACAACTTCTGATAAAAGTGCGCAATGGTCAGGCTCCATGTGTTGAATAATTATATAATCTAATTCACGTCCATTAAGTCCGGCTTTTAGGTTTTCGTAAAACTGTTCGGCGCAAGCCTTATCAACAGTATCGAACAGGACAGTTTGTTTGTCTTTTAATAAAAAAGAGTTATAAGAAACCCCATCTTTTATAGGATAGGCACTTTCAAAAAGGGCTAGTCTTCTGTCTGAACATCCCAAATATATTAAATCTTCTGTTATATTTCTAATATTGTGCATATCTTAATCTCCTATAAAAACAAAATAATTATAACAAAAAATCACTTTTTTGTATAAAATAATATTGAAAAATATTAACTATATGCTTGGATTAATATGTAAACGTAGATTAATACAACAACTAGTAAAATTAATTCAGAGAAAGTTACAAAAGGTGGTTTGTATTCATTTATATCAAAATCCAGCTTTTTATATATTGATATTTGTTTTAAGATTTTGTATAAGGCACCTCTGCTATGTGTTTCCACTGTTTCTATTAATTCATTTGTCAGTATAAAATTGATTCTATCATTGACCAAGCGACCGTGAGCAAAATCACCCATAACGTATCGTTCTATTCCGGAATTATCATAAATGTCTAAATCGACGGATATGCTTTTTATATCAGAATATTTGTATTCTTTTCCGTTAATTATTAGTTTATAAGAATTTTTGAAAAATTTTAAATTAATTTTACGATTGTCAGTAAAATTGATTTTTTTATATAAAAAAAATACATTGATTCCAATAATAATAAAAACCATTAAAAATCCCATTTATTGAAAAACTCCTTTTTTTGTAATTATTTTAGTTGCATAGATAATTTCACTTTTTGTATCAGTTCTGGATAAACTAGTATCTATTCCTTTCATATTCCCATTAATATTACTTTTTATATTTACTAAATAACCTTCAATATATAATATATTTTTTTTATTTAAATTCTTTAGACCATTGTAAATGTTTTTATTCGCAGGAATAATATGGTTATTGCTATACATTGCTTGAATTTGTTGACAATTATATCTGCATCCTGAATGTGCAATCCAATAGGATGTTCTTCCTACTTGAACTATTTTTATGTATTTAAAAGGTTTTCTTATTGCAAAATCGTTCCATCCCAATGCTATGTCAAAAGGAACAAATTCATTAAAAGAATCTTTATTTTTTTTACATTGAATTGCAAGAACTCTTCCGTACAATTTATATTTTGCAATTGGGGTGACTTCAATTGATTTATTTTCTTTTTTTATAATAAAAGCTTCTTGTGGTTGGGTAAGCATTTCTTGTTTTGGTTCTGCAAATGGTTGCATTTCTGTATCTTGTAAAATTGATGTTTCGAATTGCATATTATAGAAACATAAAAAGCAAAACATAATTACTATAATAAAAGCTGCCCCAGAATAATCATTAAAATCTTTCATATAAAAATAATTATAACACACAAATTATATGTATTATAGTTTATACATATCCTATGTATGGTAAATTTCTGTAAAATCCATCAAAATCTAAGCCGTAACCGACAAGAAATTTGTCATCTACATCTAAGCCATAATAATCGGGATTTATGTCAACTTCTCTTTTAATTCTTTTGTCTAATAAAGAACAGAATTTTACAGATTTTGCTTTAAAATTGTGGTTCATAAAATCCATCAAAAATCTTGCAGTATGTCCTGTATCAATGATATCTTCTATAATAAGAACATTTTTCCCGTTCAAGTCCGGTAGAGATATATCTACAGCATTGACTTTTCCTGTAGATGTGAAGCCGGAACCATAACTGGAAAGTCGGATAAATTCCATATCTACAGGCATTTTTAAGTGTTTAGCTAAATCAACCATAAACATTACAGCACCTTTGAGAACACAAATTAAAAATAATTCTTCGTCCTCATAATCAGCATTGATTTTTTCGCCTAATTTTTTTATAGCGTTTTGTATTTCATTTTCAGAAAATAAAACTTTTAAATCTTTTTCGGTTATCATATCCATTTTAACCTCCTTAAAATACTAATCTGTTAAATAACTTCTATTATATGTGTGGGTTTGCTTTTGACTGCAATTTTACTGCTTAGTCCAACACCAACAACCCATAATACTTCATTGTCAGAACATAATAAAATCAAATTATCACGCTTATGTCGTGTTACACCTTTTGAATTTAAGTATTTTTTTAATTTCATAGAACCGCTCATGCCAAAAGGACTTATTACATCTCCATCTCTCCTTGTTCGTATTTGTAGCGGGAATTTGATTTTTGAAAAATCTACATAAGCAAAAGATGATGTTGATTCTGGAAATACAAATAAATCTTTTTCATCATAAGCTCTAATGTTAAGTTGTTTATTATTAAAAATGAATTCTCCATTTTTTTCTATATTTACAACTAAATCAGATTTTTTTGAGTCTTTAGCTTCTCTTGGCGGAATTACTTCTATTGTTTTTTCATCAGCATAAAGCCAGAGCGCAGTTGCAAGAGATTTGGTACTTCCATTTTTTCGAATAATATTATTTTCTATAAAATCAAATATCTCATGAACTTTTTTGTTGTCATAATCTAAATTAAGATTTTTTATATACTCATGTAAAAGCCTTAATTTTACAGGTTTTGAAAGTTCTCGATAAATTGTTGGCTCAATTTTATCACCATTAAAACATTTTTTTCTTATTGGAGCAATATATTCTTCAATAATTTCATTATCATTTTTGGAAATATTTGATAAAATATTAATTGCATCTTTGACATTAGGGTTTATTTTTTCTAAAGCAGGAATGATGTTTAGTCTTAAATAGTTGCGTTTATATGCAATATTAGAATTTGAAGAATCGTTGTTTGGTGAAAGATTATTTTCAACGCAATATTCTAAAATTTCACTTCTTTTAGTTTTTAATAATGGTCTATAGAAAAATCCTCTTTTTTCTGCAATCCCTTTTAAACCGATTATGCCGGTACCTTTTATAATTCGATATAATAATGTTTCAGCGTTGTCATCATAATTATGTGCCGTAAATACTGCATCAGCGTCGTATTCATCATAAACATCATCAAAAAACTCATATCGAGCTATTCTGGCATCGTTTTCAGTTTTTTTAAGATTTTTAGAAGCAGTCTGCGTATAAAATTCCATTCCTTTAGAACTTGCAAAAATACGACAAACTTCTTGTTCTCGCAAAGACTCTTCTCCACGCCAATTATGATTAAAATGTGCGGCTATAACATTAAGTTCATAAAAATCCGGCAGTTCTTTTATTTTTGATAAAACATCTAAAAGGCACATAGAGTCAAAACCGCCTGAAAATCCTACAATCACAGTTTTATCCTGTAAATTATACTTTTTAAGAAATTCAGCTACTCTATTTATAATTTCTTGCATAATAAAAACTAATTATCCAATCTGTTATTTCTAGCCAGAATGCCATGTTTGATTTCTACCGCATCAACACCTAATTGATCCAGTGTTTTCATTGCTAAAGATTCCGGCTCATCAATAATTGCTAATAATAAATCAACTGCTTCAATTTTTTGTTTATTAGATTTTTTAGCAGAAATCCAAGCTTTTTCTAAAACTTTTTTTGCACGTTTAGTAAATACAATTTCTTTGTCGAAGTATTCGTTTCCATATCCAACAAGATTTTCAACAACAATTCTGGCATCTTTCATTGTTATTTCCAAGTCGTTTAATACTTCAAAAGCAATGCTTGTGCCTTCTGCAATGATACCAAGCAAAAACATTTCTGTGCCAACGATATTTCGTCCGATTCTTCTTGCTTCTTCTTTTGCTAGTTTCATTATAGTAAGAGTTTCCGGCATTTGTTTTTCTATCGGTTTTAAGATATCAGCCGACATTTTTTCTCCATTGATACCAAGCTCTTTTATTATATCGTAAGCTAATCCACGCTTTGTTTTGAGAACGCTAAGAACAATATGTTCCGGAGTTATAAACGAAGAACCCAGTTCCTTTGCGGTTTGTAAAGCGGAATTCATTACAAGAAAAGCATTTGGAGTAAAAATTATTTTTTTACCTTCATATTCAGATTGTCTTGATTTTTGTTCTGCAAGTTTTTTCTCAAATACTTCCGAATTCAAACCATACTTGTGAATTGTATTTACTAAATCGGTATCATTTGATTCTAAAATCGAAGCCATAATCTGCTCTGTACCTAAGATTTCATAACCGGCTGCAGAAAGCTTGGAAACTGCTCTATCGAATACATTCGCTAACGCTTCACCTTCATAAACAGATTCAAAAGAACTATTTTTTTCATCATCTTCTTCTGCTTCTGGGTGCTCCAGACGTTTTATCTTTTTTTGAACAAGTTTTGTCAAAATATCTTTAGCATTGTATACATCAAAATTAAATTTTGCCAAAATTTCTTGTATGTTAGAATTTTTTTCTGTAATAACAGCAAGAAATACATGTTCGAATAATATGTTTGTGTTACCTGATTTACCGGCTAAGTCTAATGTATGTTTCAAAATATCCTTAAGTGAATGGCTAAATGGAATGTATTCATAGATTTTATTACTTCCTTTTATGTATTCAGAAACGGCACTCTTGACTGCTTCCGGAGTGACACCGTACATTCTAAACAGTTTTAAAGATACACCTTTTGCTTCTTCTACTAATGCCAAAAGAAGATGTTCCGGTAATACTTCTGTACATCCGGAAATCTTCGCAAGGTTTTGTGATTCTGAAACTACATTAATAGCTTTTTCTGTAAATCGTTCAAACAAATTTATTCTTCCTCTTCGTCTTCTAAAGATTCAATGTAAGCGCAAACACGTTGAAATTCCGCTTCATCTTCAATGTTTTGGAAATATCCGTCATCTTCGCTTTCTTCAACGTATTCCATAACGATAACTTCAGCTTCTTCACCATCTTTGCCTTCAGAAATAGGTAAAAGTAGTGCATAAGTTTTGTCTTCAAAATCTATAATATCATAGATTTCACATTTTTCAGTTGTTCCATCATCGCCTACGATTTCAACGTATTGTTGTTCTAATTCTTGATTTTCTTCGTTCATAATCATTTTCCTAAATATTGTTCTAGTATCACACAGGCACTTTCTATATCGACAAGTCCCTTATTTTTTCGGAAATCGACTTTTCTTCTGCGCAATCTTTCTTCTGCTTCTTCGGAAGTTAGTCTTTCATCCTCTAATATTATATCAAAACCATGTAATTTTTGTGAAAAATCTATACAATTTTGTGCTTGAAATCCTAAAGTACCATCCATATTGACCGGAACGCCTACTACAATTTTTTCTACTCGGTTTTCTTTAGCAAGTTTTGTAATTTCTTCTATTGCTTTATTTTCCGGTTCTCTTGGGATACACACGCTTGGAATTGCTATAACTTGTAAATAATCGCTTAAGGCAACTCCAATTCTTTTTGTTCCGACATCAAGTGCCATAATTTTATTCATTATCAACCCACCTTGCTTCTATACTTGATATTATCATATCAAGCTGCAAAAGTTTAAAGTCATTGTTGTCTTCTTGATTTTTTTTCTCAAAAATATTAGAAGCTTTGCGTTGATTTTTTAGAATATAGCGTTTTCCGAGATAGTATTCATATATACTTTTTCTCAATATGTTTGTTAAGAAGCTATAGTTAGAATTTAATGAATAAAAAACTTGTGCTAATTCTTTATCGCCTTTTAACATTCTCAGATAAGCTGCAAGATTGAATGTTATTAATTTATAAGCTAATTCTTGTGCGTTATAAATACTATCGAAATTATCTGCAATAAATTTATCTAAATCTACGTTAAAATTGTTAGACTTGTATTCCATAGATAGTTTATCTATAAAATTCTTAAATTCTTCAGATGTTATTTCATCAAAGAACCAATTTTGTACATAATCGCTCAAACACAATTTATCAATATCTTTTTGGTTAAGTTCACGTTTTTCTAAGTAAATTTGAGGTTTTTCCGGCTCAACATCAAGGAGAATACTTTGCCAACAAATATATTCATAAGGAATTGGCTCTTTGTTTGTATAAGAGCTATCTTCTGCTTGTTCTAATAAATATCTGGCAACGCTTGCATTGATTTCATATTTCTCTTGATAATTATAGAATTTATCAACAATTTTATAGAAATCTTTTTCTGTCATTGAGTTGAAGCCAAACGAGTCTAAAACTCCGTATCTTGGATTAATTACAATTGCAAGAAATTGTAGATTTCTATTTGCTCTGACTCTTGAAAATATAATTGCCATATTTCCATGCCCGTCAGGGAATGAAGTATAAATTTTATATGGTTTGGATTCTTTTAAAATATTTTTATAAAATTCTTCTGTATTATCTACTCTGACTCCAGACATCTTAAGTTCAGATAAAGCTTTGTTTATTTTATTTTTTATTTCTTCAGGAGCGTATTTTTTTGCCTTTTCTAATGCATGATAAGCAAGCTGTGATTTGGAACGTCCAAGAATATCCAATGCAACAAGACCGACTTCATTGTTTATGTAGTAAAGAAAAACCGGTATTAAAATATTTGCAAGGGCATCGTGTGCGTAATCTTCTTCTAATGATTTTATTAAAATGATTTTATCACTGTCGCTAATAGCGTTCAAAAAATCCATAAAGTCAATCTGTGCTTCCGGATTCATGATTGCAGTTTCTAAAAGTTGTTTTGTTTCTTTATTAATAAGTTCATTAAATTGTTCAAAGTATCCGCTGATTACGTCATAATCAATTTTGTTACCTAAATCTTTTAACATATTGAACGCAATCATTTTTATGTGGTCATTATATTCAGGAGCTTTTATAACATTCCATAATTCATTATTAAGTGTTTCCCTGTCAATAAGTTCCATTAAAAGCCAACAAATCATTACAGCTTTTTGCTCGTTTGCGTTAACGAGTTCTCGCATTAAAATATCAAGAACCGTTTTTTTATCTTCAATATTTTTTAAATCCGTAATCAATGCTGCTTGCGGTTGATTTGATGTCATTAACGCAGTTAAAGTTGCTAGTATTTCTGCTTTTATTTGAATTTTATTCATAAAACCTCTATTATTTAAACGAAAAAGTTATATTTAAATTGTATATCCTATCTTGCTTTTCCCCAAAAAGCATCTAATATTTGTTGAGCTTCTGCTGACAGCATTCTGTCATTAAGAATTAAATACTGAACGGCAATCATTGTGCATTCAGAACAAATATTAACTCCGGGACCTTTTACCATTTTTAACACTTCTGCATTAGAACGTCCGCAAAAACTGCAATAAACAGGCTCTTGTCTTTCTTCGTGATGAAAATGTTCTTCTGTAGTTTTTTTAGTTCTTTTTCCTAATTTTATGACTTTTTCGTCTGACATGTCCCTCTCCTTATTTCATCCTGATTCTAACCTAAAAGAAAGGTTTTCGCAAGAGAATTACTATGGTTTTGTAGCGTATAATTCGTTGCGGAAGTTTTTGATATTTTCTGCTTCTTTTTTGTAATTTTCAGAATCTAATATTAAATCAATATTTTTATCAAGCTCTGTTACAACATCTTTAATGTTTTCACCGTTCATAACTATCATATCGTTAGCCATCTCTGTATTAGACAAAGCTAATCTTGTTGTATCTCTAAATCCTGAAGAAGCAAGTTGTTGTGCTAATTCGTTATGTTCAATATTTTTACACAAAGCTTGAGCAACAAGCATAGGAGCGTGAGAAATCAGCGCAACCGCTTTATCGTGCTCTTGTGGAGTAGTCATAACGGTTGTTGCTCCAAGATTTTTTATAACTTTTTTTAAAACTTCGAAATCTTCTAAAGAAGTATCATTTTTTGGAGTAATAGCCCAAGTCGCACCTTCGAATAATTCCGGAAAAGAATGTTCCCAGCCGTTATGTTCAGTCCCAGCCATTGGATGTGAAGGTATAAACTTATATTTGTAAGATTTATGTGAAACAAATTCTTTAAGACTGCAAACGTCAGTAACAATAGTGCTTTCGTCTAAATAATTTTCTAACTTGTCCAGAATTTCTAAAGTCTTATTCATAGGTGTGCATACAAAAACAATATTGCATCCTTGTAAAATATCGTACTCTGCACTTACGTTTTCTTCTTTTACAGAACGAGAAACTCCGACAACTTCGTACATGTGACGTGCTTTTTTGAATATAGAGCCGCCAATTAAACCTAAACCAATAACTCCAATTTTCATTTATAAATCCTTATGATTAAACTTTTTCACACCTTCAACATAGTCTTTTACTATGTCGCCATTACCTTCTAAATTATATTTATATATAGTTAAACCTTCTAACCCGACAGGGCCTCTGGCATGGGTTTTTGCGGTAGAAATACCGACTTCTGCACCAAAACCATATCTAAACCCATCTGCAAATCTGGTTGAAACATTGTGATAAACTCCGGCAGAGTCAATTGCGTTCATAAATATAATTGCATTGTTTTGATTTTCTGTAATAATTGATTCCGTATGACCGGAAGAATATGTGTTAATATGTTCAATTGCTTCTTCAAGAGAATGAACAATTTTATACGCTAAAATCTTGTCAGAATATTCTTTGTGCCAACTTTCAGGAGTTGCTATAAGTTCAATATCCGCATCTTCTAAAGCTTTGAGTAATTCTGTTTCAAACTTAAATTTTGAATGAATAAGTAAAGTTTCAACAGAATTGCATGCGCTTGGATATTGAGTTTTTGCATCAATAATAATGCGTTTTGCTTTTTCTAAATCGGCACTTTCATCAACAAAAATGTGACAAATTCCGTCTGCATGTCCTAAAACCGGAATTTTAGTGTTTTCTTTAACAAATTTAACAAGAGAATTTCCGCCACGAGGAATAATTAAATCAATATAACTATCCATTTCTAACATATTTTTAACATCATCACGTGTAAATACTTGTGTTAGAACATTTTTAGGAAATTCTTTAATCTCGTCTAAAGCTTCTTGAATAATACTCATGATTTCTTTATTTGTATTAATGGATTCTTTTCCGCCTTTTAAAATAACTGCGTTAGAAGATTTGATTGCTAAAGCGGAAATTTGAGAAATTACATCCGGTCTTGCTTCAAAAATTATACCTAAAACTCCAATCGGGCAAGATTTTTTAGTCAAAATTAAGCCGTCATCGAGTTGACGCTTAAGAAGTGTTTTACCAATCGGATCTTCAAGGTTAGAAATATCAATAATTCCTTGAATCATGTCACGCATTTTGTTTTCATCCAGTTTTAGACGATTGAATGTTGACTGGCTTAATTTACCGTTTTCAACAAGTGATTTTGCAGCATCTAAATCCATTTTATTTGCTTCAAAAATTTTGTCTTTGTTTTCTTTTAGTTTTTTAGCAATATTTAAAAGTGCAGTATTTTTTAATCCAACAGGTAGAATTGCCATTTTTTTAGAGGCAACTTTTGCATTTTTGGCAAGTTCAATAAATTTATCTTCTTCCATTTCTATAATCCTCACATAGCTTGCAATACTGCATCCTTCTTAGGTTTACCATTTTTGAAAACTTCTTTTTAATTAAGTGTTCTTGTAGTGATTTTGCCGGCTTTTCATCCAATACGTTTGGTTGCTGAACTATAAAACCGGACAAGTTCATAAAAGGCACTACATTTCTGTAATCCATGTAAGGATTTCTTTTGTATTGCTCGCTCATATCTTCTCCTCAAATGTGATAGTCTTTATATAATCTTATAAAAAATCTATGATACTAACAATAGTTTGTTAATAATAATTTACTTTTAAAATAAAAAAAGAATTTGTTAATTTAATATTTTGTACAATTCAATATCATTGTATTCTACTTTATTTTCACTATAAACAAATTCTATTAATGTTTCGATTTTATTATTTATATTTTTTTCAAATCGTATTTTTTGAATATTTTTATCAGTGTTATAAATGCAAACTACTTGTGTATTTTGTTGTAATTTTATAATAATGTATCCAAAAGAATTGAATTCTTTTATCGGTTCAGATTGTGTTGTGATTTTTAAATTATAAAGAGTAATATTAGAAATTAATTCATCAATATTTTGTGTTAAAAAATCACTTAATTGTAAATGTAAGCACAGCTTGTAATCTTTATTATCATTGAGGTTTTCAATGTTTCTTATTGTTTTAATCACATCATTACATACAAATTTTTGCTGATCTTTTATTAAGGTTAATGCATTAATAAGAGTTGCTTGATTAAATTTTGTCAGATATTGTTTTAATTGTTTTATTGAGTTAGAAGATATTTTCCATTCATAATACAAAAAGTTTTCATCATGTTTATAATTAATAAATGATAGAATTACTCTTATAAGTCGGCGAAATTTTTTATCATTTAATTCCGGATGGCTTATTCTAATTCCTCCAAAATCAACAATTTTGCCGTTTATTTTGTTGTCAAATTTATTTTCTTCTGTTTCAGAAATTTTTACATAATCCAATACTAAATTTTTATTAGTATTGATATTGTTTTTGCGCTCTACAAATTCTGTAACTAAAAAACTATCATAGCTTATAAGATTACATACTCGCCCAAAGAAAAATTTTGCGAATTTACTTTTGGGTGAATTTTTTGAAGCAAATAAAGCCATTTGAGGTTCGGCTAAACCACCATGATTATAATATCTTTTGGGGTCTATGCTATTGTACAAATAAAACACTTTATAAAAAAAAATTTGATTATCTATAGTAATTTTAAACCCATTACCGTTATATCCTGAGCCAACGTAATCCATTTGAACCGGCTTATTTATTAATGTAGATAATTTTTGTGCAAACGATTCTGTATCAGGTGATAAATAATCCTTGTCATAATCGTATTCATCATAATCAAATTCATAATCATAATTTAATTTTAGCGAATATTCCGCAAATAAATTATAAATTGCGATAGCAGTAGATTTTTTATCAGAAACATTATATAAAAAACATTTAGGTATAGTGCCAATGTTTCTATTTTTGCAATAACATCTCTTAAAAAAATCTTGTAATTTTTCACCATTCATTAATTTTTTTTTGAGAATTTTATTTAGAGAAGTGCAATTATTATCTTTTTTTGATAATAATTCATTTTCTTTTTTTATTAAAAGTTTGAACAAAAAATTCTTAAAATAAACAATTCTATTCGACGTTATATCACAACTATCAATAATAATATCAATGTCAGTAATTTTTTTAGAGTAATTGTATAATTCTTCTAGATTACTCAATTCAGAAATATGTTTTGCTATTTTGTTTATATTAATTATTAATTTATCTTCTACAACCATGATTTATCCAAATACAATGATATTGTACTAATTATAGTACAATATCATTGTTAAAAATTAAATATTCAAGAAATTCATAAAGCGGTTCAACAATATACCGGTATTGATATAGAAATTATATGTATTAGTTTTGTTATATGATTCATTCATTTGAATACCGGTAGAGTTTAAACTCATTGTTTTACAAAAATCATCACAGTCTGCATCTTTTTCTTTCTTTCTTGTGTATTGATAATAAGATGATGTTACGGAATTTGACTTACCACTAGCATCAATATAACTAAAGTTCATATCATGAGAACCTTTATCTTTATTACCATATTCTTGGTCTGTAATTGTATCAATAGCTGCGTTATAGTAATTTATTGTTGTAGTTGCTGCTAATTGTAATTTAGTAGAATTATATCCAGCTGCAGTTAAATCTGTTACAAGTTGAGTAATTATATTTTTAATAGATTCTTTTGCTGCGGATTTACTATCATTTAAGCTATTATCACTATTTCTATGGAAAGCTGAAATCAACATTGTTTTATTGTGATTCTTAATTAAATCATCTAAATATTCGCCATTTAATAAAACATTGTGTTCTGAAGTTATGTCCTTCGCATCTTTTTGCTTACAAGAAATTTTTATTTTCTTAGGTTCACCAATTCTTTCTCCATCAATTAATGCATATATTTCTATTGTATAATCGCTAGAATTAGCAGGTGCTTTAATTGTCAATACACCGTTTTCTACTATTGCATTACTGTTGTTTGTTTCATAAGAGATTTTATCTGGTGATACAGTTCCTTTATTATTTGTAATATTTGCTGAAATACTATAAGTGTTAGTTGTATTAGGAACCAGATTAACGCTATCACCAATACTTGTATTCCATCCAACTAATTTACAAGAACTTGCATCACCTATTTCCTCAACTTTAGATTTTAATTCAGTCATTTTTGAATCAATTTCATAAGATTTCAGGCTGTTTATTTGAGTAGCATAGTCAGAGCCAAATACATCTTTAACAGCTTGTGCTAAAGCAGTAGATTTTTTAGATACAGCTTGACAGTAAGAAATTGCTGCAGTTTTTATGGCAGAAGAATTATCGTTTGATTTTGCTGCTTCAACCAATTTGTCATAAAGTGCACCTAAATCTTCCAATGTCATATCACCAAATCCGTTTTCATAGTATTTATCAAGATTTGATTTAATGTTGTCAATAATATATTTTTTGAATTTTTCTTGGTCTAAATTTCCGCTGGCATCATCGAATTCACCATTTTTAGCTTTTTCCATTGCTTCTGCTACTAATGTATTGTAAGCTTCCGGACGTTCGTCAGACATGCCTTTAAAAATTACATCAGATAAAGAAGAACTGATTTGTGAGCTTAAAGCACTTTTAAATTCATCACTGTCCATATACGCACTAACTTCTACAGCTTTTTTAACTGCATTATATTGCGGATAGTCGTCTGACTTAAATTCAGTCATTCCGTAACCTTGTATTTTTTCAAAGTCACCAAATGTGCTATCTGATAAAACTTGTTCTATAAAAGAATTTACAGCTTCGTCATAAAGTGATTTGTATTTTTCATAATCAGTTTCATTTTTAATATCAGCTAAACCATTTGTAAGGTTAGTTTTAACGATACTTTTTTGCAAGTCATTCAATGGAGAATTGTCATTATATTCATATCCGTATTGAGATAAATCGAAACTTGAACTTTCTGTTAAGCCAGCTGTCGCAAAATATTCATTGATAATATTTTGAACTGTTTCTTGTATTTCTTCATCAGTCGGAATGCTTTCTGTTTCTGTGCCTAGTTGACTAATATAATTATTAATCATACTTTGTAATGTGCTATCATCTGCATAGGCATATGAGTAATTTTTTAAAACATTTTTCATGTCATTTGCTAAATATTGGTTAGCGCAGTAATCAGCTGTTGCTTTACGTTCAATTACTGGAGCTAATTCTGCAATATATGCAGTAAGTTCTTCGACACTCTTACCGCTTTTAATATATTCTTCTACTTTACTGGTTAGCCCTTCTTCAACACTTTGTTTCCATTGTGTTTTATTGCTAACAACACTTGGAGCGTTTAAGTTTTTTACGTAATCATTTAAGATGTCATACATCTCAATCTTTTTATTGATAGCGTTTAATTCAGAATCATCTAAAGCTCCTTTATTATTAAGTTTTTTAGATAATTTACCACTTTGATTAGTATCAATTTCTTTCCAAAAAGCGTTAATCAAATCTGATTTAGCGGAAGCATCTTCGCCATTCCAGCTATAATTTCCTTCCATATATGTACGAAATTCTGATTTGATAATTTTGCCGTCACCGTTTTTATCTGCTTCTGTTTGCCAATTTTTATTTTTAGATAAAAATAAGTATACTTTTGAAGAATCTACGCTGCTCATAACTTGCTCCTTTAGTTTTCCCTTTTATATTATGTATTACGGCATATTTTTGAAAAACTTTAGGATTTTTTGGATATTTGTTACAAAACTTTACAGTTTTGCGGCGATATCTTTTAAATACTGTCTAATTGCCGGTGTTATTAGTAAATTCGGTTCTTCCATACAAAGTTCGTCGAGTGTATTAACTCCTTTTCTTACGCTTCCTGTTTGAATATATAATAATCCAAGCATAATTTTGTCGTATGGAGATGTTGAGGTTGAATATTCTTTTATTTTAGCTTGTTGTATGTTAAGTGTTTTGTAGCATTCTGCAAGGTTAAGATAGTATTTAAAATTCAGGCCGTAAAGTTTAATCGCATCTTCATAACAAGTTCTTGCCATATCAGGATAGCCAATATATGTATATGTTTCACCCAGATTGTTTTTGAAAATAGCTGTAGCTTGTGTATTTGGGCTTAATTGAATTGCAATTTTGAATTCTTGTATGGCTGCATAATATATCCTATCTTTCAGATAATTTAATCCAATATTGTTATGTAAAAATGCATCTTTTTCAGCATCAATAGTGTACCTGTATGGCTTTTTATATCCGGAACAGAACAACATTATTAATAGTAAAAATAATGAAAGAAATTTTTTCATCATAATAAATCTATTTCTAAGCCTTCATAAGCAAATATGGCATCTTCAGAAGCGTATTCTTCTGCAAGCATGTCTAATTTTTCATCATTGTAATTCGGGTCATAATGGAAAAATACCATTTTTTTAGCACCTACTTGTTGCTTACAATCAAGTGCCATTTCGAAAGTAGAATGTCCGTATCCTTGTTTTGGAACATAAATACTTAAATAATCTTCTGTTGAATATTGAGAGTCGTGTATAAGTAAATCGCATCCTTTTGCAAATTTGATTAATTTTTTATCTCCTCCGGGATAGCTTTCTTTGTCTGTTGCATAAACCAAAGTTTTGCCTTTATAAGCAATTTTATAAACGAAAACACCATTTTGTGGGTGAGCGTATGATTTATAACAAGTTACAACAACGTCATCATCAGTGTAATCACCCTCTTTAAGTTCGTTTACTCTTACAACCGTTGGAATATCATTATCTTCTTTAAAAATAATGTAATTTGTTTCATTTAAGTCAATAATTTTTAAATCGGAAGCGATGTCGCCTAAATCAAGTGGAAATGATTTTGTAAAAAGTATTTTAGAAAGTTCGTTTTCTAATGTTTCATTGTAGTTGACGCCACCAAGCATACTCATTTTTGTTGAAGATAAGTGGGATGGGCGGAAAAACGGAAATCCTTGAATATGGTCAAGGTGAATGTGGCTTAATAAAATTGAACATCGAACAGGGGTTCTGTCAGAAAGAGTTGTGCCTGATTCAATATATTTATGCATGAGTTCGTTGCCTAAGCTTATTAATCCGGTTCCTGCATCAAGAATGATTAAATGTTTTCCGGCATGGATTTCAACGCAAGCTGTGTTTCCGCCATATTTAAGGTAATCCTTGTTTGCTACCGGATAACTGCCTCTTACTCCTCGAAATTTTATGCTAAAAATATCTTTATCTTCTTTGCTTGTGCAATTTGTAGCGCTATTGTTTGCCATTATTTATCCTTCCTAATTCAAAGCTTGCATTTCTGTCATTTTCTTCGCCATATAATTTATCTGAACCGATTAATCTAAGTTTAGAGCGAGATTGAATATCTTTCAAATTTGTTTCTTTTAAATAAACATCAACTAATGTACGTTTTTTGTTAGAATTGATATTTATAACTCTAAAAGCATTCGGGTAAGTTACAAGTGATGGAGAAGCTATTACTAGCATATTATCATCTTGTCTAATTTTAGTTGCGTGATAATGTCCTTGTAGAACAATGATTGGATTTTCGTGTGTTTTGAGAAGTTTTCTAACTTCATATTCATTTAACATTTTATGATTAGGGCTTGAGAAGGGCTCTATAATTGGAACATGTGAACAAACTATAACAGTATCATCTTTATGTTCTATAAGTTCTTGTTCCAGCCATAAAAACTCTTTGTTATTGATCTCTCCGTTTGAAGTTAATCTGTAATCAATTATTGAATCTAAGCAAATAACTCTAAACCCTTTTTTAGGAGTAAAAGCGTAATAGATATTTTTTTGATTCATATTATCATTAGCGTTAGCTAATATCTCAATAAATTTTGATTTAGTTAACGGGCCGTCAATACTTATGTCATGGTTTCCATCAATTGCGTACCAAGGGTAAATCAGTTTATTTGCGTGTTCTGTAAAAGTTTCGAGCTCGCTTATTTTAGGCTTGTTGACTAAATCTCCGGTAAACATCACAAAATCGTATGGTCCAGATGTATTAATCTGGAATATAACATCATCTAAAAGTTCTGTTGATTTTTTCAGAAATTTGTACGAAGTATTATCTTCAAATGTAGAAAAGTGAGCATCACTTACTTGTGCTATTCTTAAATTATTATTGGCGGCTGTGCAAACTTGTGAGCCAATAGCACATGCAATTAGGACTGTTAGTGTAAAATTAACAATCTTTGTAAAAAATGATTCTCTTTTCTTCTTATATCGTTTCATATTTCTTTATTAATAATAATCTATTTTTGTCAATCAAGTCAACTTTATATATAAATTTTAATAGTTAGGATAGTTGAATGGACTTTTTATTAGTGCTAAATTTGATTTTAAAGAGGAGTTTAAAGATATGAAAATACTTTTCGTGATAGATAAAATTGAGCTTAAATATTTTGAATTTAATAATCTTGTTACAAATTTTTGGATAATAAAAGAATTTTTAGATAGAGGGAACGAAGTTTTTATAACAACTATCCCCAATCTTTCTTTAAAAGCGGATAGAGCTTTTACTAAATGTTATGAAACTTTTTGTGATAAAGGGAATATTTTTTATAAAGATGTAAAAATAGAGCGTGAAATCGATGACTTTGAACTTGTGATGTTTAGACCGGATCCTCCGGTTGACATTGATTATATAAATGCGACTTATATTTTTGATTTTGTCAAAAAACCGAGAGTTATCAATTCACCAAGCTCAATTCGTGATTTTAATGAAAAATTACATAGTGTATATTTCAAAGAGCTTATGTCAGAAAATATAGTTACAGCATCTTTAAAAGAAATTGAGGATTTTTTGGCTATAAATAAACAAATTGTACTAAAACCTCTAAACAGATGCTTTGGTTCCGGTGTAATGTTTCTGTATGATGGTGATCCTAATACTAGAACTATTATTAATACTATGACAAATAATGAAACAACGCTTGTTATGGTACAAAAATTTTTAACTGGGGTTAAAAATGGGGATAAACGAGTATTGACTTTAGGCGACAAAGTTCTTCCTTATTGCGTAAAAAAATTACCAACAACAGACGATTTCAAGTTTAATACTCATAATGACAGTTTTATTTGTGAAGCTGAATTATCGTTAGAAGAAATTGCGAATTTTACAAATGTAGCAAAAAAATTAAATTCAATCGGAATTTCTATGGCAGGTTTGGACGTAATTGATGGAAGGATAATAGAAGTGAATGTTACAAGCCCTTGTTACTTTATAAAAGAAATAAATAATTTATACGGAGTTCATCTGGAACGAGAAATTTGTGATTTTTTATTGACTAACACCTTGTTATCATTAAAAAAATAGTGTATAATTCAATTACATGGTGGATATTATATAATAGTGTCCGTTGTATATTATGAGTTAGGATAGATAAAAAATAAGAAGGATTATTATGAAAAAAAGGATTCTAATAGCATTAAGTGTGTTAATATGTACTATGACTATACCTTTTGTTGAAGCTAGAACTACAGTTACTCCGCCTATAGCATCAGCAATAAAACTTTATAAAGCTGGAAATTATTCTCAATGTTATAATTCGTTGCAAACTGTTATAAAAAATGATCCTTCGAATGCATTGGCATATTATTATTTGGCAATGTCTTCTGCGCAGATTGGTAAAAAAGAGGAGGCTATATCAAATTATGCAAAAGTCTTGTCTTTATCTCCAAACAGCAAATTAAGTCTTTATGCAGAAAAGGGTAAACGCTGTATAGAATCGCCGGAAGCTTGTCACACAACTACTGTTCAACAAACAGAAGAAGAAAAATTTATTCGTGGTAATTCAGGTTTCTCTGACAAAGCGAGAAAAGACTTTGAACAAAAGAAAATAGAAAGTATGATGAGAGAAATAAATAGAACTGATGATGTTCAGCCGCAGAAATTTAAAGAATACAAAGATTTCTCAAGTTACAATACACCTACTAATGATGAGATCGTTGCTGCTTTGAGAACATTACAGAGAGCGGGACTTGGTGATATAATTTCTCATAATAATGAATTTTCTGACTTATCTTTATTGACAGGAAATTCAAAGGCAAGTGGGCAAAATGATATTATTAATTTGTTAACAGGAAATAATGGAAATTCAAATTTGAGTCCTCAAGTTATACAATCTTTGTTGACAAATCAAATGTCTATAGGATTTTAAGAAAGTAAAAATATGAAGTTTAACACAGTTAAGTTTGGTGAAATAGATATTAGTGAAGCTCGTATATTCGATTTTGTTCTTCCTATTATAGGATTTGATACATTAAGAAAATTCGTGATTTTAGAACCAAGTAAGGATACTTTATTTAAGTGGCTTCAGTCACTGGAAGATCCGGCACTTGCATTTCCTATTATATCTGTTTCTTCATTGAATTTAGATTATTCTATAGATTTACCGGACAATGTAGTAGAAGCTTTGGCTGTAACAACTGTCGATAGTTTGCTTGTAATGAATATCACATCAATACCTCAAGATGATCCAAGAGGAACAACTATAAATATGTTAGCACCATTGATTTTTAATATAGATTCACAAAAAGCTGGACAAATAGTGTTATCAGGTTCTGGATATGATATCAGTTACCCAATGTTTAAAAACAACTAAAACGATAAAAAGTTAGTTAGTTCATGAAAATTTTTAAGGATAAAAATGCTCGTAATTACTAGAAAAAATGGTCAAAAAATAATGATAAACGACAATATAGAAATCACTATTGTCGAAGCGAAGAATGGCGTTTGTAAAGTTGCGATAAAAGCAGATAAAGATGTAAAAATTTATAGAGAAGAAATTTATTTACAAATAAAATTGGCAAACTTAATTGGTAAAAATGCCGAAGCTTCTGCTGTTGACTCTGTTTCTAATTTGATAAAGGGCGGTTCTGTTTTAAATGATAAATCTGCATCAACTCAAAATGGTGAAGAAGAACTTATTGTAGATGATAATAAAAAGACTACAAAAAATTCTATAAGAATAAATAAAAATAATGGAAATTCTTAATAAAGAAAATTTTTACTTTTTTTATGATAATGTATCTTCGTTAAAAATTTTACCAAAATCTATAGAGCATGGTTATTTGGCGATTTTAGACGATGACCTTGATGTTGCTTATAAAATATTTTCAGAACTTGATTCTTCAAGAGCTTTGTGGGGAAAGGTTTTGATAAATATATTAAAAGGTTATTTGCCGGAATTTCCAACATATTTTCAGATTAGAAATTTTTTTGAAATAGATTTAGATTTTTTACTAAAAAATAAAAAAATATCTTATGTAGAGCAAATGTTAGGGGCATTAGATGTTTTATATAGTATTAATCAAGAAATATATAAATATACTGCTCGTGTTATGTATGTAAATAAACTTTACTCGGCGGCTTTAAAATATATGAACAAGTCTAAAAAAGTTTTTTACAATGATGCAGAATTACATTTTATGTTTGCGAAATATTATTTGCATGTTCATGATTATGAAAATGCACTATTTTATACACAAGAATGTTTGAAACTGATTCCAGAATATTACCCTGCTATTATTCTGAAAGAAAAAATTGATGAATTTTTAGTTTGATAGTATAATCTATATCATGAAAGATAGATTTACTGGGGATAAAAATAATAATTTTTTTTCTGATACTGTTTCTGATAGTAATTTTTTTCAAAACAGTCATCATGGTATGCCTATTGAACCAACAAGGCGTTTAAATGATTATGATTATAATATTTTAAAAGAGGATGCTTATAAAGAAGTTAGTGATGAATTATTTAAGCTTGAATATAAAATTTCTAGAATAGAAGAAGATTTAAAACAAATAGATTCTCAAATTCAATCAGCACGTGATATATCTGATTATGATACTGTAGAATATTATGTAAATCGTAAAAGAGTTTTGCAAGAAGATTTAAAAAATTTGACAGAAATATATAACGAAAAAAGTTTATCAACAAAAATTTCCGGTGGATTATTTGGTATAATATCGCCAATTATAAAATTGTGCGTAAAAAACATGAAGAAAATAACTTCTGAAATAAAAGATTTTATAATATCATTACTTCCTTCAAAGTTTTCATCAGTCTTAGAGATTCGTCAGTCTTTATCAAAATTAGAAAGCATAAGTAAAAGTGTTGATGAATTAATGTCGCTTCAAACACCTTATGGTGAAGCTGTGGATAAATACAACCAACTTTCTAAGTATATTACAAGGGCGAATAATATTCAGGCCCAAATATCAAGAAATTTAAAATAATTTTTTTTTAATTAAAAGCATGTGTAATTAAAATTTTTTGTAAAATAAGTAATGATTTTTCTTTTGTAATGAAATGTTAAGAAGTAGAAACAGTTGTTATTGTTGAGTTTTGGGAAAAATTAAATATTGATGTAAATAAATGTAAAATAAACACTTGATTTTAAATTTTTTTCAAATTATAATGAAGGAACGCGGACGAAACAAAGAGAAGCGTAAAGAAAATTGATTTACACCGGTGCCAACAGCAGCCGAATAAACGGAAGGGCACCACCGTAAATGCCGAAATATATAATTAGCACATTAAAATTTTAAACAAACTTCTAAAAATTAAAAAGATTTAAAAAGTAAATTAAATGTTAAGTTTTGTAAATAATCTAAAACAAAGTGATTGACTTTAAAACTTGATGAGATAAGATAGAAGTTGTTCGGAGAGGAAACCTCCGGTACTGACAGAGTGAAAGAGATCACAATCTGAGGAATTGAGTAGTCAGATGTTGGTGCAAACCAAAAACCCTTATTTTATAAATAGCAAACGAAGTAAGAAAATTGAAAAGTTTAGACCTGAAAAGGTAAAATATTTTGAACTTTGACAACAGAATAATTAAAGACGAATAAACTTGTTAATTCGTAAAGAATGATAGGACAACAAAAA
>CAKVIN010000011.1 GCA_934754425.1 uncultured Candidatus Melainabacteria bacterium | reverse complement strand
TTTACCAAGTAGCCGACCATTTGTCTACGTGCGGGGGTAAATGGAGTAAATATGTTTTAAAACCAGTCGTTCCACTTAGAGGCGAAGCTTGTAGTTTTTTAAATAATCTTGTATTTTTTACCAAGTAGCCGACCATTTGTCTACGTGCGGGGGTAAATGGAGTAAATATGTTTTAAAACCAGTCGTTCCACTTTGAGGCGGAGCCTGTAGTTGTAAAAAAAGTTAGTAGTTTAAATAAAGTAGCCGACCATTTGTCTACGTGCGTAGGTAAATGTGTTTTAAACCAGTAGTTTCACTTTGAGGCGGAGCCTGTAGTTTTTTTTTAATAATCTTGTATTTTTTACCAAGTAGCCGACCATTTGTCTACGTGCGTAGCACAAAAAAAAGAGTCTTTGAATGACTCTAAAAACTTTAATGTGTGAAGTGTAGTATATTAAATAATTTATATTATGATTCCAATATCTCGTACATATATATAAAGTATTTTAGAGTCGTATAATTGATAAATATTTTTAAATTTGTTACATAACTTAATCTTTTTTCTCTATAAGGATATATTTGCGCCCATCATCTACAACTTTGTAGTTCAAGGCTTTTATTTCATCATCCATTTTTTTATGTTGAATTATTATAAGATTGTCATTTTTTGATAAAGCATTTTTTAAATCATTTATATCATAGTTCAATCCATATTCAACGGGTTTATCACCATAATAAATTAATGAATATTTATGAGAAAATTTATAAGTAGTAATCGATTTATTATTCTCTTTCGCATATTTTGCAAATTTAAGTAAATCATCTTGTCCGAATTTATAATCTATATTGAAGAATTTTCCTGTACCAAAGGCTGAAAGAACTAACATTAACATCACATACGAGAAAAAGAGACATACATATTTTTCTTTTTTTGCAAAATATATTGATAAAATACCAACAAAAAATAGTAGTAAAATACAAAGAGGTTTTGCAGGAGAAATGTCAGCATTCAATTGTGTTGGTAAAAATAGCGGTGTAAATACAGCAACAACAGATGCTAAGATAAAAATTCCACCTAAAACATATACAGTAGGGTTGATAAACCTTGAATATTCCCCTTTTTCAATATAATTAGTCCAAATATATCCGCCCAAACAAGCAAGAGAACCATATATAGGCAAAATGTATGTTACTAATTTTGTATCAGAAGAAGAGAAAAATGCTAGCGTGAATAATGCAATAATTCCATTAAACAGCATAAATAACTGAACATTATTCAAACTTTTAAATACAAAGTCACGTTTTTGAATTTTTCTAATTAGAACAACCAATACAGATAATATCCAAGGGAAAAATCCCCAAAGAATAGTTAAGAAATAGTAATAAAACGGTTGTTCTCTACCTAATTCATTTCCGCCCATAAATCTAGCAATGTGATGCTTAATTATATACTCGTTAAAAAATAGTGGGTCATGCATTTTTAGCATAATAATGTGCCAAGGTAGAGTTATTGCAAAAAACAATACAAAACCTACTATCAAAAATTGAGGTTTAAATATTTCTTTAAATTTTTTAGCAAAAATTGATATAAAGAACATTGAGCCAAAAGGAATTACAAATCCCGGAATACCTTTTGCCATAACAGCTAACCCAGAAAAAATGTAAAACAACCACCAGAAATATTTTTTATTTTTTTCTTGACAGAAATAAGTTAGCATTCCAAAACATAATGAAAACCAAACACAAGTAGCAACGACAATATCAAGAATCGCAAACTTTGCTAATATTACAAACTCTAAAGATGTCGCCAAAATTAATGAAGATACAACACCGTATGTTCTGGATACTATTTTTTTACCGACAAAATATGTTAAAAATCCGCATAATGTTCCATAAAGAGCCACCGGAAAACGAGCTGTAAATTCAGTTATTTTTCCAAACAAAGCAAAAGAAAGACATTCTCCCCAAAAATAAAGCGGAGGTTTTTCAAAAAAATACTCATTATTGAGATACAGTGTTAAAAAATCTTTTGTATTAAACATATCTTTTGACATAGAAACATATCTGGATTCATCAACATCCATCAATGCATATCCCCAAATATTATGGAAAAATATAAAATAGAATAGAATACTCAACCCTAATATTGTGAACAATTCTTGATGTTCCAATACAAAATGTTTTATTTTTGACATACATCTCTCCCTACTTTAATCTGATAATAACATGAATTTAAAAAAATAAAAACAAGGTTGCAAACCTTATTTGTTGGTTTTAAGATAAAGAAAAGTGAGGGAAATTATGATTAACAGAAAATCACGTGACGAAATAAAAAGAATGAGACATGCCGGACATATCGTGGCTTTAGTTCATAAAAAAATGAAAGAAGTTGTAGAACCCGGTATTTCTACCAAGGAACTAGATAGTATTGCAATGAAAATAATCAAAGAAAACAGAGCTATTCCAACATTCTTAGGTTACAGTGGTTTTCCGGCATGCATATGCACATCTATAAATGAAAAAGTTGTTCACGGAATTCCTTCTGAAGATGAAATTTTAAAAGAAGGTGACATTATTGCTATTGATGTTGGCGCAACATATGGCGGCATGGTCGGTGATAGCGCTTGGTCTTACGCAGTAGGTAAAATTTCTGAAGACAAACAAATGCTTATGAAAGCAACAGAAGAAGCTCTTTTTGCTGGCATTTCAAAAATGAGAGCAGGAAATGTTCTTGATGACATATCCGGAGCGATTGAAGATGTTGCCAATAATTATAAATTAGGAATCGTTAGACAATATGGCGGTCATGGTGTTGGACATGAAATGCATGAAGATCCATTTTTATTCAATTACAGAGTTGGAGATCAAACATTAATCAAATCTAATACCGTAATTGCGATTGAACCGATGTTAAATCTTGGTGGCGACGATGTTTTTGTTGAAGATGACAAATGGGGAGTTGTAACAAAAGACAGAAAACCATCTGCGCATTTTGAACATACTGTTCTTGCTACAGATGGTGATCCGATTTTAATGACAACACTTATGGAGTAGTAAAGAATTTAATCTGAAATAACATTTTTGACTAGACCTGTAAACCAATCGGCAATGCTTTCAAATACACTTTTACAATTTTCATGCAATTCTTTGGCTTCTTGTTGTTTTTTAGCCTCATTTTGTTTTTGAATTTTTGCATTAACAATTTGTTCCTGTTTATCGACTGATTGTTTAGAAGTTTTGTAATCATCATCAGTCATATAAGGTATGTCAAGCGTTTTTCTAGATGGAACAAGCAAATCATGACCGGCCTGTTTTCCATTCATCCAGTCTATAGTCTTAGTTGAAACAGCATTTCCATATTTTTTTGCAATTTCAGCTGTATTTTTGAAAATAAAACCATTGTTATCCTGCACCGCAATTGTTTTATTTTGGACAGGCTTCATACTACTAAAATCAAAATCATAGCCGGTCTTTTGTTTTACAATATTTTTAAAAGTTTTAATTTCATTACCATCTATTACACCATTGTCATTTCCGCCATTTGCCTGTTTGTCAGCTTGTTCTGCGTATTTTCTCAAATAACTTCCAGAAGAAAACAATGTATGTGAATAACCGCTAACTTGATTTGTCATAATAAACTCCTTATTAATATCTCGTATGTATATATAAAGTTATTCTTTTATCAAAAATTGCTTTTTTGTTAACAATTGTTAAGAAAATACATCTGGACAAAATAACATGTGTGTTATAAAATTATATAAAATAGGAAAAAGAGGTAAAAATGGATCAAATTGTAAAAATAGCCTGGGAATTAAACGAAAATACAGATAATCGTTACAAATTGGTATATGAAATTGCTGAATTAGCAAAAAAACTTGTTGATGAAA
Organism: uncultured Candidatus Melainabacteria bacterium; assembly: GCA_934754425.1. Taxonomy (GTDB): domain Bacteria; phylum Cyanobacteriota; class Vampirovibrionia; order Gastranaerophilales; family Gastranaerophilaceae; genus CAG-196. Next base: position 80,200 of record CAKVIN010000011.1, on the reverse strand, counting down.
CTCAAATGAAAAAAGCCCGAGATGAGTTTGGTTTTGAGGAAGCTTCAAATGACAGTTCTTACAAAAAAGAAAATCCTGTTGAACATGCAATCATGGTAAAAGCTTCCGAGTCGGATGATACCGAGCTTGTAGGCTAAGTTTTATTTTTATAAAGAAAAGAACTCCTATAAGTGGGAGTTCTTTTTTTGTGTAAATATATTTACTAATTTTTGTAAATAAATGTTAAACTTTTAGCAATTTTTTGGATTTAGACAACTTACAAAGAAAGGAAGGCTGTAGTATGAACAAACATAGTAAAAAATTAATGAATTTAATATGGGGGTTGTAGGATAATGATGATAAATGCCGCAAAAATATATTCTACATTAGGAAACCCCAATTCATTAATACCATTGGGATTAAAAGATGCTTCCAGTTGTTTGGGAATGACAGCCAGCTCTTATGTCACAGGAAAAGAAGAAGGCTTTGACAGATTTATTGATGAATTTGGCACAGAAGCATTATGGCTCGGTGGAATACCTGCTTTCAAATGGTTATTTGACAAAACTGTTTTTAAAGGATTTGGATTTGATTCTAAAATTGATCCTAGAAATTTAAAAAATGCTGAATTATATAAAAAAATAAAAGAATACGCTCCAACTAATAAAATCAAAGAAAATTTAGAAAAAGCCGAAAAAAATAAAAGATTATTTAAAAACATAGCCGCTACAAAATTTGTTACATCAACTGTAATGGCAGCTTTAACTTATGTTGGAATGACTAAACTAAAACAATACTACACTGAACAAAAAATCAAAAAAAATCTGATAAAAGAGTATGAGCAACAACAAAAGAACGAACAAATTTCGCAATCTGCTAATAAAAATCATTCCAATACCTCATTCAAAGGAATTGGTAAAGTTGTAGAGGAATTTGCGTTTTCTCCTGTAAAAAATATGTACATAATGGACGGTTTTATTACAGCAGAAAGATTAAGTGACTCCAGAAGTTCACAAGAATTTGTCGGATACGCTATAAAAGAAGGCTCTTGTTTATGCTTCTTGTATTATGCCGGAAATAAAATTAAAGAATTTATGGAAAAACAAGCAAATGAAAAATATAACAAATCAATCACATTAGATTCAAGAGTTTTAGAAGATGACAATTTTAAACAAGCATTTATAGATAACAGCATAGAAAAGAGCATTAAAGAATTCAATCAAGCAAACACATCTGAAGTTAATTTATACGATTTTTTACACAAAAATCCTGATAATAAAATCGTACAAATTGCAAAACAATCAGACATTGTGCCAACTTTCAACAAATCTGACAAAATTGATACGAGAAAGTTTATTGATTTAAAAGAAGTTGAAAACCTTAACAAACAAGTATCAGAATTACATAACCAATACAAAAACGCATTGCAAAAAGGCGAAAGTAGTGACATTTTCTTCAATGGTGTAAAAAAATTAAAAAGAAAATCTATTGTTAATAGTATCGGTGCTTGCATTTTAGCCCTTGGAGTTGTAACTCCCGGAATAATGCTATTAAAAAGATTAACTGATAAATCCGGTTCAGAATTTCAAACAAAAAAAGATATTAAAGAAAAATTAATAAAAGAAGGAATTATATCTTAATCAAGCCTAGTTTTATTAGATTATAGACCCATTAACAAATTGATAATGGGTCTATATTTTTTGTTAAATTTAATTGTAACAATTTCTTTACAAATCCTAAAGTTTTTGAAAAAAATGCCGTTATACATATTGAACAAGGGAAAACTATAAAGGAATGCGGAACACAAAATGGGATTAGGCTCATCAACAGTTAGATTTTTAGCTTATACCGATCGAAAGAATACGATCGGTCGAGAGCTTACGAAATTATCTAATGACAAAATGTTACTAGCTCAAGAAAGCAAAGCCGCAACGCAAAGATACCAATGCGCAATGTCTACAAAAAAACTACAATGGTCAAACAATTCCGGAGTAACTTATACAGACTTAAGCTACAGTAGTTTGATGCGCCCTGGAAATGCAAATCAAAATAAACCCTATTTAATAACAGATCAAAACGGTAAAGTTGTAATTGATAGTAAATACAAAAAATATGCAGAAATGATTTCACCGGAAGGTACTGCAGGTGGAGATTGGGAATCTAACAGAACAGCAATTTTATCAAGTTTAACAGGAATCCCTGCTGAAAAAATTGATAATGCTAACTCTACAAGCGCAGCTTTAGACTCTGCAGCTACTAATGTTAACAATTTGAAAGAAGAAGGTGATAAATTAAAAGAACCTATTGATAAAAAAACGGATGCAGACTTCTTCGGATGCGCAGGCAATGTTAATGCAAATGGTTCATCTTATGACATAAAAAAATTATACAATTCTCCAAACACATGGACAGATTTAGGTAGTAATGCTTCTACTGCTAAAAATAGCCTAACAAACTTGTTAAATGGTATTGCTGAAAACATGAAAAATTATTTAACAGATAGTGATTATGAAAGCTTAAAATCAGCTTGTAAAAATTACATTGACACAAATGACCATTATTTTGGTGGTACTAGCGATGCAGATAAACAGGGGCTTGAATCAGGTGTTGCAGGTATAAAAAAAGACGGTAATAATTACAAAGTTAATTTAAGTACTATTTTAAATTCAGTTCTTGGAGCTTATGAAAGTAATACTGCAAAAGCAGGTCAAGAAAGCTATACTACAAATAAAAACGGAACAAAAGTATATTACACCAGAGATAAGAATTCGTCAAAATGGCAAGATTGGAATACAAAACATGAAGATTGGCAAAAAAGATATGACGAAGCATTAAAAGTGTACAATTCATCTGTTGACACTAATAACCAAGTTTTAACTTCCGAACAAGAAAGTAATATTAAATTTTACGATCAAATATTTTCAGCAATTGCTGAAAAAGGTTGGACTTATAATGAGCAAATTGAAGACAACGATTATTTAAACCAAATGTTACAAAACAATGTTTATTACATAGCAACAATGGGCGAAGATGTTAATGAAAAAGGTGAACAATACTACACATATGATGAAAACATTGCCTCAAACGTAACAAACATATTCTCAGTAAATGATTCTGATGCTCAAAGTGAAGCTTTGACACAATATGAATATGAAAAAAGCATTATTAATGCAAAAGAAACCAGAATTGATACAAGAATGAAAAACCTTGAAACAGAACAAGCTTCTATTAATCAAATGTTAAAAGGTCTTCAACAAGTCGCAAATGATAATATTGAACGAACAATGAATATATTCGCATAAAAGCTTATTTATGGTATAATCTCTTTGTATTTTTATAAAGGGATAAATAAATGTTCGATTCGTTATCAGATAAACTACAAGATATTATTGCTAAAACCGCAGGGCAAAAAGAACTTACGCAAGAAAATATGCAAGAAGCTTTGCGAGAAATAAGACGTGCTCTTCTGGAAGCTGACGTCAACCTAAGAGTTGTTAAAGCTTTTATTTCTAATATAAAAGATAAAGCCGAAGGTGAAAATGTTCTACAAGGAGTAAATCCTTCACAACAGTTAATAAAAATTGTACATGATGAACTTATTGAACTTTTAGGAAAAGAAACATCTCCGCTTGATTATTCAGGTCATCCAAACTTGATTATGATGTTAGGACTTCAAGGTAGCGGTAAAACAACATCTTCTGCAAAATTGGCAGTTAAGTTAAAAAAAGAAGGCAGAAACCCACTTTTAGTTGGGTGTGACGTATATAGACCTGCTGCAATTACTCAATTAAAAGCTTTAGGCGAACAGATTAAAACAGAAGTTTACGCAGAAGAAAATTCACAAGATGTTCAATCTATAATTACTAATGCTATCAATTATGCAAAAGATAAGGGATTTAATACCTTAATCTTGGATACAGCAGGTCGTTTACAAATTGATACGGATATGATGGCAGAATTATTGCTTATTGATAGAGTTTTTCATCCTGCTGAAAAGCTTTTGGTAATTGATTCTATGACCGGTCAAGAAGCTGTTAATGTTGCAGAAAATTTTGATGCACAATTGGGAGTAACTGGCTTAGTACTAACAAAATTAGACGGAGATTCTCGTGGTGGTGCAGCTTTGAGCGTTGTATATTGCACTCATAAACCTATCAAATTAACCGGTACTGGTGAAAAATTAAATGCTCTTGAAGATTTTTATCCTGAGAGAATGGCAACAAGAATTCTAGGCATGGGTGATATCGTTTCACTTGTAGAACGTGCTCAAGAAGTTTTTGATGAAAAAACAGCTAAAGAAATGGAAAAGAAAATGGCAAAAGCTGAATTTTCTTTTAACGATTTCTTAAAGATGCAATCTCAAATGAAAATGTTCGGCTCAATGGACCAACTTTTAGGCATGATTCCAGGTATTAAGATGTCAAAAGATGACAGACAAAGAATTTCACACGAAGGTGAAAAGCAATTCAAAAAAATAGAAGTATTTATACAAAGTATGACACCGGAAGAAAGAGAACATCCGGAATTAATGAACTCTTCCCGTAAAAAAAGAATTTCAGAAGGCTCCGGAATTCCACTCCATGATTTAAACGTATTCATCAATCAATTTGAACAAATGCGCAAGGTAATGAAAGGATTTTCTGATGTTAAAAAGAACATGGGCTCTATGATGGGCAAAATGGGGCAAGCTGGCGCAAAACTTACTGCACATCAAATGATGAAAAACATGAGAAGATTTAAATAAAATAATTACCGAAAGGATATGTGTTATAACAATGAAACTTATTGCAGGGTTAGGAAACATCGGAGAAAAATACACTTTTACCAGACATAATGCAGGATTTATGCTAATAGACAGTATTGCTCTTAATGAGAATCTTAATTTTAAAGAAAACTCAAAATTAAAATGTCTTATGACAAATTTAAAAACTTCGACTGAAGATTACCTTCTTATAAAGCCTACAACATTTATGAATTTATCCGGTAAGGCAGTGCGTGCCGTAATGGATTATTATAAAATAGATATAAGCGATGTCTTGATTGTGTACGATGACTTGTCGTTAGAAATCGGTAAAATCAGATTTCGTCCAAACGGTTCTGATGGCGGACATAACGGAATTAAATCCGTAATTCAGCATCTTGGAACCAAAAATATCGCAAGATTAAAAATAGGAATTGGACCACAGCCTAATTTACCTTCAGAAGTTTTTGTATTACAAAATTTTTCTAAAGAAGAACTTGAAACTTTAAAAAATGCTTTATCCAAAGCGAAAGAAGGTATTCAATGTTATTTTAGAGAAGGCATGGCAGTTGCACAAAACAAATTTAACTAGGAGATTATAATGAATTTAGCAGAACAACTTGAACAAGATGAAAAATACGAAGAAGCTTATGCGGAATATAAAAAACAACTTGTAAACAAACAAGGTGATGTTGAATTATTAACAAAACTTGGACATGTTGCTTTAATATTAAACAAAAAAGATGATGCAAAAATTTATTATGGTAAAATTCTAGAAATTGATCCGCCTAATATACTTGCACATGAACAATTGCTAGATTTATTTGTACACGAGGATAAGTTTAAGTATTACTTGTTAAGAGGTAATTTACATTCTTTACAACAACAAATGAGTCACGCTAAAAATGATTTTAAAAAAGCAATAGACCATGCTAAAGATTCACAAGAATCGTTACCTGCAAGATTTTTATACGCTGCTGTTTGTGAGAATCAGGGAAAACTTAGCGAAGCTGCTGATGAATACTTAAAAATTTCTGATTATGACGAAAAAAATCCTATCGTTTATTTAAAACTGGCAGAACTTCTTGAAAAAACAGAAGGCATAACTTCTGCAATCCACATACTTGAAAGAGGAAGACAAGAACAAAATTTCAAAGATTTTGGAGAAATTCTTGCCGGTTATTATATAAGAAATTCTCAACCTGACAAAGCTTTAGAATTAGCACAAAGCGATTTAACAAAAGCAAGAGCATTGTTTGATTTAGGAAAAAACGATGAAGGATATGAAATTCTTATAAAAATTAAGGACAAATATTCTAAAGAAAAAGTTTTTCATTCATTATTAGCACAATATTATTTCCAAAAAAATATGTTTGAAGAAGCATTTAATGAAATAGATGAGTATGCAAAGATCGAACCAAACTCACCTCTAATTTATCAAATGCGAGCATTAATATTTGAAAAAAAGGGTGACTCTTTTAATGAACATGTAAACTGGGGTAAATTCAATATTATAAGAGGCGAAAAAGATGTTGCTCTTAATGAATATTTAACAGCATATCGTTTTAATGATAAAGATGTTGATTTAATAGAAACAATAGCTTCTTTATTAGAAGCTGAAGGTGATAAAACAAAAGCCAGTGAATTCTATGAAAGACTAGCTGATATTGATCCTCAAAACAGATTAGCATTAGAAAAACTCGCTGATTTTAGAGAATCTATTGGTGATAATTATGGCGCAATTGAGTATATGGAAAAATTAAAAAATATTGACCCAAGAAATGAATTTGTACAAAATAATTATGAAAAAATTAAAAATCGAGCAGAAAATGGCATGGGAATAATGCAATTCATAAAAAGTATTTTTGGCAAAAGAATGGGCTAATCAAGAACCGGCATGGAAAATCTTAAAAATTACAAAACAGAATTACTTGCACCCGCAAAAAACAAAGAGATTGCGTTTGCAGCAATAGATTGCGGGGCGGATGCTGTATATATCGGAGCAACATCTTTTGGAGCAAGAAAAAATGCTCCAAATTCTTTAGATGACATAAAAGAAATTGTTCAATATGCACATAAATTTTGGGCAAAAGTTTTTGTTACGGTGAATACCATTCTAACTGATAAAGAATTAGAAGAAGCGGTAAATCTTGTAAAGCAACTTGATAAAATAGGAGTTGATGCTGTTATTGTTCAAGATATGGGTTTGATAGAAAAACTTATACAAACACCCGAGTGCAAAATCCCTATCCACATCAGTACACAGGCTGATAATAGAACTATTGAGAAAGTTTCTTTCTTTAATAAGCTTGGTGCATCAAGAGTAGTTTTAGCAAGAGAACTTTCACTCAAACAAATTGCTGAAATCCACAAAGCAAATCCGACACTTGAGCTTGAAGCATTTTGTCATGGTGCACTTTGTGTATCTTATAGCGGACAATGTTATTTGAGCCAATTTATCGGCGGACGCTCTGCTAACAGAGGAGAATGCGCTCAACCTTGTAGAAAAAAATACACTGTTGAAACAATTGATGGAAAAATTATTGCAAAAGATATCCATGCTCTTTGTTTGAAAGATTTTAACACATCAAAAAAATTACAAGATATGGTAAAAGCAGGAGTTTATTCTTTCAAAATTGAAGGACGATTAAAAGAAATCGGATACGTAAAAAATATTACTGCATACTATAGACAAGAACTTGATAAAATTTCTACAAAAACGTCTTCAGGAAAATGCAAATATTCATTCATTCCTAATCCGGAAAAAAGTTTCAACAGAGGATTTACTGATTATTTTTTAGAAAAAAGAAAAAATTGTTTTAACTTTTCATCTCCTAAATCTAAAGGTGAATTTATAGGTAAAATCATTGAAATCAAAAGTGGTAAATTTAAAATAGCAACAAAGATACAGTTATCACCTCAAGATGGCTTAACAGATGGTATAAACGGTATTTTGATAAACAAAGTAGAAAACGGATACATTTATCCAAACAAATCTTGTCCATTTAAAATCGGCACAGAAATATTTCGCAATCAAGATGTAGAATTTGAAAAATTAGTATTACAAAAATGTAAACGACAAATCAGCATAAATCTTGAATTTAAAGATAGTTGTATTAATGTTGTTGACGAAGATGGAATTCAGATTCAATACAATATACAGGCTAATGAAAAAGCCAATAATATCAACAAAATGAAAGAAACATTCATTAAACAAATGTCAAAAACCGGTGATAGTGATTTTTGTATAAAAAAAATTGATATAAAATCAGAATTACCATTTTTGCCAATAAGTGCAATAAACGAAATTAGACGTAATTTATTTGAACAATTAACTCAAAAGCGTTTGGAAAGTTATAAAAGAGAAATTCAAAAACCACTAACTTATACTTCATTTTTCAAACAAGAAGTAGATTATAAGGCAAATGTTCATAATCATTCTGCGGAAGAATTTTATCAAAAATGCAACTGTAAAGTTATTGAATACTCAATGGAATCAAAACTTCCAAATAGAAAAATTGAACTTATGCGAACAAAACATTGCATCAAATTTGCACTAAACATGTGCAAATCACCAGAAAACTTAATACTTAAAGATGAATTCGGCAAAGCTTATCCACTCGGTTTTGATTGTAAAAACTGCGAAATGATTGTTTTTAACAAATAAAAATCGCTAAACAACTTATCAATATTAAGTTTTCGTAAATCAACACTTGAAATTTATTTTTTTTTATTTTACTATGACTTTGTACACATAGATAATAAAGGTGGTGAAAATATAAATGGCAGAAGTTAAAGTTGGCGAAAACGAAAGCATAGAAAGCGCTTTAAGAAGATTCAAAAAGAAAATTCAAAAAGCAGGTATCTTATCTGAAGTTAAAAAACGTGAAAGATATGAAAAGCCAAGCGTAAAGAGAAAACGCAAATCTGAAGCAGCTCGTAAACGCAAAGTATAAGTTTTAGAAAAAACGGTTTGTAAAAATGCAAACCGTTTTTTAATTTTCTGTATAATTATTAATGAATGACTTGCAAATCATTCTTGTTTATTTTATTATATTCTTACGGCGACATGGCCAAGTGGTAAGGCAGAAGCCTGCAAAGCTTTTATCCCCCAGTTCGAATCTGGGTGTCGCCTTTTTTATTTATTAGTTATCACAAATATCGAGTTGTATGGAAAATATTGAGTTAAAGCGTTTTTGGGAACAGGTTAAAGAAGAAATCATTGCCTCTTTACCAGAAAATGCTCATCCTTGGGTTTATCCATTAGAAGTATCCGGATATGATAAAGGGGTATTGACAGTTGTAACCGGTCAAATGATGGGACGGGATTTATTACGCAAAAATCACTATCCACAAATGGTTGAAGCATTAAAAAGAGTTTCCGGCAATGAAAATTCCAGACTCGTTATTATTTATGATGAAAGTGCCGCAAAAACACTAAAACGTGAAACTGAAAAATTACAAAAAAAAGCTAGTGAAAAATCTTTAAAAGAACAAGCTATTGAAAATCTATCAAATATGCAATCTGCGGCTAATCTCAATTTGAAATACAAATTTGAGAATTTTGTGCAAGGAGAAAACAGCAAATTTGCTTATTCTGCAGCCATGGCAGTTGCAAAAAATCCTGCCGGCAAATACAATCCTTTATTTATTTATGGAAATTCAGGTTTAGGCAAAACTCACTTAATGCAAGCAATTGGGCACTATATAATATTTAATAATCCAAAACTTAGAGTTAAATATACAAAAACCGAAGATTACATAAATGATTACATTTCTAATAGTAGAAAAACTAATAATACAATAGAAAACATGTCAAAATTCAATAAGAAATACACAAATATTGATGTAATTCTTTTGGATGACGTACAATTTATTGAATCAAAAATCAAAACAATGGAAAATCTTCAGTACACATTTGATAGCCTTTACAATAAAGGTAAACAGATTGTCATTACATCCGACAGACTTCCAAAAGAAATTCCAACCCTTACAGCGGCTTTATGTTCTAGATTTGAAATGGGCTTAATGCTAGAACTTATGCCACCTGATGTTAATACCAGATTTGAAATTATTAAAAAGTTAGCAACTGACAACGATTTACAGTTCGAAGAAGATGCACTAAAATATATTGCCAGAAATTTCTCTAATAACGTAAGAGAACTGGAAGGTGCGTTCACAAAAGTTTGTGCTTATGCTGAAATCACAGAACAAGAATTAACATTAAAATTAGCAAAAGAAGTGTTAAAATGTGATGAAAAAGACGAGGATGTAAGCTTTGACAAAATTGCCAGAGTTACAGCAAGCTATTTTGACGTGGATATAAACGATATAAAAGGTACAGCAAGAGGTCAAAAAGTTTCAATAGCTCGACATATTTCAATATATTTATGTAGAGAGATTACAAATCAAAGTTTTGTTAACATTGCAGAATATTATAATAAAAAACATACTACAATCATGTTTGCATTTGAAAAAATAAAAAAAGAACAAAGCACAAACAGAGATATTGCCAATGCTCTAAGAGAAATTCGTATGGCACTAAAAGTTATGTAGCTAACTAGACACTCGTTTTTACATAAATTTTATGTTAAATAATATTAGTATAAGGCAAAAAAATTCAACTATCTGTTTTTAGGGGATTCAAACTATGTTAGATAATATAAAACATTTAATGTGCTACAAATCTGTAGATAAAGATATTTCTGAAAATAATTTTGAATCTGCTCTAGAAAAATTGAATTATTTAATCAAAGAAGAATTTAAACCATCCGAAACATTTTTAAAACGAGGACAATTATGCCACAAATTATTAATGCTTGAAGATGCATATTCTGATTTTACATATATAATCACACATTGCGTAAAAAAAGATTTAGCTTATAAAGAACGCATGCTTCTTAATTTTGAAATGGGCCACTTTGGCGAAACAATTTCTGATGCGATGAAATTATTAGAATTATTTCCGGATTTTGAAATAAAAAAAATAATATTTTTATCATTAGTCTTTTTAAATAGAAAAGAAGATGCAAAAGATTATGTGCTTAGCTTATTTAATTATAATAAATATCAAACGCTTCAATTTTTATTTAAAGAAATTGCAATTTTACTAACAAATGATGAACTAGCAAAAAGCTTGAAATTATTGGAAACAATTGATACTATTGATCCTGATAATCCAATAAAATTATTAAAAGAAGCCAGTATATATGAATTAGCAGGAGAAAACGACAAAAAGAATGAAATTCTAAAACTAATTGATTCGGTATTTCCAAAATATTTTATTTCTCATTTTAGATTTACAGACATGTATCAAGAAAAAGACTTAATGGAAATTTGTTTCCTTCTTGAACTAAAAATTTTTGACACACAAAATTTATTCAAATATCCAATGAAAATCTTGGAAGGATATAAAAATCATATAGAAGGCCATATAATAGATTCTAAAGAATGCTTTGAGGCTGCAATCAAAATCAATCCTAACAAACCGGAAGGCTACGTCTTACTTGCTCAAACTCTTCAATTAATGTCAGGATACGATAATCCGGAATATTTAAAAAGCGCAGAAGAAAATTACAAAACAGCAATGGAAATTTATAAAAAAGAATCACTAAACGATAAAGCTGAAGACATGAAACGACAAATCAAACATATTTCATCTAATACAAGCCTTATGAATAATCATATATAACCAATGTTTTTCTATGTTATACTAAGTTTATGAGGATAAAAAAGCTTAAATTAAAGAAGTATCGGAATTTGCACGAAATAGAACTCGATTTTAGGAAGATGAAAACTCTTATTATCGGAAAAAATGCGCAAGGAAAAACCAATATTCTGGAAAGCATATATTTTTTATCAGATTTAAAAAGCCCAAGAACATCAACCATTTCAGACTTAATTCAACTAGGTGAAGATAAATTTGAAATCGAAGCCGGTATTGAAAAGAATAATACAGAGATAGAACTCGATTATTACTACACACAAGATAAAAAACGTGAGCTCAAAGTAAATAAAGTCAAAACAACACCAAAAAACTTTAAAACAGTTGTAAAAACAGTTTTATTCTCTACAAAAGATTTATTACTATTAAGAGGAACTCCACAAGATAGAAGGGATTGGCTTGATAGAGCTATTTCACAAGTTTATCCGGCTTATGATGAGCGTTTGTCAAAATATGACAAAATTAGAATTCAAAAAAATAATCTTCTTAAAAATGAATTTATAGACAATGCTCTTTTGGATATATTTAATGAACAATTATCCGTTACAGGTGCAAACATTATTTTCTTAAGAAAAAAATTTTTAAAAGAAATAGAAGAAATTGCAGCTAAAAAGCACAGTATTATTAGCGAAACAGAAATTTTCAGCTTGAACTATACTTGTCCATGTTCAGAAATCAATGAAATCAGTAATTTTTTAAAACAACAACTAATAGAAAAGCGTTCAGAAGAAATTGCTCGAAAAATATCTTGTGTAGGGCCGCATAGAGATGATATAGAATTTAAAATTAATGACCTTGATGCTGTTAAGTTCGCATCACAAGGTCAACAAAGAACATTAGTTTTATCATTAAAACTTTCTGAATTAGAAATTATTAAAAACAAAACAGGTTACTCTCCTATCCTACTACTTGACGATGTTTTAGCAGAATTAGACGAAACCAGACAGAATTATTTACTAAAATCTATAGAAAAAGATACACAGACTATCATAACATCTGTCGATACAATTCTTTTTGAAGAAGAATTTCTAAAAGATGTTATAATATATAATATTGAAGCAGGGAGGATTGTTCAATGATTTTAATTACTGGTGGAGCGGGATATATTGGTAGCCATTTAGCAATGGCACTATTAGAACAAAAGAAAGATATTATTATCTTTGACAGTTTGGAACTCGGACATTCTGAAATCATAGATATATTGAAAAAATATGGCAATGTAAAATTCATACAAGGCAATTTAAAAAATCTTGATGATATTAGAGGCGTTTTTCTTGTTAACAAAATTGATGCGGTTGTACACTTTGCTGCATATTCTCAGGTGGCAGAAAGCGTAAAAAATCCTCAAAAATATTATTATAATAATGTTTATGGAACACTCAATTTGTTAAACGCAATGCTCGAATTTAATGTAAAAAAAATAGTATTTTCTTCAACTGCAGCAACATATGGAGAACCAAATTACATTCCTATAGACGAAAACCATCCGCAAATACCAATTAATGCATACGGTAATTCTAAACTAATGGTAGAAAAAATCATGGATGATTATGATAAAGCTTATGGATTAAAATCAGTAAGATTACGCTATTTTAATGTAGCCGGTGCGGATTCAGAAGCAAGAATCGGTGAATGGCACAATCCAGAAACTCATCTAATTCCAAACGTATTAAAAGCAGATGGAAATCAAACTTTCAAGATGTTTGGCGATGATTATGAAACTTCTGACGGAACCTGCGTTAGAGATTATATCAATGTTGAAGACTTAGCTGACGCCCATATAAAAGCTTTAGAATACCTAAATAATGGTGGCGAAACAAACTTTTTTAATCTCGGAACAAATGACGGCAATAGTGTAAAAGAAGTATTTACAACATGCGAAAAAATTACAAAAAGAGAAATTCCTTTAGAAATTTGTCCAAGAAGAGAAGGAGATCCTGCTAAATTAGTTGCAAATAATAATAAAGCAAAAGACATTCTTGGTTGGACTACGAAAAAAAGTCTTGAATACAGTATTCAAACAGCTGACAATTGGGAAAAAGTTTTAAATACAATTACTTTACATAAATAAATTATTAACAAGCTTAAACAAAATCAAAAGAACTCAAAATAAAACCCTAAAACGGATTTTTATATTGTCCAATTTAGGGTTTTTATTATTTTTTATATTATTTTTCAGATGATTCAGATAATGATTTCAAAATAGTATAAGAAGCATCCCAACCGCTTAAACCACCGGTTGCTTTATATTGAGCAATATTTTTTGCTCTTAAAGCTTTATTCTTTGCCTGAGTTTTATTAAAAGCTGCAAGTTTTTTCTTATTAGAATTTCTTTCCGCTACAATCGGATTGGCATATTCTAAAAATGTTCTATATTCTTGGCAACCATATCCGGCTTTCACTTTAGAAGGATAATTGTAGGTTAAATAGTCATAAATATTCATAGCTCTTTCAGAATTAGCCGGTTTACCTTGAAGAATTTCTAATGTACTTCCCGGCATTTTTGTTACAACTACAACCATTGCTAATGGATTATATCCTGCTTTTATTAACAAATCTGCACCTGTAATATCTGCAGCTTTATTGTCTGATAAAGAAACTTTGTTTGCCAAAAATTCACTGTTAGTTGCAGTTGTAATAATATTATCAGAGCTTAAATTTTCTGTAATAGCAGCCTTTGCAATATTTCTAAACTTATCCTTGCTAGCTTTTCCGTTAATAATCAAACCAATTTCATGAGCAACTACAGCTGCTACTTCTGTATCAGTACCTGCATAAGTTAAATCTGTACTAGAAATTTGCACTACGTTTGTAGTTGAAGTATTTGAATTATCAGCAGCGCCATTTACAACTTTGAAAGTTGTTTTAGCCGGCAGACCATTCTTTGTAATAATTGTTTTACCAACAGTAGAAACTCTATCAGCAGCTACCCAAGTTGCAGCAGATGAAGGCAAAATCATCATTGCCACAGCAAAAATTGTAACTATAATCTTTTGCATAAATCCTCCTTATTAATACGACACTATTTTATCATAAAAAATTAAAACAAATTATTTTCTATTATTCCGCAAATCAAATGCCCAACAGCAATATGCATTTCTTGAATATTATTAGTAATTTCAGATGGGACATTTATCAAAACATCTGCATTATTTTTTAAAGAACCACCGCTAATTCCAGTCATGGCAATTGTTGTTAAACCCAATTCTTTTGCCCTATCAACTGCTCTAACTACGTTTATACTTTTTCCACTTGTAGAAAGTGCAAATAAAACATCACCATCTTGCCCAAATGCTTCTATTTGCCTTTCAAAAATATAATCAAATGCAATGTCATTAGCAGCTGCAGTTAAAACGGATGTATTTGTAGTAAGTGCTATAGCATTAAGTGCTGTGCGTTCTTTTTTATATTTGCAAATTAATTCTGCCGCAAGATGTTGTGCATCAGCCGCTGAACCGCCATTACCACAAAAAAGTATCTTATTTCCATTTTTTAGTGCTTTTATACAAATGTTTGCAACTTCTTCAATTTTTGGTGCTAAAGTTTTCAAGTCCAAAATATTAGAAGCCAACCTATCAAATTCAGATTCTATGTAGTTAATCATATAAAACTCCCTTGGAACATAATGAATGATACCATAAAATAAGAATCTTTTAAAGTTATGTTTACACAATATACAAATTATAATATAATTTCCTTATAAGAAGGAGAAAATTGATGTTTAAATATTTTTGGGGTTCATACCTAGTAACAGTGCTTGGGCTGATTTGTGCATATTTATGGGGCGAACACGTTCATGGCGGAACCGGATTAGCTTGTGTATTTATAGCATTTGTACTTGCTGTCTTAGAAATCAGTTTATCATTTGACAATGCTGTAGTTAATGCTATGAAACTTGAAGGAATGTCAGAAAAATGGCGACATAGATTTATTACTTGGGGAATTTTAATTGCCGTGTTTGGTATGAGATTTTTATTCCCGCTTGTTGTTGTAGCTATATTTGCAAAATTAAACATACTAAGAGTTTTAGACATGGCTTTAAATGATGTAAACTCTTACGCACATTATCTTCATCTTACACACGCACCAATTGTAACTTTTGGCGGAACTTTCTTATTAATGTTATTCATGGATTACTTTACAGAAAAAGACAAAAGTGTTCATTGGTTAAAATTTATTGAAACAAAAATTCAAAAACTCGGAAAAATTCGTGGTATTTGTACAATAGTAACTCTAACTGCATTAATATTACTTCTTCTACATTTGCCATTAGAAATAAGAAGTTCTGTATTCAAATCAGGTATTGCCGGTATTTTAACATATTTGGCAATAGATGGATTAGCTGAATGGCTGGAAAAAAGACAAGAAGAAAGAGCAAAAGTTTGTGCGAACGCAGTTAAATGTTCAGGAATTGTCGGATTTTTATATTTAGAATTAATTGATGCATCCTTTTCTCTTGATGGAGTTTTAGGAGCATTTGCCTTAAGTCAAGATATTGTAATCATAACTATCGGACTATGTATCGGTGCAATGTTTGTACGTTCTTTAACAATAATGCTTGTAGAAAAGAAAACACTTGACCAATATTTATACCTGGAACACGGAGCTCACTGGGCAATTGGAACATTAGCAATTTTAATGTTTATTTCAACTTTCCACGAAGTTCCGGAAGTTGTTACAGGACTTTTAGGCTTAGTATTTATTGTTGGAGCTTTAATATCTTCTTTAATTCATAACAAAAGGAGCAAAGATATTGAAGCTAAAGGATAAAAACCTTTATTATGTAGGCGGAATTGTTCGTGACGAAATATTAGGTATCAAAAATTTTGATACTGACTATTGTTATGAAGGCAATGCAATTGAATTTGCTCAAAATTTAGGATTAAATATCATAAAAGAAAACCCAAAATTCGGTACGGTTCGAGTACTACTTAACAATGAAGAAATTGATATAGCTTCTACAAGAACAGAAGTTTATCCTAAAGTCGGACACTTGCCGAAAGTTAAAAACATCGGTTGTTCTTTATATGAAGATTTAAAACGTAGAGATTTTACAATTAATGCTATGGCAAAACGCACAACTGATGGGGAAATTGTTGATATCTTTGGCGGAATAAATGATATCAAAAACAAAACACTCAGAGTTTTACACGAAAAAAGCTTTATAGATGATCCTACAAGAATATTAAGAAGTTTAAAATTTTCTATCCGATTTGGCTTTGAGCAAGACAAAATTACTCACAAGCTCCAAAATGACTATTTATCAAATATTAACTATGACATGAGCTATCATAGAATAAAAAAAGAATTGAAAGAAACTTTTAATCTGAACAAACAAATTTGTTACGATAAGTTTGTAGAAGAGAAATCATACAAACTTTTAACTCCAAACGCTGTGGCACCGAGCTTTAGACCGACATTCAACAATATTAATTTTGATGAACCTTGGATTATATACTTGTCATTTTTTGACTTAAGCAACCTTGAATTAACAAGGAGAGAAAAAAGAATTTTAGAATGGGCAGAAAGATTAAAAACAGAACAAAGCTCAAACAACACACCAAAAGAAAGCTTATTAATTAACCAAATATATCAAGAGGCAATTCATGGTTAAACTTCTGGAAAAACTTCTAAAATTCAAAATGCACCTTAGATTTGTAGTAACTCCCATTATAAGATATAACTCAAATCTAATGAGTAAGTACAAGGGAATTTGTCCTATAAAAAGAGATACTCCGATAATTGTATCACTAACATCTTACGAAGCTCGTTTTAAAGACTTAGAAATTTCATTATACTCTTTACTAAATCAATCACTAAAACCTGATAAAATAATACTTTGGCTAAGCGATGAATTCAAAAGTATAAATGATTTACCATACGAAATAACTAAATACATAAAAAACGGTTTAGAAATTCGATTTGTAAAAGATATTGGCTCTTATACAAAAGTCATCTATACACTGAAAGAATTTCCAGAAGCAATCATAGTTACAGCTGACGATGACATTTATTACCCTAAAAAATGGTTAGAAAAACTTTATCACTCCTACATTGCACACCCAAAGGATATACAAGTTCACCGTGCACATAGAGTAAAAATAAAAGACAATAAAATACTTCCTTATGAAAAATGGGATAAGCATGTACTGGAAGAAAGCGCTAGATTTGATAACTTTTTAACAGGAGTCGGAGGGGTTTTATATCCTCCAAAATGCTTTTTACCTGAAGTTTTTAGATACGACATATTCTTAAAATATGCACCAACAGCTGATGATATCTGGCTTTGGTTTATGGCATTAATTTCTAATCGAAAAATTCGAGTTGTACAAAGCCACATAAAAACCTTAAACTGCATAAATATAATGCGACAAATATTACCAAATCGAAAAACTTTATATTCAATTAATTCTACCGGACGAAATGATGAACAAATTGAGCATTTAATGAAATTTTACCAACACAATATTATGCAAAAAATTAATATTTAGTTTTTTTACAAATATACAAAATAAAAATAGGATGCCTATCTTATAGACATCCTATTTAAAAAGAAAAAACTATTCTATAAAGATGCTCTGTAGATTTCTTCTACTGCTTCTTTGGTAGCTTTTGTAGGTGCAATTGCCAACAAACCATCTAAAGAAGGAGTTGTAAACGCTAAATTTACAAGTGTTGGAACATCAGCTTCAGTAAACCCTTCATCTTTTAATTTATTAGGAACACCTACTGATTTTAACCATTCAAACACAGCTGCTTCTGCTTCATTTGCATTAGTAATTTGTCCAGCAATTGGTTCTAATATATATTTTAAAGTTTCAGCCTTTGCTACGAAAATATTTTTAATTACAGCAGGTAATAACATTGCTAAACCTAAACCATGAGAAAGTTCATGTTTTACAGCACTTAGCGGATGTTCTAACGCATGTGTATAGTGTAAAAGTCCGTTATCAAAACAAACACCACCCATCATTGCAGCGTAAGCTAAGAAATAACGAGCCTCTAAATCTTCCGGATTTTCGATAGCTTTAGGTAAATATTTAGCAACCAAAGTTATAACTTCTCTTGCTAAAGTTATTGCATATGGAGATGCAACAGTAGATGTAGCAGCTTCAATAACGTGATTTACAGCATCTATAGATACGAATCTTGTTTGTTTTGGTGATAATTTTACCATCAATTCCGGATCATCTATAGCGTATGTTGGATAAATACAATCATAAGCAATTGCAGGTTTATAATCTTTTTCAGGTAAAGTTACAACAGCAAATCTGTTAGTTTCTGTACCTGTACCGTGAGTTAAATTAATAGCAACAATAGGAGCTGCTTCTGATGGAGCAAATTTAAATTCATAAATATCATTAGCAGTCTTATCAGCATATTTTAATAAAATTGCAACAGATTTTCCTGCATCTGTTGGAGAACCACCACCTATAGCAATTACAGCTTTTGCTCCAAAATCTCTTGCAATTTTTGCCGCTTCATTTACAGCTGTAGATGTTGGATTTGGTGTAACACCATCATAATTTACGTATGAAATACCATTATCAACTAAAGCTTTTTCTACAACAGCCCACGCACCAGTTGCTTTATAAGCATTTTTACCGCTCATTACAATAACTTTATCCAAGCCTTTTGACTTAAATTCTTTAGCAATATCATTCATCTTATTGATTGCGCCACAACCAAAAAACACACTTGTTCTAGTACGAATTTCTTTAACTTCGTGAATATTAACATCATTTTCCCACATATTAAATCTCCTTTCTTATTTAACAAAACAATTATAACTTATTACATAACCGAGTTCAATAAAATATCATTAAAAAAAGATTAAAAATTTTGAAATTAATATATTAACTTTTGTAACAATATATACGAATTGGTGCAATTTTGCATAAAAGAAATACTTTATATATATATCAAAACGAAACACATAACACAAACCTTTCATACAACCTACACACTAACCTTCTACACATGAGGAATTAATGAAAAAAATTCCGAATCCTTTCTTTAATGAAAGGATTTTTTTTGTGTATATTTTTTATAATTATTTAATTTAAATATTTTGAAATAATGCTCTTTTTTATCAGACATTTATTATTTAACAATTGTTCATTAAGATTTGTAAAAATATTGAAAAAAAATTTATTGAAATAGCAAAAATTTTTTTTCTATGTTTTGAAGCAAATACATAAGAATGAATACAAAAAATGTGAAAAGGAGTATAAATTTTATGAACATCAACTCAAACGAACTTTTATTGAAAAAAGTTAAATTTGGCGAAGAACAAACCAACAAACCAACTGCAATCAAAGAAACTGTTACTAATCCAGTAGAAACACTTTCTCCGGATGCGGCAATGAATGCATTAAATTTTCAAGGTTTAAACAATGTTGTAAGCAACCCTGAATTAGCAACTGAATTAAAAATGATGAATGAAGAAGTTGCAACTCAAGAAGAAGGACAAAACACAACATCTAATGAAGAAACTGATCAATCTAATGTTTCTTTCCAAGCTAGAAGCCTTAAAATGTCTCCATATAAAGGAAAAACAAGCACTCTTAAAAGTATGGCTTTTGCAGCACTAATGGCATTAGGTATGTTAGGCGGCTCTGCAACTTTACAATCTTGTGATAAAGAAACAATTACCCAAAGTGTAACTGTTGATATGGATGCAATTGTTGCTGTAATTACTCAATTACAAGCTTTATTACAAGAAATGAAAGAACAACAACAAATTACTAATAACCAACTAATTCAAATGAACAAATACATGGAACAATTAATGGAAGAAGTTAAAAATGGTAATTTGAATGCGGATCAGTTCTATCAAAAAATGTTTGAATATATGGTTGAAAATAGCATGAACCAACAAATCATTATTGATCAATTAGCTCAAAACGGAATGACTCAAGAAGAAGCTAACAAATTAATTAGAGAACTTATTGAACAAGTTAAATCTGGTCAAACATCTGCAGAGGCAGCTTGGAACAAAATCCAAGACTTATTAGGTGATATAAAAGGTCTTCTTGGTCAAGTTCTTACTTCATTACAAAAAGCAGAACAAGACAGAGCTGAACTTAAAACAATTGCAGAAGATATTAGAACTTCTAGTTATGTATCAAATGCACAACAAGATAAGTTAATCAAACAAAATAATATTTTAATTGAAAGCAACAAAGAAGCAATTGAAAAATTACAAACTATAAGTGCTCAAATCGAAAAAGCTAACCTTGACAGTAATGCTAACTTTGATAAAGTTATTAGCACATTGAACATGTCAAAAGACCAATTAATTAATGTTATGATAAAGATTGGTTACACTCAAGCTCAAATCGAAAAAATGACTGCTGCACAAATTCTTGCGGCTATCAAAGAAAACACTAATGTTACTCAAAATACTAATAGTAAATTAGAACAAATTATCAGTGAACTTCAAAGCGGTAAGATTGATGCTAAAGCAGCTGCTGATAAAATTATTGATTTATTAGGCGATATCAAGAGTATTCTTACTCAAGTTCTTTCTTCATTACAAAAAGCTGAACAAGACAGAGCTGAACTTAAAACAATTGCTAATGATATCAGAAAATCAAGCTATGTATCAAACGCACAACAAGCAAAATTAATTGAACAAAACAATACCTTAATTGAAAGCAACAAGGAAGTTATTGCAAACTTAAATACAATTAGTGAACAAATTGAAAAAGCAAATCTTGACAGCAATGCTAACTTTGATAAAGTTATTAACACATTAAATATGTCTAGAGACCAATTAATTGGTGTTATGGTAAAAATTGGTTACACACAAGCTCAAATCGAAAAAATGACTGCTGCACAAATTCTTGCGGCAATCAAAGAAAACACTAATGTTACTAAAAATACTAATAACAAATTAGAACAAATTCTAAGTGAACTTCAAAGTGGTAAGATTGATGCAAAAGCTGCAGCTGATAAAATTATTAAATTACTAGGGGAAATTAATAAAAATATTCTTGCTTTAACAGATAGCTTCAATAATTTTGTAAAAGATTATAAGAGCGATAAAAATAAAGCTATGAAAATGTTGGGTGAAATCCTTAAAAATGGTAAAGTACAAACATCAATACTTTCTTCTATAAGCAAGACTCAAAAAGACATGGCTTCTAATATTGCCGGAATCAAATCTAACACAGATGCTTTATTAGAAATTGCACAAGACGATACAAAATACAATGAATTAATAAAAACACTTAAAGAAATTCAAACAAGTGGTTCTACAAGTATTGATTATCAAAAATTTGAACAAATGTTTAAATTATTGAACATGAATTTAACAGATGCAATCAATATGTCACGTTCAGAACTTATTGCAGCAATAAAAGACTTTGAACATACTTATATTGAAACTGAACAAAAACAAACTGAAGAATTACAAACAATTCAATCTAAAATTGATGATCTTCAAATATTCATTTCTAATAACAATAACAAAGACATTATTAATGCAATTAATAAACTTACACAAACCATCAACAATGGTAATACTGACGTAACAGCTGAATTAAAAAATATTGAAGCTCAATTGAATAAATTACAAACAACTGTTAATGCAATATTAAAATCAATTGGTGAACAAGCATCAAAAACTGATGTTTATTTCAAAAAATGGGATAATAAATTTGATGAAATCTTAGGTAAATTAGACAACTTCAAATCTCAATTAACTACTATTATTGCAAACCAAAAAACAGCTCAAATATACTTGAACAGCTTACAAAAAGAAGTAGAAAATCTAAAAGTTGAAATCAAGAATATTCAAAATCAAGGTGGAACAGGTGTTGACTATAATAAACTTGATGAAATGTGGAAAGAACACGATAAGGCTAATTATGAAAAATACAGCAAACTTATCAAAGATTTAGGCTTAGATACATCTAAACTTAAAACCGTAGAAGACTTGTTAAAATCAATTGATTCTAAGATGGATAACATCAAAGATAATTCTGATATCTTAACAAAAATTCTTAACAAGTTAAATAATTTTGAAACAAAACATCCTGATTATAACGGAAAACTTGATAAAATTATTGAACTACTTGAAAAATTCAAATTCAACTGTAACTGTGGTAACAATAATGAAGGCATACTTGGTGAATTAGACAAAATTCTTGGCTAATAATTAAATAGGCCGGATGTATAAGAGAAAGTGACGGGTTTAAATAAATCCGTCACTTTTTATGAATAAAAACAACCATGGATAATTCTATAAATATTATTTACGATTAGTAATATCTTGTTCTGTATAATGCATTCCTGTTTTTCTATTTAAATCACTTAATGCAGCTTCCACAGTTGCACCTTTACCTCTTGTACCTGTACAATCTGCAACTTCTACAGAACCATCTGTTTTTGTTCTTGCACCAACTGTACCCATATATCCTTTTGGTCTACCAACAGGTTTTTTGAATTGAACATTTCCTTCATCGTTTCTTTTACATCCGCCTAATTCTGCAGGAATATTTAATTCTTTAGGAATATAACCGGCTAATAATTTTTGATATAATGCGTTATTTACATTTCCGTCCGCATCAGTTGCTAAGGCTTTCTTTAATGCTCTAATAGCACCTTTTTTTCCTTCAAGAGTTCCAAAGCATTCTTTATAATTAGGGAAGTAAGCTTTTACAATTTCACCCCAAGAATCACCGAACTTAACTTTGTGAGTGAATGTTGTATCTTTACCTTCTGTTTCTCTCATTGAAACATCACATCTATCTGGAAGAATATCATTACCGTCACCATCATCAGTATCTTGTACTTCATCATGTTGCGTATTATCTTCTGTTGGCTTAACAGGTGTATCACCTTTTGGTTTGTTGTATTTAATCATTCTGCATTCTTCAGGGTTTAGCTTAGAACCAATACCAGCCATATCTCTTAATGCTTGTTGGAAATGTTTGTACCATTGATCACCAAACTTTTCTTTGTAAGCATCAACTAATGTATGAAGAGCTTCAACTTTTTCAGGGTTCTTTTTGAATACTTTTGCTACATATTCTTTGTATTCTTCAGCATTTGTATATGTTGAGTCATTGATATCATAATCAGAGATAGACATACAAGATTTTTCATCTTTACCATCACCGATAACTATATCGAATAATGCACTTGTTAGAATACCGATTCCGGCACCTTTTAATATATCTGTAATTGTAGAATCTTTCATGTATTCTTGAAGAACTGTAATACTGATTGAACCATCAGCTAATTCTGTTACACCAGGTTGTATCCCGCTATTTCTTAATTCTTTTATAATATCTTGGGCAGCTTGTACATCTTCAATCGTGATAGCAACAACTTGAGAAACATTAAGTTTTGAACTTGCTGACAATGCTGCTGCTGCACCTCCAACAGCGCCAACTGCTGCTTTTAAAATTTTTGGAGTGTGGTCTTTGTGTTCTCTATCGAACCCAAACATATTAATCAAAACCTTTGTTTCGTTATCTGTAAAATCTTGACCGGTAATTTTTGCTAAACGATTTTGAATATTTTTTAATTCAGACATTTTTTCATCTGATTTTGATTGATTTACTTTATAATCTTGCCCAACTCTTGAAGCAATTTCTTCTGAAAGTTTTGACAAATCATAAGTTCCATCTTCTTTACGAACAGTAGGAAGATAAGATTTATTTAATTTTTCAAAGATTTCATTACCAATTTTATGAGCAGAAGCTTTCTTTACAAAATTATATTGATAACCTCTTTTACCTAATTCGGTTCTTAAAGCATCAGCAGTAATGCTTGATAAAGCATTAGCTTTATTTTCTACTTTATGTTTTCTTGCAAAAATTCTTCTATCTGTCTTAAGATCTTGAATTGCATCATTTTGGTAATCATCATCACCTTTATTCATTCCACGTAATTCTTTTCTAAGACCTTTCTTGCTAGTAGCTTGAGTTTCATTAGCTAATCTTGATTCAACAAGTTTCTTTGCATCTTTTCTTGCATAATCTTCTAATTGTTCAAAAGCTTCTTTTGTATAAGATTCTTTCCAAGTTTTATCTTTTTTCAATTTATCTTTTACGATTTCAACATATGCTTTAAAGTTATCGCCATTTTGTTTTACAATTTCCGTATCTTGCATTTTTGTTTTTACAGATTCATATTCTGTAACAAGATCTTTATATTCTTTATAAATTTGAGCTGTTTTTGCTTGTTTTTCTAAAGAATCTAACAAATCTTTGTGGAAATCATCCCATTTGCCATCTTGTTTCAATTGAGCCTTTACTTTTTTGTGGATGTTTTCAACACCTTCTTTAGAATCGTAATTAGTACCATTTACTAAATTCAAGGTATAATTAACTTCATCTAACATTTGTTTATATTCAGCTGAATTTGAATATTCTTTTTCTAATTTAGCCATCAAATCTTTTGGAGCAACACCACTTTTAACCATTTCTTTTACAGAATCTTTAACTCTTTCATTATGATCTTTAACTTGTTTTTTAGTTAAAGTAACAGGTCTTGAAACAGGTTGTGTTACAGGTGCTTTTGTAAGTTTCAAAATATCATTTAATTCATTTTCACCAAAACCAGCAGAGATACCATCATTTTGTTGGCTTGTTAATGCACCTTTTGCACTAGCTTCGAAAACACTAATTTCATTACCTTCAAGTCTACCATTTTCTTGTCCATTTTTATCAGCAGTAAGTGCAAGTTCTTTTAATTTTGCATTCTGAATTGAAGAAATATCAATACCCATAATAAAGCTCCTTTTGCCTCGTGTTTTTACTCTTGTATATATAAAGTAATTTGTTTACATAAAATTGCGTATTACAAACTTTTTTTGTTACATAACTTAACAAAAATTTTGCAGATGAAATCTGATTAGAAGTAAAACACCTTGGATTTTAGATATAAATAAAAACCTTGTAAATTCAAACATTATAAACAATTTTTATTAATCTGGCTACAAAACAAAAAAGTGAATTTTCTCAAATTCACTTTTTTAATAATCTAATTAAAAACACAATTAAAAATAAATTATGAATGATTGGATTTAATTTCATCTTTTATTTCTTTCGATTCATCTTTTAATTTCAATTCATTTTCACGAGCTCTAATCATTGCTTGTAAAATAGTATCTTCCTGAGCTTGTTTTTTTACATTCGCAAAAACTGACTTCAATTCTTCTTCACTTAACCCCTGAGGAGTCTTCATGCAAACAATTATTCTTTCTTTTCTAAATATAAAATATGAAGCAACAATAATTCCCCACAATAAAACACCTTGAAGAACACCAATGTGCGGAACTTGTACACAAAACTCTGAAACAATATTCCATAGTTTCATTATTACAAATCCAGGAAACGCTACAAAACCGGCTATCAAACAACAACCTATCATAGCAACCATTACTAAACCTTTTAAACCTTTTATCTGTATTACATTCAAATTCTTTTTCATACCATCCTCATTATCGAAGCATTATTTTTCTTTTATCATATTCAAAAATTCATCTTCATTTAATATTATAACACCTAAATTTTGAGCTTTGTCTAATTTTGAACCGGCATTTTCTCCAGCTACTACATAAGATGTTTTTTTAGATACTGATGATGAAGTTTTGCCACCCATTTGTTTTATCTTTTCAGCAGCTTCATCTCTTGTCATAGAAACTAATGTTCCTGTTAACACAAAAGTTTTTCCTGCAAGTTCATCAGTTTTTGGAGTTGTTATATTTGCTTCGAAATTAAGTCCATATTTTTCAAATTCTTTTACCATTTCTAAATTCTGTTGATTATGAAAATAAGCGTATACACTCTGAGCAATTTTCTCTCCAACTCCCTCTATATTAGCTAAATCTTCAACAGAAGCATTTTCTAAAGCATCAATTGTAGAAAATTCACCAACAATTAATTCAGCAGTTTCTTTTCCAACATGTCTTATTGAAAGTGCAGTTATAAATCTGGAAAAAGTTCTGTTTTTGCTTTCTTGAATAGCATTATACATATTTTGAGCAGACTTTTCCTTAACCAAATCCAATTTCAAAAAATCATCCTTTGACAATTTATAAAAATCAAGAGGAGCCTTAACCATACCTAAATTATACAATTGCTCGATTATAGAAGGACCTATATTATCAATATCCATAGCTTCCTTAGAAACCCAATATTCTAATTTAGCCTTTACTACAGACGGGCAATTTGGATTAGAACAATACAAATTAACTTCACCTTCCCGTGTTTCAAGAGGTGAATTACAATTTGGGCATTGTAAAGGCGGAACATAAATCGGTAAGTTTTCATGTTCAGGATTATCAACAAATTTAATAACTTTTGGAATAATTTCTGCAGCTTTTTTTATAAGAACTCTATCTCCAATTCGGACATCAAGTCTTTTTATTTCATCAAAATTATGTAAACTTGCTCTTGAAACAACACTACCTGCCAACAAAACAGGTTCTAACACCGCAACCGGAGTAACCGCACCTGTTTTACCAACTCCTAATTCAATTCCTTTTAGTTCTGTAGAAATTTCTTCAGGCGGAAACTTAAAAGCAGTTGCCCACTTTGGAGCCCTTGCAGTAAATCCCATTTCACGCTGGCATGCTAAAGAATTCACTTTTATCACAACACCATCAGTTGCATAATCCAAATCAAAACGCCTAGTTTCCCATTCTTTACAAAAGTCTATAGCACCCTGAATATCTTTTACAAGTTTGATATTAGGGTTAGTTTTAAATCCGAGTTTTTTTATATATTGGATGCTATCCCAGTGAGTTTTTGGTTCAATTTCTGCCCTTTCAATTATTGCAGTATAAGTAAACATTGATAAATCACGCTTTGCAGTAATAGTACTGTCCAACTGCCTTAAAGATCCGGCTGCGGCATTCCTTGGATTAGCAAAAGGTTTTTCACCTTTTTTAAGATTTTCTTCATTAAGTTTTTCAAAAGATGTTTTTGGCATGTAGATTTCACCTCTAACTTCTACATCAGCATCTTCAAACAATTTGAGTGGTATTGCTTTAATAGTCTTCAAATTTTGCGTAATTTCCTCACCAACAATACCATTACCTCGTGTAGCACCTTTTACGAAATAACCGTTTTTGTACGCAAGAGCAATTGCCAATCCATCAATTTTCAATTCACATACAAGCTCTTGAGCAAAGCCACATTCTTTTGTTACACGTTCATACCATTTTTTTAATTCATCATAATTGTAAGTATTATCAAGACTATAAAGCCTATATTTATGTTTGACTTCATCAAAACCTGTGCTTATTCCACCAACTCTTTGAGTAGGACTATCTGGAGTAATCAATTCCGGATTTTGTTCTTCCAAACTCTTTAATTCAGAATATAATTTATCATACTCAAAATCACTAACAAGCGGATTATCAAGAACATAATAGTTATATCCCAGTTTATTCAGTTCTTCTCTAAGAAATTTAATTCTCTCTACAACCATAGAAACTCCTTATTACAGCAACCATAATCCAGAATGTAAACTGAATTTGAGGTCGGAAAAAGACTGTATCAACAAAACCATGTAACAAAATTCCGACAATAGATACAAGAGCTGCTAATACATATTTATTTTTAAGATTACTCAATGCATATTTTATAACCAAAACTATAAAACTTAAAAATGAAAGCAACGCAAAAATTCCACTTTCTACAGCTGTTTCTAAATAAATATTATACGCACTTAATGCATCAAAACCGGTTTTCATATATAAGCCATAAATTTCTCTGAAATTTTGATTTCCAACACCAATTCCAAGCAACCAATTATCTTTAAACATATCAATACAAGAATTGTATACATTAAATCTAAAAGAATTAGAACTGTCAGAACGCATCGCAAAAATAGAAAAAATTCTTGCTCTTAAAGAAGAAAGTGACATTATGAAACAAAATACGACAGCCGAAAAACTTGCAACAATCAGAGCAAACATTTTCTTAAATTTTGGTTCTAAAAACTTATATAGAACTGTAGTTAACAATACAAGTTGAAAGAAAAAACCGATATAGGCACCTCTACAACCGGTAAGAACCAACGCAATAGAACTTAATACTGCTAATGGTATTCCATATTTTTTCTGTAAAGTAATAAGAACTGGAATACAAGCCAACATATAACCGCCAAAAAGATTTGGATTATAAGGCTTAAGCGTTCCGTAAACCCTTGTCATGACTTCTTCCGGGTTTAATCTTGAAGTATCTTGCCAACCGGAAATTGCATCAACAGAAGCAAAATTTTGTAAAAAAGCAACAACCGTTTCAAATGCCAAACACAAAGCATAAGCACCAAAAACATATTTTATCTTGTCTTTATTATCACTAAAAAAATGAATTAATGAAACATAAAACCCAAGGTAAGTTAATGTTTTAAAAAAACCTTTCAAGCTTAAATAAAACAAAGAAGACCCTGCAACACTAATTAGAACAAATATAAAATAAATTAATAAAAATTTGTCAGCCCCATTTAATTCAAACTTTTCACCTTGCTTTGTTAACATTTTTACAACAGTTAAAATTATTGCAAATATTGCAAAATACCCGATATAATCAGATGGCGCAATAGTTGAGGAAAAAATCACCAATAAAATATTTATAAATATCAACCAATCGATTTTTTGTAAGAAAAAACTCTTTTTATAAATCGGACCTAATTTACATTGAAAAAAAGATAAAACATTATTTAAAAACATTATTTTATACCCCTCACCCCACCCCTCTCCCACAAGGGACGAGGGAATGTGCGAAATTTTATTTTCTAATCAGTTTTTTATACATACAATTAAAAAACTAGACAACTTCAACTTTTATAAAACTACCCAACTTGATTGCTAGAACCATCATCTTCAATGTCACTTTTTGTAGTCACTCTTACGTCAGATATTGTTCCGTTAAATTTATAGTTATAACCTTCTAAAGTTACAGGAAGCCCCATTTTTATTTTATTACCACCAACTACTGCACCATCTTTTGTAATTTTTGCAGTATCTGTGATTGTTACTACAGCGTCAAAAAGTGCCGGTTGAGCCGGATCTTTAACAAATACATACGGTTCTTTCGCCTTAAAAGAAGCAACAGCTGCTTTTCTTGGTTCTGAGGATACATTTAATACATTAAGTTCTGTATAAGGTACGTTACGAATAGTAATAAAAGTTTTATCATCCGGTTTAATAGGAAATTCTTCACCTGTTACTGTAACACCTCTTAAAAATACTTGGAATGTTATAGGAGAAGTCGCTTCTATCTGTTTATCAGCAGTTTGTCTAAAATGTTTTGTTGTTAAAACACCTACAATTAAGACAACAATAACACCAATAATTATTATAATATCAACCAAATTAAATTTTCCAAATAAATTTTTCATATACTATTCTCCTTCATCAAGCTTTATTTCAAGTGGAATCGAATTTAAAATTTCTTCAACAGAAGTCGTAGCACAACCATATTGTTTAACTACAATGCCTGCTGCTATATTACCAATTATCGCTGCATATACAGGTTCCGCACCAACAGCTAATGATAATGTATACAAAGCCGTAACTGTATCACCAGCACCTGTTACATCAAAAACTTCAGCTTTATTAAATACAGGGATGTGAGTGTATTTACCATTATTGTCTATTACAACCATGCCTTCTGCACCACAAGTTATTAAAACTGCTTCTGCGCCTGATTGTTCCAATAATATATCTCCGGCTTTCATAAAATCTTCTTTATTATTCAAATAAAATCCTACATGCTTTTGCGTATCAGGAAGATTTGGAGTCATTGAAGTTATTCCGTAATATTTATTTAATTCTTTCTGAGCATCAACAACGACTTTTTTATTAAATTTTTTAGCAGTTGAAATTACAGCAGAAATAACATTATCAGAAAGTGTTCCAATATGATAATCAGAAAGAATTATCGCATCATGCTGCGGAACTAATTTTTCAATTTCCTCTATAAGTTTATTTTCAGTTTCTTTTGAGATTGGTGCATTAGTTTGTCTATCAATCCTAACTATTTGCTGAGTTATAGAATGAGAACAAGAACCTGATATTCTTGTTTTTGTAATAGTTTTTCTTGTTTTATCAGTAATTAGAGCAGAGCAATCTATATTTGCTTTTTGAAAAGCTTGCTTTAAATCATTCGCTTGATAATCATCGCCAATAACTCCAATCACACTTACTTTTCCACCATTAATATCTGATACGTTGTGGGCAGCATTAGAAGCTCCGCCTAAAATAAATTTTGTATGAGTATGCTGAAGTATTAGAACAGGAGCTTCTCTTGATATACGTTCTGTATCACCATAAACCATTTCATCAAGAGCTAAATCACCAATAACTAAAATTCTAGCTTCTCTTAACTTTTTTACTAAATCCGTTAACTTATTTTTATCAATATTCATATCAATCTCTCTTATGATTGCCTAATAACGAAATCTCATATATAATATATTTATATCATACAATAAACATGAAAAGAGAATAGATGGCTGATAAAAATATATTTAATGACAAAGATTCCATGGATATAAACGAATTGGCATCTTTGAACGATGACATTTCCCCTGATTTAATTGATCAATTGCAAGAAAAACTTACAAATGAAGCAAAAAATCTTGGAAAAGATGCTTCTCAATCAAATATTAGCAACAATTTTAACGAAAATGATGATTCTACATTATTCGAAGAAACGAATACAAAACAAGAAGATACAAAAATTCAGGAACAACCAAAAAAAATTGAAGTAAATCTTGACAAAAAATTTAATGACAATTTTATAAAAAAATATAAAGCTAAACTTAATAAACAACAAGAAACTAAAAATAAAGATTCAAAAAAAGATGTAGAAAGTCAAATTAGCAATGTTGCTTTTTCTGAAAACGTCGCAACCGAAAAGAATATCGAAGAAATCTCTAATGGAAATATTAAAGAACGCAAGTTGTCAAAAAAACAAAAAAATTACAATGACAGCCTTGATTTTTTAGACAATAATATAAAATATTCAAAATACGTTATTTATATTGATCCTGAAAACGTACCATTTATAGATAGCTTAACTGTTAAAGAAAGAAAAAATCTTATCAATAGACTTTTGCGTGAACAAGATGATATTGCCATTACAAAACAACGCTTTAGAATAATAAACGCAGTAATAAGTCATATTATCGTAGCATTGCTAACAATAGCAATCTCAATTCCTGTAATATATTTTACCATCAATACTTCACTAGAAGCTACAGTCAACAATTATAGACGTTCTCAAACTATTTTCCAAACTTTATACAAAGAAAATGGTAAAATTAATAATTTGAAATAAAAAGCTACTTTTCGTCTACGAAATATTCTGAAATTGTTTTTCCAGCTTTAAAACCTAATATTGAAGCTAACGCAAAACTAACCCCTTTTATCATTCCTGGTAAGAATTTTAAAGATTTATTACATACTTTAGCTGTCTCACAATAATCTTTAAAAGCATTGGTTTGTTTTTCTATAAATGGATTAGAAGAAAATAAGCCTTCTCTATTAATCACAATTTTTTTGTTATCAACAATTTGATATTTACCTTTTTCTGCAATTAATTTCTTTTCACCATTTTTTATTTCATAAACCCCTTTATCGTTTTCTACCATAGTTTCTGGGTTATATTTAACATTTTTTGCAATTCCTAAAACTTTTTTTGCCATATTTTCAGATGCAAACATCACGCCTAAAGCAGTTCCTTCTTTAATAGCATCTTCTTTTTTATTATCAGATGTAGCAACTTTAACCCCACTTGTTAAACAAATTATCGGATTTATATTATCAGCAGTAAAGTTTAAAACTTTACCAATCCCACCAACAACCTTATCACACTTTGACAAAGCCTTAATAGATTCTTCCGCACTGGTAATTTCTGTTGCTAAAGAAGTTGCAGATTCTTTTGCAATATTAGAAACACCTTTAGCAGCATTTAAAATTTGTCCTCCGGCAATATCCATATTCATCGCACCTACAATAGGATTACTTGAACACAAAGCTTCAGCTCCACTATTTGCCCTTCTTGTCGAAAATATTGTACTGGATATAACTGATGGTAATGATACTATTGCTAAACCGGATGTCATACTAAACCTTTATTACTAATAACTAATACACTACATATTTATAAAGTTATTTTTTCTAACATAATTGCAATTTATAAAACATTTCTTTACAAAACTTAATAATGTAAGTTCTTTTGAAATTGGAACTAAACACTACTAAATCCGACTAAATCAGCATACAATGTTAACTTTTGTAAAAATATCATATACAAAGTGTTATAAAAATATATATTGTGGAATTAATAAAGTATAATCTCTTTTCTTTATTTTCTCCTCCACTCCTTTATCTAACGAGAGTTAATGCCGCAACAGATTGCGGCTTTTTGTTTTATATTGTTATTTTTTTGTATGTTTATATTATAATTTATGTACACTGAGAGGGGGTGTCATGACAAATATAGCTGTATGCGGTGCTAACGGTAAAATGGGACAAGAAGTCATTAAAGCCGTTAATAACACGAAAGATTTGAATTTAGTTGCAAAAATTGATATAAAAGATGGTGAATTTGCGAGTATAAAAGATGCAAAAGAATCTGTAAAAATAGATATTCTTGTTGATTTTACACAACCTAAATCAATTTATGAAAATGCATTGTTCTGTTTGAATAATGGTATTAATATAATAATCGGCACAACCGGACTTGCAGATGATCAAATAGAAGAACTTAAAAAATTATCAGAAAAACAAGGTTTAGGTTGTTTAATAGCTCCAAATTTTTCAACAGGTGCGGTTTTAATGATGAAATTTGCACAAATGGCATCTAAGTATTTTGATAATGCTGAAATTATTGAACTTCATCATAATCAAAAGAAAGATGCTCCATCAGGAACGGCCGTAAAAACAGCTTTAATGATGGCTGGTGAAAATACAAACTTTACAACAGGTAACTGTCAAGAGACTGAAACTGTTTTAGGTGCAAGAGGTGCAAACTCTTACAACAATATCCACATACATTCAGTTAGAATGCCAGGATATATTGCTTCTCAAGAAGTTTTATTTGGTGCTAGCGGACAAATATTATCAATTCGCCATGACTCTATGAACAGAGAATGTTACATGGATGGAGTTTTAAGAGCAATTGAGTACGTAAATAAGAATCATAACTTTGTTTATGGTTTAGAGAATATATTATAGAATATAGGAGATGAAATGAGAAAACCAAGAATCGCTATTTTAGGTGCTACAGGTGTTGTTGGCAGAGAGATTACAAAAATTACGAAAGAACTTGGCGTTGAATTTGAAACAATCAAATTTTTATCAAGTGCAAGAAGTGCCGGTTCAACCATAACCTTTAAAGGGCAAGAATATACTGTAGAAGAAGCGACTCCAGATTCTTTTAACGATGTTGATATAGTAATGGCTTCAGCAGGTGGTTCTACAAGCCAAAAATTTGCACCGGAAATCGTTAAAAGAGGTGGTTTAATCATAGACAATTCATCTGCTTTCAGAATGGAAAAAGATGTTCCATTAGTAATTGCAGGAGTTAATGACGAAGACTTAAGAAAACATAAAGGTATTATTGCAAACCCAAATTGCTCAACTTCTCAGTTAATGTTAGTTTTAGAACCATTGAAAAAGTTTGGTATAAAAAGACTTATTGTATCAACTTATCAAGCAGTTTCAGGAGCCGGACTTGCTGCTATTAATGAGTTAAAAGATGATACTATCGCTAATTTGGAAGGCAAGCCTTTTGAGAATAAATGCTTTAAAAAACCAATTTCTTTCAACGTAATTCCACAAATTGACGTATTTTGTGAAAATGGTTATACAAAAGAAGAAATGAAGGTTGTAAATGAAACAAGAAAAATATTACATCTGGATGAAAGCGTTCTAATTTCTTGTACTGCTGCAAGAGTTCCTGTATTTAACGGACATTCTGAAGCAGTTGATATAGAGTTTGAAGAATCAATTACTCCAGAAGGAGCTCGTTCTATTTTAGAAAAATCTTACGGAATTAAAGTTATTGATAAACCTGAAAACTTTGAATATCCGACTACAAGAGATGCTAGTGGTGTAGATCCGGTTTTTGTCGGACGTATAAGAAAGAATTTAGCGTTTAATAACGGTATTTCTTTATGGTGCGTTGCTGATAATATTAGAATTGGTGCAGCATTAAATACTGTTAGAATATGTAAGAAAGTAATAGAAATGGGGTTATTTTAATGAATGTAAATAAAATCACTGGTCTTAATGTAAAACCTACAAACAAAAAAATGGAAAAAGCAAAAGTTGCAGCTGAAAAAACTGGCATACTTCCTAAAGAAATGCCTTTAGAAAAAGAAGTTTATATTCTAACGCCGGCAGAAATGTTTGAACGCATAAAAGATAGAATTCAAATTTCAATTGACAACATGAGAGGTAATAGATAATTGGGCAAGCTGGTTACTCAAGAAGAAATTATTAATATAGTAAGACAAGCTCAAGCAGAAGGTAAAACTTTTGCTGCAACAAATGGTTGTTTTGATATCTTACATGTAGGACATGTAAGATATCTTCAAAAAACAAAAGCGTTGGCTGATTATTCTATTGTCATGCTTAATTCCGATAAATCAGTAAAAATGATTAAGGGAGAAGACAGACCAATTAACTGTGAAGCAGATAGAGCAGAATTATTAACAGCTTTGAGCTGTGTCGATTATGTGGTATTATTTGAAGAGAAATCTCCGGCTAAATTATTAGAAGCTATAAAACCGGATATTTACACAAAAGGTGCCGATTACACGCTTGAAACTCTTCCTGAAAGAGATATTGTAATCAAAAATAATATAAAAGTAGAATTTATCGACTTTGTTGATGGAAAATCTACAACTAATGTAATAAAAAAGTGTTTGAAATAAATAAAGGAGTGTATTATGAGAACTTTTACATTGGAACAAATTGCACAAATTACAGGCGGCATGCTTTCTAAAGCAAAAGATGTTGCGATTACAAATATTGCACCACCTCTTTTGGCTGATGAAAACACTCTGGCTTTAGCGTTAGGTGAAGAGGAAATCAATAACCTTGCGAACACAAAAGCTAAAGCAGCTCTTGTTCCACTTGGTGTGAATATTGAAGGCTTTTCTACAATAGAAGTAGAAAGACCAAGATTAGCTATGATGAAATTAATTACAATGTTCTACGAAGAACCACATGTAAATTCAGGAATTCATCCGACTGCAACAGTTCATCCTTCTGCAAAATTAGGTCAAAACGTAGCTTTAGGCCCAAATGTTGTAATTGGCGAAAATGCACAAGTTGGTGATAATACAAAAATATTAGCAAACGGATATATTGGAAATGGTGCTGTAATCGGTGCTGATTGCTTCTTCCACCCTGCAGTTTGTATTGGTGACAGAGTAAAAGTAGGTAATAAAGTTATTCTTCACCACGGAGTTTCTTTAGGTGCTGACGGTTTCAGCTTTGTTACAGAAAATCCAAATAACATTGAACAAGCTAGAAAAGACGGCGAAATTAAAGAAAATGACGTTCAACAAGTTATCTTTAAAATTCATTCAATCGGCTCTGTTGAAATTGGTAACAATGTAGAAATCGGTGCTAATACTGCAATCGACAGAGGTACTATTGAAAATACAGTAGTAGGTGACAATACAAAGATTGATGATTTAGTAATGATTGGTCACAATTGCCGTATTGGTAAAGGTTGTATGATTGTTTCTCAAGTTGGTATTGCAGGCAGCTGCGTAATCGGTGATAGAGTTGTTATTGCAGGTCAAGCAGGCTTGGCTGATCATATTTCAATCGGTGATGACACTATTATTGCTGCTCAAGCAGGTGTGACTAAGAGTTTCCCTGCTAAGTCAATTGTTGTTGGTGCTCCGGCTGTTCCTAGAAAAGAATTTATTAAGCAATTGAAAATTATGAAAGATGCGGGTGATTTAATTGCTAAATTTAAAAAATACGAACCACTTCTAAAATCCTTCGAAGAAGGGGTAAATGACGGGGTAAATGAAGAGGTAGAAGCCAAGTAATTGTTGAGTTAAACAATTTACATAAAATACTTTTATGACCTTTTAAAACATACTAAATTTATTGTTGGGTTGAGTAATTTTTATTCAACCCAACATAATTCAAAACAAACAGGTAAATCATGGGTACAATAAAAACAGAAATAAAAACATCCGGTAACGGATTAATGAAAAATCGTAAATGCGAAGTTGTAATAAAACCATCAAGAGGTGGTAATATAAGAATTTTTTCAAAAGGTGCAGAAACTCCTTTCAATATTTGCATAGAAAATTTATATTCAACAGAGCATTGTGTGACACTTTGTAGCAAAGAACATAGAACTTTGTTAGGTGATTACAAATACAAGGTTATGCTTTGTGAGCACTTTATTGCAGCATGTGCAATTTGCGGAATTGATTCAATTGATGTTTATCTTTCAGAAACAGAAATGCCAATTTTCGACGGTAGTTCAAAAGTTTGGGTAGAATTATTCAAAAAAGCCGGCATCGAAGGAGTAAATAAAGATTTATATACCGTAAGCGAGCCGGTTTACTACTTGAACGGCAAAACAAGTCTTGTTATTCTTCCTGATAAAGACTTAAGAATAACATATGCTGTAAATTATGACCATCCAGATTTAAGAAATCGTTGGGTAACAATGGATAATAAAAATTTGGAAGAAATAATTGAGGCTAGAACTTTTGGATTCTACAAAGACTTAAAAAAATTCCAAATGCTTGGTTTTGCAAAAGGGGTTACAATTGATAATACTGTAGGCTTGAAGGATGTTGGTTTTACGACTGAATTACGCTCGGCAGATGAACCTATAAAACACAAAATACTGGATTTACTTGGAGATTTATATTTAGCAGGAGTTTCACCTCTTAATTTAAGAGCACAAATATTAGTTAAAGAAGCAGGACATACTGTTCATACAAAAGTAGCACAAGTATTAAAAACAAAATTAGTAAAATTATAATAAAATAAAGGAGAGATTAAATGACTGGAGAATTAGGAGTAAAGATTGGTACAACTGAAGCAGGGGAAGATATTTTATCATTTGACGTTATGCAAATTATGGAAATGATTCCGCACAGATACCCATTTTTATTAGTAGATAAAATTACAGAATGCGTACCGGGAAAATATGCTAAAGGTTATAAGAATTTAACTATGAACGAAGCTTTCTTCCAAGGTCACTTCCCTGGTAACCCTGTTATGCCTGGCGTATTACAACTTGAAGCTTTGGCTCAATGTTCAGCACCAGTATTGATGTGTTTGCCACAATATAAAGGTAAATTAACTTTATATGCAGGAGTTGATAATGTAAGATTCAAAAATATCGTAAGACCTGGAGATAAATTTGAAATGCACATCGAATTGATTAAGGCAAAAGGTCCTATCTGCAAAAGCCACGGTGTAGGTTATGTAGATGGTAAAGTTTGTATTGAAGCTGATATGACAGTTGCTTTAAAATAATAAATTTTATTACACAAAACTAAAACTGGATTATATTATTATAATCCAGTTTTTTATTATAAAATCAATATTTAAACTACGCTTCAAATTTTTCTAACATAACAACAGCCTGCGCTTCAATAGCTCGACCATCGCCTACAGAGTCCAATTTTTCCTTTGTTTTCGCCTTTATTGATATATCAGTGGAATTTAATCCCAAAATCGGTGACAACACTTCTTTCATCTGAGGTATATAAAGCATCATTTTAGGAGCTTGAGCAATAATATTTGTATCAATATTATTAATCCAATAACCTTCTTCCTGAACTTTATCACAAACTTTTCTTAACAAAATCATACTATCTGCATCTTTATACTTTTCATCTGTATCCGGAAAAAGCGTCCCAATATCATCTAATGCTAATGCTCCTAATAAAGAATCAATTATTGCATGAATTAGAACATCTGCATCAGAATGACCTAACAATCCTTTTTCATAAGGTATTTTAACTCCACCTATTATTAAATCTCTGTTTTCAGCCAATCTATGAATATCATATCCGATACCTATTCTGTATTTCTGTTCAGCCATAATACCCTCCAATAGTATATTTTAAAAATTTATCTTTACATATCTTAACAAAAGAAAAGAAAAAAGGCAATTTTTTAAAATAAATATACTTTATATATATGTAAGCAATATTCAAAGAGAGAGAAAAGAAAATGTTAAATACATACGATGCAATTGAAAGAAACAAAAAACCGGCAGGAGCTTTAGAAATTCCAGAAGATTTTCATTTCTACTATTTGAATAAACAAGACAGACAAATGAGATTCAACAACGGCGGAGACCCAATTTACGCAGTTTTTGACAAAATCGACAACAGACCTCTTTCAAAAATCGCTAAAGATTTCGTTAAAGAATTAAAAGACGATTCTATCAGATTTATCTCTACATTGCTTGCATAATTAATAAAAAACATAATAATTCTAATTTTCTTATAATACTTACCCCATCTTACATCTTACTAAAAATTTTCATCCCCTTTTTGGGGATTTTTTTTGTTTTATTAAGCAAACATTAAGAAATAATAAACTTTACCTCCATATCCGATTTGATAACGTATAATTATCATATATAATATAAATAAGGGAGGAATATTATGAAGAACCCATTCAAATCAAATGATGAAACAAAAATCGACTTAGATGATAAAGAAAATTTAGAAGAAGAAATTAAAGCAGATGAAGAAAAAGTTGCTGCTGAAAATACTGAAAAAGAACAAGAAATAGAAAACAATGACGAAAAAACAGTAGAAGAAGTAAATCCTCTACAAGAAAAATATGATAAATTAAACAATCAATATATACGTTTAGCTGCAGATTTTGATAATTACAGAAAACGTCACGAACAAGAAAAAGAAGCACTTTTAAAATATGGCGCAGAAAAAACTTTGAAAAAAATGATTGAAGTTTTGGATAATTTTGAAAGAGGGCTTAAAGCAATCGAAACAGTTGAAGATTGTGAAAAAGTTAAAGAATGCTATAATTTAGCTTATAAAAACTTTACAGATGTTCTAACAAAAGCCGGTTTGGAAACTATTAAAGCAGAAGGAGAAGAGTTTGACCCAAATTTCCATGAAGCTGTTATGCAAACACCAACTTCTGAAAAACCAGAACACACAATTATAGCAGAATTGCAAAAAGGATATAAATTGGGCGACAAAGTATTAAGACCAACTTTGGTTAATGTTGCCGTAGCTGAATAAATACAAGGAAATATAGAATAGCAATGAGTGATTATTATGAAATATTAGGGGTAGAAAAAACTGCCACAAAGGACGAAATTAAATCAGCATTCAGGAAAATGGCACGCCAATGGCACCCTGATGTAAACAAAGCGCCGGAAGCAGAAGCAAAATTTAAAGAATTAGGTAAAGCTTATGAAACATTAATGGATGACGATAAGCGTGCTACATATGACCGTTACGGAGAAGACGGACTTAAGAATGCCGGTTTTAATACACAAGGACCATTCGCCGGAGGATTTGGTGATTTAGAAGAAGTCTTTAATTCATTCTTTGGAGGAGGCGGTTTCGGAGGTTTTGGCGGCGGACGTCGAGTAGATCCTAATGCACCTCAAAGAGGCGATGATTTAAGACTTGATATTGAATTAGAATTTGAAGAAGCTGTTTTTGGCTTAAATAAAGAAATCAAAATTGATCACTTAGAAGCTTGTCCTTCTTGTAAAGGTACTGGCGCAAAAGAAGGAGCGAAGCCTGAAGTTTGTAAAACTTGTGGAGGCTCAGGTTCTATACAACAAACAACCAGAACTGTCCTAGGGCACTTCACTCAAATAGTAACTTGTCCGCATTGCCATGGAAAAGGTACAGTAATTTCCGACCCTTGTCCGGATTGTCATGGTGAAGGCAGAAAATCTGTTGAAAAGAAAATTGAAGTAAAAATTCCAGCCGGAGTTGATAACGGTTCAAGAATGCGTTTGGCACACGAAGGTGATGCAGGTATAAATGGCGGAATAGCCGGTGATTTATACATTGTAATACACGTAAAACCTTCATTATACTTCAGACGTGATGGTATTAATGTTTATACAAAATTAGATATTACACCTGCACAAGCCGTATTAGGCGACACTATTGCAATTAAAACTTTAGATGGAGAAAAAGAAATTTCTATACCTGCAGGAATTCAAAATGGCGAAGCTGTTAAAATACGTGGAGCAGGAGTTCCAAACTTATCAAAACCATCTATACGTGGTGAACATGTAGTTGTAATTGGAGTAAAAACACCTACACATATTTCTAATGAAGAAAAAGCACTATATCAAAAGCTTTATGAAATTCAGGCAGGACGTAAAAATAAAAGTTCTGTAAAGGAACGTATCAAAGGTGTTTTTAAATAACTAAACTTATGATAAACTATAAGAGTAGTTATGGAGAGAAAATGCGGAAGTTTTTAATTTTATTATCAGTTATATTACTAAACTGTTCTAGTTCATTTGCTGCTAAAATACCAGCAGATGTTAAAGCTTATATATTGGAAAAAGTTCCACAAGCAGATATAAGATTTGATGGAGTTATTATTTTTCCTGATAATACTATTTATTTACCATTATATCCGTCATTATTTTCAGATGTAACAAAATTAAAAATCAAAGAATCCCATCCAGCAAATGTTGATTTAAAACAAGAACCGGACGTTGTGATTTTTAATAATGATTTTGTATTAATGAAAGTTTTATCTGATGGAGAAGGACATAGAACTGTTATGCATATGCCGAATCCTCCATTGCAAGTAAGAACAGGATTATTGCCACAAGACATGCTTGTACCGAGTGGTTTAATTATTCCTGAAAATATAAAAGGTATTATTGGTAATTTAAAAATAGACACGAAAAATGAAGATATCATAAGAATTGAAAATACAGATTCTTATGAAGATTTTTTAACTGAAACTGAGCCGAATATTCCACAAAGTTTGATTTCACAATTAAAAAACAAAATACTTTTTGTAACAACGAATTATTCGAAGAATATTCAAGTCGTAGAGCCGGCAAAAGCTGTTCCTAGTTATTCTTTAGCACAAAAATCTATTCCGGTTGATGTAAAAGCTGTAGAAAACGGAAAATTTTTACTTGTTACAACTTACGACAGACAATTTGTAGATGTAATATCAGTAGCAGACTCAAGATTTATAAAACAAATAAATGTTCCGTCAAATCCTGAAGAAATATTACTGGATGAAGCTAACCATAAGGCTTATGTAACTTCTCCAACCGCATCAACAATTTTTGTAATAGATTTGAATACAATGTCATTAATGCAAAAAATAAAAGTTAACGGATATTGCGAAAAATTGTTATTAAAAGATAACAAATTGTTTTATGTAGACAAATTAAAAAATGAAATTTGGGCTATAGAATTAAATAATCAATATGAATTGAAAGATATTGGTATTTTCCCTAACGTATCAGCGTTAGCTTTTGCAAATGAAAAATTGTATATTGCAAGTAGAACAAAAAGCCGTATTGCAATAATAGATTATAATACACTTGGTCTAATTAATGAATTCACGACCGTTAACAAACCTTTGGACATGTTGATTTTTGACAAAACTTTGTATGTTTTAGGTGCACAAACAAACGAAATACAAAAAATTAACATAGATAACGACCAAGTTACAGGAACTATTTCGTTGGGAACAGAAGGTTTTTCATCAGGTTTAACTCTAATTGATGATACATGCTATGCTGTTTCTACAAACATCAAAAATAATCAATATACAATTATTGATTTGGCAAAAGGAAAAGTTTTAAGAACCTACAAAATGAACGTACCTATAAAATCTGTTATTATTACAAACAAAGTCGGTTTGTTTAATTAGATAAAAAATATTATTTCTTAAATAATAATTCTTTCCAAAATTCTTTGGAACTTAAAACTTCACAAATTACCTCGCAATTTATTTTAGTGTTTTCGAAAAAATTTTTTATTTTTTCTGTTTTAGTAAATTTTCTTTCTTCAAAATACATCCAACCGAAGTTTACATTATTTTTTTTAGTAACATTGCCTTGGACTTTAGGTGTTTGAATATTAATTGCCTGTATTTTCACGTTGCCTCCTTTAATCAATTTCCTCTTGATGATGTTCGTAATCATATACGCCTGGGAATGCATCAACCCCAGTTGTTTTTCTTGTCACGTAATATTGGATTTTAGGTATATAAGTTGACAAAAATGCCGATGCAAAACCAAAACCTAGCGCAAAATTTAAACCATTAAACATTAAGTTTTTATTTTGAACTTTATCTAATAATTTTTTGTTAACTTTACCATCTTTGGCTGCTTTGCAAACTCTGGATACATAATGTTCCATTTCAGATTTTAAGTCATACAATTTTTTATTTGAAACAAATTTATACTCAGACGTACTAGCACCGTCGGTAAATTCTTCAAAAACTTTATTTAAAAATTTAGGATCATTGATTGCAGCTTTATTATACGAATCAATCACCTGTTGTTTTGTCAAAACAGCTTCACCCATACGCTTTGGTTGTAATTTTGACATTTCTTTTGCTCTTGAAATAATATCACTATTCTTTTCAACTTTTTCAAGTTCACTCAATTTAATAACTTCAAGAGGTTCTTGCTTTGTAATCTTTCCCCATAATGACGGTGGAGCAGACTCAAATTTCAACTCTTTCGGAATATTAACTTTCTCACCCAAAACAGCTTTTCTAAAATCTTCGACATTCATCTCTCGACCATTTAAAAAGTCAGCAAGATGTTTATCCAAAATTTCCGATGTTGCAGGATTTAATCTAGTAGCATGCCCAGATTCAACAAAATTTAAGATATTTCTAACATGACCTTGAGCCCACATGTAAAAATAAATAGAGCCAATGTCACGTATTGCAACTTCACGTCTTTCTTCTTTTCGTCTTGCATTATACATACGTCCACCGGCAATACCGGCATCAGAAGCTAACAATTTACCTGTATTTGTATTTTCAATTGCGTTTGTAAATTTATTTATAGCTCCTATTCCACCCTTGAATGACGGATTATTTTTATTTTTTAATTCAAGCTTATCGCCATTCTCATTTTCAGTTACATGTTTTTGATGGCGTAATTTTTTTGTAATTCCTTGATTGAATTTTGGTACAACAAAACCAATAAACAAATTTGTTAATATTACACTTGTTAATACTTTTGCACCTTTTATTAAAGCAACTTGCTTTGGTGAAAACCCATTTGGCACATTCTTTTTCATGAAATTCTCAAAAGGTGTTCTTAATACTTTATCCGTGCCTACATCAAAATTTGCATTCGATTTCTTTAAAATTTTTCCAACAATTTTATCACCAAGCTTATTCATTGTGCCAACTCCACAAAGCCACACAACAGAACCTATTGATTCTTCAATAAAGCGTTCTCTGGCTTCATCCCACTTACCACGTTTATAAGCTTGATAAGTACGGCCTGCAACAACAGTTCCCTCTAATGCAACAATAGGAGCTATTGCATCAGCTTTCGTCATTGTAGTTATTATAGATGAGAATTTCCTTGGTGCTATCGGATTCAAAATAAAACCTTTCTTTTTACGGCTGATAGTAGTAAAATCCCTCAAGAATATTTTTTGACCATTATACACTAAATTGTTACAAATTGAAACAAAAAGAAGAAAAATGTAAATGGATACTTGTATTTAGATTTTGTTTTAATTATTATAGAGATAAATAAGTATAAGATAGTCAAAATATAAGGAATAGCAAAATGAATCCTATTATTAAGAATTTAGAAGCTGAATACACAACAAGAGAATTGCCAGAAATGAATCCTGGTGATACTGTTAAAGTATTCGTTAAAATCGTAGAAG
Source organism: uncultured Candidatus Melainabacteria bacterium (assembly GCA_934754425.1). Taxonomy (GTDB): domain Bacteria; phylum Cyanobacteriota; class Vampirovibrionia; order Gastranaerophilales; family Gastranaerophilaceae; genus CAG-196. Next base: position 35,873 of record CAKVIN010000011.1, on the reverse strand, counting down.
GTAACAAAGAAAGAATACAGGCTTACGAAGGTACTATTATTGCAGAACACGGTTCTGGCATCAATAAAACAATTACCGTAAGAAAAGTATTCCAAGGTGTTGGTGTAGAACGTGTGTTCTTAGTACACTCTCCACGTATTGACAAAATCACTGTTCAAAGAAGAGGTGATGTAAAACGTGCTAAGTTGTATTATTTAAGAGAACGCTCTGGTAAAGCAACACGTATTAAAGAAAAAATCGAAAAAAGATAAGAGGTAATTCGATTTGCATATTCATTGGTACCCTGGACACATTGCAAAAGCAGAACGTCAATTAAAAGAAAAATTGAATCTGGTTGATGTGATTATTGAGGTGCGTGATAGCAGATTACCTTTAAGCAGCAGTTATACAAACATAGAGAAGCTCTTGGGAAACAAACCAAGGCTTCTTTTGCTTAATAAAGCCGACTTGGTTGACAAAAACGAATTGAAAAATTGGGTTGCATATCTAAAACAATCAACAAAATGCCCCACTATTATTACAGAAGCACGTGGAAACAAAGATTTAGCACTCGTTATTAAAACAGCGATAGATCTAAGTGAACCCAAAATCCAAGCTCTTATGAGCAAAGGACTGTTAAGAAGACCGGCAAGAGCTATGGTTGTTGGCATGCCAAATGTTGGGAAATCCAGTGTTATAAATAAACTAACAAAATCTTCTAAAACCAAAATTGGAGCAAAAGCAGGAGTTACAAGACAACAGCAATGGGTTAGAATTAATCCAAAATTAGAACTGCTTGATACACCAGGGATAATTCCAACACGACAAGACAACCAAGAACAAGCGGCTAAATTAGCATTCGTGAGTTCCGTATCAGAAAATGCTTATTCACCGGAGCCTGTTGCCAAAGCATTGTTAGAATATTTAAAAAACAAACCATCAGTAAAAGAATACTATAAAACAGACGATTTAACATTAGAAAATATTGCAATTCAAAGAAACTGGATAATAAGAGGCGGAGAACCGGACACAGAACGTACTGCAATATATATTCTTAAAGACTTTAGAGAAGGTCGATTAGGTTTATTTATTCTTGATGAAATGCCTAAAGAAGGATAAGAATAATTGTATAATTTAGTTTTAAACGAATAGTACTATTTAATTATAAATCTTAATATTGATATTAAATTTATATAAATATTTCTCTAAATCCTAGTTTTTTATATTATACTTGAATGGTAGATAATTTATATGGAGAAAGAGAATGACAAATACAGTTCTTGAAAAAAAATGTTCAATTCATCCATCAGCAGTGATCCATCCTTCTGCTGAAATTGGAGAAGGTGTAATAATTGGACCAAATGTCGTAATTGGCGAAGGAGTTAAATTAGGAAACGGTACAAGAGTAATTGCTAATGCTTATATTGAATTTGCAGAAATTGGTGAAAATTGTACAATTTCTCCATTCTCTACTATTGGTTCAGAACCTCAAGATTTAGGATACAAGGGCGAACCAACTAAAGTTGTTATCGGCAACGAAACAATAATTAAAGAAAACGTAACTATTCATAGAGGAGCAGCATGTGGTGACTTCACGACAAGAATCGGAAATAAATGTTTATTAATGGTTGGTTCTCACATCGCTCACAACTGCGTATTAGAAGACCAAGTTATCCTCGCAAACCTTGTAACACTTGGCGGTCATGTCCATGTTGGTTTTGGAGCATTCGTTGGTGGCATGAGCGTTTTCCATCAAAACATCAGAATCGGCGACATGGCTATCATTAGCGGTTTCTCAGCTTCTCGTCAAGATATCCTTCCTTATTCAAAAGGCGAAGGCAGACCACCTGTTCCACGTGGCTTGAATGTTATTGCTATGAAAAGACGTGGTGTATCTCAAGAAATTAGAACTGCTACAAATGAAGCATTCAAATTATTAATTTCAGAAGAATATAACACTTCTCAAGCAATTGAAAAAATTAAAGCAGAAATTCCGATGAATGAATACATAGAAAAAATGATTGAATTTATCAAATCTTCTAAAAGAGGAGTACTTCTTAAAACACATAAATCAGGATATCAATCACTATCTTCTGAAGAATAATTTTACAAATAATTTAATTAAAATATAAAGGGTAATAATTACAATTATTATTACCCTTTTAATTTTTTACAATTGTTAAGAAATGTAAATGCCATTAAATCAAGCAATGACTTAAATAAAGACCTTTTTATATCGTTTCAAAGAAAACATGTAAAACATCTTCTTGACTTAATTTTCTTATGTGCAATAATATAGATACACACTTTAAGTGTAGTCGAAACACTAAATAGCAAAACACAATAAACCCCAAAAATCATATAAACTCCTAGATAATAAACACTAAAAAGACCATTAGGATGCAGAAAACAAACCCACTCGAAATCACACACACCGAGTGGTTTTTTTTGTGCTACGCACGTAGACATTGGGACGGCTTCTTGGTTAAGGTTACTAAATTGTATTACAAATACAAGCTTCGCCTTAATGGTGGAACGACTAGATAAAAGTGAAGTTTGGCTACGCACGTAGAAACTGGGACGGCTACTTGGTTATGATTACTAAATTATTTTATAATTACAAGCTTCGCCTTTATGGTGGAACGACTAGAGGAAAGTCAAGTTTAGCTACGCACGTAGAAACTGGGACGGCTACTTGGTTATGATTACTAAATTATTTTATAATGACAAGCTTCGCCTTAATGGTGGAACGACTAGACAAGAGTGAAGTTTGGCTATGCACGTAGAAACTAGGACGGCTACTTGGTTATAGTTACTAAATTATTTTATAATTACAAGCTTCGCCTTAATGGTGGAACGACTAGAGGAAAGTGAAGTTTGGCTACGCACGTAGACATTGGGACGGCTACTTGGTTATAGTTACTAAATTATTTTATAATTACAAGCTTCGCCTTAATGGTGGAACGACTAGAGAAAAGTGAAGTTTAGCTACGCACGTAGAAACTTGGACGACTGTTTGGTTATGGTTACTAAATTGCATTACAATTACAAGCTTCGCCTTAATGGTGGAACGACTAGAGAAAAGTGAAGTTTAGCTACGCACGTAGAAACTTGGACGACTGTTTGGTTATAGTTACTAAATTGTATTACAAATACAAGCTTCGCCTTAATAGTGGAACGACTAGAGGAAAGTAACTTCTATTATGCACGTTGCGCATGAAAACTCTTTAATAAATTAAAAAATCATGCCTCAAAACTTATCTTTCTAATATATCAAAAACCCCTTCTGCATAAGTCGGATGTGCATAACAAATTTCTTTAAGTTTATCAATTCCAATCCCATTTTGTATTGCAACAAGAAATATATGTATCAATGCAGAAGCTTCTTTTGATATAATATGTGCTCCAACAATTTTATCATCTTTAATTACAACTTTTATAAAGCCATCAGTTGAATCATCGCACCAAGATTTGCCCAATGCCGTTATCGGCAACATTTTTTTTGTGTATGTTTCATCAACATCTTGTTCTCTAAGCCCTACCCAAGCAATTTCTGGCTCACCATATATTACTGAGGGCACTAAGCCTTTATTAAATTGAATTTTTTCAGTAAATTCTAATGCTTGATGAACTGCATAATGCGCCAATTGTATTTCGCCACTAGCATCACCTAAAACAATACTTCCATCAATATTTGAGCATAAAGGTACACGACCGGCTGCTACCAGAATTATTTCCGGAGTAAGTGATATACCACTTTTTAACGTGACATTTTTATCTTCAATCTTATCTATACAATCATTTATATAATATTTAATTTTTCTTTGTTTATATATTCTTTCAATTCTTTTTGAAACTTCTATATCAGCAGGTGGTATCAGTTTATCAGCAAGTTCTACGATTGTTACTTCAACTCCAAAATTAATAAAAATTCTTGCCAATTCTGTACCTATTGCTCCAGAACCCACAATCAAAATAGACTTTGGCAATTTTGTCATATTTAAAATATCATCTGAAGATAATATAAACTCATGGTCAAACTCTAAACCTTTTATTTCTCGTGGTTTAGAACCGGATGCTACAATAATTTTACCTACATTATACTCTTCATCATTAATAGTTATTGTATTTTTATCTTTTATATTTGCAACACCATATATGGTTTTAACCCCAGAATTCTTAACGGCAAGTTCTAATGACTTACGGATTTTTTCTACGGTTTTATCTTTTTTTTCTGATATTTTTGAAAAATCAAATTCAGAACAATCAAATTTCACCCCAAATTCTTCGACTTTTTTAAGATTTGCATATAATTCAGAAGAATGTATAAGCGATTTTGTAGGAATACAACCCCTGTTTAAACAAGTTCCGCCTAGATTGTCTTTTTCAAACAAAACAACGCTATATCCTTGTTTTGCCAAACTCATGCCTGCAGTATATCCTGCCGGACCACCACCAATTATTCCATAATCAAAATCCATCACACTCTCCTTTTACAAATATTATACCCCAGAAATGAATATCATTTAATCTGAAATATTAAACCTTCATACTACCAGTAGATTGAGAACGATTATTCAAATATTTCTTTTGCATATCAGAAGCAGCAGCATTTCTTAAAACCGGAGTTACAATATTAGAAGACAATATACTTGCGCCAATCGTAGCCATTGTAGTGGCATGGTTTTTATATGTATAATAAGAATCCTTAGGGAATTTCGGTTCATTTTTTAAAACCTCATCCAAATCCAAGTCCAATTTACCGACTTTATTACCATAAAGTTCCTTATTTGTATCAAGAAATTTTCTAACTTTACCTGGAGCCAATTTTCCTGTAGAAACCAGCTTTGAGACAACCTTTTTTGTTGATTGAGTAATAAGAAAAAATGCACCAATATTTATCGCTGCGTCCCATAATGCCTGAGGTACCAAAAAACTCTTTTGTTCTTTTTTTATTTTCGGATTAAAAAGAATTGCCCCGACTTGAGCCAAAGAAGATAAGCCCCAACCGATAGTACCTGTTACAACCAACATTGTTGCCGTATTTTTTTTATAGCGTTGATAAACCCATTCCAAGCTTTTTTGCAAAGGAGAACTATTCATTAGCACCTCCTTTATTCAAAGCAACCTTATTTTCTTTTTGTTCACTATTTTTTGATGAACAGAAATGGTCTTTAAAATAATTGGTCAAGAATATTGTAAACGGAGCATCCAATACAAAATTCGTTACACACATTGCAGCAAGAGCAATACCTGTAGACAAGGCTGTTCTGTAATTGCTTAAATATTTTTCATTTTTAGTCATCTCACTTAAATATTTTTTAGGAAGTAATGCTTTGCTTGATTTTGAAGTTCCTTTTATATCCGTCATTTTTTCAATCATGGTATAAATCGGACCTCTAACAGCAAACATACCAACGGTTGTACCGGCTAAAATAACTGCACAACGATTAAAAAATGCCATTTTTCTGGTTTCTTTATCAACTCTTTTGTTGTTATAATCAATAACAGGCTGTGTCATCATTGCTGTAACGCCCATTATAGCCCTATTTTGCATAGGCTTAGAAACCCAATTATCTCTCTTACTCCATGTTTCTAATTGTCTTGCAGATTCTTTAGAAGTGTGCTTTGGTATAATATCAATTATTTTTTGCATCACACTATCAGTAAAACCATTATTTTTTCCATTTGGCTTACCATATGACGAAATATTATTGCTATTATTAATCGACTGGATATACATAACACACTTCCTTACAGTATAAAACTGCTGAAGCTAAAAATTTGACTTTTATTTTATATTTGTAACAAATTCTTTACATTTATTAATTTGAAATTATTTCTACACCTTCACCATTCAAATACCACGTTCTTGCTTTAACGATTTTGGTATTAATAAAACTTCCGGTAATATCTTTATCATAAGGAATGTGGACAATCTTATTATTTCTTGTTCGACCAGTGATAACATTTTTGCCTCTTTCATCCTTAGTTTCAAATTTTTCTACAAGAACTTCCATGGTTTTTCCAACATATTTTTGATTAGACAACAAACAACATTTTCTGTTATGTTCGTTTAATCTCGCCAGACGTTCTGTCTTAATATCCTCCGGAACATACAAATCAACCCACTTTGCTGCAACTGTTTTTTCTCGTGGAGAATACGCTGCTGTATTAGAATAATCTAATTCCAATTCTGTCATAGCATTCAATGTATTTTGGAATTGTTCTTCTGTTTCTCCCGGAAATCCTGCGATAAAATCACTTGTAATCGTTACATCAGGGATACGATTTCTTAAATTATCACAAATCTTTTTGTACGTAGCATAATCATATCTTCTGTTCATTTTTTTAAGAATATAATCATCACCGGATTGCATTGGAATATGGAAATATTCACAAACTTTATCCAATTCTAAAACGGTATCAATTAATTCTTCTGTAATGTCAGTCGGATAAGACGTTACAAATCTTATTCTGAAATTACCTTCTAATGCATTAACTTGTCTTAAAAGCCAAGATAAATTTTGTCCTTCTTCCAAATCTTTACCGTAACTATCAACATTTTGCCCAAGAAGTGTTATTTCTTTAAAACCTTCTGACAATGCTTTTTTTATTTCTGCCAAAATTAATTCTGGCTTTCTGGAACGCTCTCTACCTCTTGTATAAGGAACTATACAATATGTGCAGAAGTTATTGCAACCTTCCATAATTGGAACCCAAGCGTTTATACTTTTTACACGGCTTATTTGGATTTCGCTTTCTTCGTAATGTTTTTCTTCTGTAGAAACAATTCTTTCTCCGGCTTCAATTCTTTTCACAAGTTCAGGTAGTTCATAAACTCTTTGTGTACCTAATACTAAATCAACATAAGGTGCACGGCTAAGAATTTTTTTACCCGCTTGTTGAGCTACACAACCGGAAAAAATAATTTTTAAATCAGGTTTTTCTTTTTTCCATTTTCCCCAAACTCCGATTGCACTATATGCTTTATCTTCTGATAATTTTCTAATTGAACATGTGTTTATAATAAGCATATCAGCTTCTTTTGGTTCTTCGGTTTGAGTATAACCGATATGCTCCAACATACCATACATTCTTTCAGCATCAGATTTATTCATCTGACAACCCATTGTTTCTATATAAACTTTTTTCATAATTCCCCTTTGTCTTTTGTTATTTTATTGTACTACAAACATAAGTAACAAAGGAGAATTCTATATAAATACTCAACCTGAAGTTATTTTATACTGCTATTTGCACTTAAATACTCTTTTACAAGATTAATTGGTGTTGCAAACCCTATTCCTATATTTGAAATATTGTTATCAGGATTATAAATTGCTTGATTTATACCGATAATTTCGCCTTTTTCATTTAACAAAGGCCCTCCGGAAGATCCGGGATTAATTGCAGCATCAGTTTGAATACGATTTTTTGCATAATCTATTCTGGAAATTATACCTTGAGTCAATGTTCCGTTAAAGCCAAACGGATTACCAATTGCTAAAACCTTTTCACCAACTTTAATTTTTTCAGAATTACCCAACTTTACAGTTTTCAAATTCTTCTTAGGTTCAATTTTTAAAAGCGCAATGTCTTTATTATCACCCATTCTTTTAATTACCTTAGCTGTATAATTTTGCCCGTTATTCATTGTTACAACAACAGAATTTCCTACGTCAACAACATGTGCACTTGTTAAAATAACTCCGCTTTTATCAATAATACAGCCCGTTCCGCATGACAAACCATCCGATAATTGAGAATCAACTGATACAATAGCAGGATTAATTTCTGAATATATTGTACTTGCGCTCTTTGAAACCTTGCCAAATGCAAAAGTTGGCAAAGCAAGTAATATCAATAAATTTATACAAAAAACTTTTTTTAACATTACACTCTCCATGTTTATATAAATTTTTTCAAAATTTAACGTACAATTCAATTATCTTGCAAAATACCTTTAGACTATATCTTGCAAGGCTTCAAATTTTAATGTATAATGAACGAGATGTTTTATCACAATCGACACAAAAGGAGAAAATTATGTCAAGAATCGAAAGTTTTAAAAGAGCTTTAAGCGAAAAAAGAGCAGTAAAAATTATTGCAGGTATTGATAATTTCGATGTTAACAATGTAAAAAAAGTTATTTTAGCAGCTTCAAATTCAGGAGCTAGTGCTGTTGATATTTGTGCAGACCCTGATATCATTGCAATGGCTAGACAAATGACTGAATTACCAATTTTTGTATCTTCTGTTAACCCTGAATCTTTAGCACACGCTGTAATCCTTGGTGCAGATGCTATTGAACTAGGAAACTTTGATGCACTTTACAAAAAAGGTCAAGCTTTCTCAGCTGCACAAGTTTTAGCTTTAGCAAAACAAACTAGAGAACTTGTTGGTAATGACGTATTCTTCTGTGTAACTATTCCTGGAGAATTAGAAATTGCTGAACAAATTGAATTAGCTCGCAATCTTGAAGAAATTGGCATTGACTTAATTCAAACAGAAGGTCACTTCTCTAACGAAACTCCTTCAAACGGTGTTAGAGGTCTTGTAGAAAGAGCTGAACTTACCCTTTCTAACACAATTGAACTTTCTAGAAACATTGAATTACCAATTATGACAGCTACAGGAATCAATCCTACAACAGCTTCATTAGCATTCGCTTCTGGCGCTTCTGCTATTGGTTGCGGTTCTTGTGTAAACAAACTTGATTCAGAAATTTCTATGTTAGCAGTATCAAAAAGCCTTGTAGAGATTGCTGAACGCAACGCTCAATATACTGTTGAATTAGTTTAATAACAAAATACAAATAAAAAGCCAAAAGTCCTTTTCTCTATTAGAAAAGGACTTTTTATTAAGTTTTGTAACAATAATTGTAAACCTTGAAATTATCTATCTATTAAATACTTTTTATATATAACAGATGTAAGCAAAACGAGGTAACGATTATGGTCAGAATTAATTGTCACAGTGCATTTAAACACTACGAAATGTTCCATTCGAACCATTGTGGTGGCAGTAATTATGGCAGTATATTTAATACAACATATAATATAAGTTGTGGCAACAATGGAAGTCACGGCGGATTCTGGAGCGGCTTTGGTGCCGGTTTAGGAAATGCTTTTGGCGGTTTGTTTACAAACATGCTCGGCGGTGGTATGAACTTTGGCGGTATGGGTCTCTGGGGAGGCGGAATGATGCCTTGGTTTAATAGCATTGGCAACAATGGTGGTTGGTGGGGTAACAACGCTAATAATACTAATAACACCAACAACAATACATCTAATTCACCTGTCGATAAAGACAATGAAAAATATAATGAATTAGAAAAAGATGTTAATAAATTATTAGGAAAAGCTGATAAGCCAAAAAGCAAAGAAAAAGCTAAAGAATTATATAATGAAATTAAAGAATTGTACGAAAAACCATTAGATCCAATGAATGAAAACATGAACAAAGGTGCTTATCATGATTTGATGACTAAGCTTGAAGCAAAGTTCCCAGAACTTAATGGTAAAGATAATACAAGCAGTGAACCAACCTCTCAAACTACATCTACAACAACAGCAGCGCCACCAACGCCTGCACCTGCGACAAGTACAACAGCAACAACACCAAGCAAAATAGAAACAATTAATAGTGCTAATAGCTTAGATGAATTACTAAAAACAGATTATAATGACTTATCTGATACTGACAAAGAAGCTTATAAGAAGAAAGCTATTCAACTAGCACATGATAATAGTACAACTCCTGCACAATTACGCGAGATACTTAATCAAATTAAGAACCCAGACTTGAGAATTGCAATTAAAGAATCATTCTATGAAACAGGCTACTCTAATGTCGAAAAAAATAAAATAACAGCAGATTTATTAAGCAAACTTAAAAATGTAATTGATGCCTCAAAAATACCTGACTTTAAAGATGTTACACTTGGCAATCCTACACAAAATACAAATGACAAATGGACAATTCCTGTACTGAAATACAAAGATGATAAAGGTAATGTTCATCAATTAAATGTACCATACGTAGAAGTGGAAGTCGTTGATGGAGAAGTTATCTTCCACGGTAAACAATTAACACAAAAATATGTATTACAAACTGACGGTAATAACTTACACTTAATGCAATATAAATATCACGAAGGATACGGCAAAGGTGATGTAACAAGTAAAAAGAAATAACAAAAAGCTCCTATAAAGGAGCTTTTTTATTACAAAAATTTATCTTATAAAAACATATTTCCCTTCATAAGGTGAAGGTTCCGGTTTATAATTTTTTAAAAAATCACCCAAATCATACAAAGGAGTAGTCACAAACGACATATTATTTTTTACACGCAAAACTTGATTTGCAGATAGTAATTTTGTCACAATTTCTTCGTTTGTTAATTCCATTATGTACTCCAAAACAACAACCAAGTCTAGCATTAAGTTATTTTTGTGTCAAGTTTTTGTTAGATATTCTATAATCTTTTTCATTCTTATTTTTAATATTTTATGAATTGTTAAGTTGGTCATCTAAGGTAGGGTTATAAAAAACTTTACACTACATTATCTTATAGTTAACCAAATCTTAGATATAAAAATTATGAGGTAATAAAAATGAAACAAATAATCCCAGAAAAAAGTTCAGAAAAAGTAGCAAAATTTTTAGAGAAAAATTCTTTACATAAACGTGATTTTGCTGAAATGATAGGCGTTACACTATCATACGTTTACAATTTAATTGATGAAACCGTTCCTTTTTCAACTAGAGGAACTACAATAGAGCGTATTGCAACCGTTATGGATATTGAGCCGGAAGAATTTGGAGAATATCGTATTCCACAAGAGCCGATTCTTATTGATGAAGCAGTTGAAACTATTAAAGAATATATGAAAGAGAACAAGCTATCTGTTGTTTCATTCCTAAAATCATTCCCACGTAAAAAAAGAATTGATATAGTCGATTTATTGCGTGGCGCACTACCTATTCCACTGGATTATAAAGAGTTAAAAATGATAGGCAAAGTATTAAATATGCCTGATGAAGATATTTATAACCTATGGGAACAAAGGGCAAAACAAGTTATGGAATCAGGAGGAATGAATATTTATTCAAATTCCGGTTTGGTTACAACAATGCTTGATTGTGCACGAAAATATTTATTAAACATAAAATAAAATAGTTTAGGGATTACCATCCTTAACCGGACGGTAATTCCTATATTCTTATCAATAAAGCATTTTTATGATAGAATTCACATATGGGACTTTTATCATTATTAAGAAAAAAAAATAGAACAACTCTATTTACAACACCTTCACACGATGGAAAACTTTGCATTCTTCATAAATTTTATCAATGGTATCGTGCTGATATTTCAGAAGTTGATGCATATAATCCAGAAGCAGCACTATACGAAGCTGAAAAAAAAGCTGCTTTTATATATAAAACAAAAAAAACAAAGTTTTTAACAAATGGTTCAACCAGCGGAATCATTGCTGCAGTTTTATCTTGCTGCCAAGCCAACGATAAGCTCCTTATATGGGAATATTCACATCCTTGTCATAAAAATGCAGGTAAATTAGCTGGAGCTGAAGTTGTTGAATATAGTTTACCTTTCAATGAACAATGGGGAGTTTACGAAAGATTAAACAATATTGAAGAACTGTTAAAAAAGCATTCTCCCAAAGCAATTATTGTTACATCTCCAAGTTATGAAGGAATTGTTTCTGATATTGAACACATAAGTAAAATCTGCAAAGAATACAATACGTATTTAATTGTGGACGAAGCTCATGGTGCTTTGTATCCGTTTTCAGAAAATTTACCGGAATCAGCAATTAAATATGCAGATTTCACGATACAATCATTACACAAAACCGCAGGCGGAATAAATCCTACTGCATTATTGCATTCTAATTGCGACTTGGATATTGACTCAGCTTTAAAATTAATTAATACAACTTCACCATCTTACCCAATGCTTGCTACAATTGAAGCCAATATTAATTATTTAAACTCTAAACGTGGAAGGCAAAAAATTGAAACATTAATTTCTGAGATTGAAAAATTAAAACAAGAATTTAATGACATAGAATTTTATGGCGATGATATTACAAAAATTCTTATAAAAAAAGAAAATCTGACAGGCTATGAGCTATCAGAAATTCTTTTTGACAAATTCGATATCGAAGATGAACGTACAAACGAAAAATCTACTATGCTTCTAACTGGTTTAGGTACAAATTCAGCCAAAATTTTACGTTTAAAACATGCACTTGCAAAAATATCTTCTAAGTTTTAATTCTCTATTTAATTAAAGCTTGAACATCTTTAAAATTAGGATTCTTTGCGCCTTTTAGCCATTCAAATAAAGCAATTTCAGTAGTTAAAATATGAGCGCCATTATCTTTCATTCTTTCAAGTCCTGCTTCGTATTCAATTTCAGAACGGCTTCCACAAGCATCTTTTACAACATTTACTTCATAGCCCAACTCCAACAATGCTGCAGCTGTTTGATTTACACAAATATGAGTTTCTATTCCGAAAATAACAATTTGATTTTTATTATATGATTTTATTGCATCCAAAATTTCAGGATTATTTAACGCAGAAAATGAAGTTTTTTCAAAAAACTGTGTATTTTCAGGTAAAACTTGCTTTACTTCTTCAACAGTATTTCCCAATCCTTTAGGATATTGTTCTGTAACTATAACAGGAATACCTAAAATTTGTGCTGTTTTTGAAATAATAGCAGCCTTTTTGCTTAATGTTTCTTTGTTAAAAACTGCATTTAAAAGTTTTTCTTGCACATCAATAATTAATACTAAACTATTTTCTGAATTTAATTGTGCCATTTTTATTCTCCTTTTTTAAATTCTATAATAAACTGCTCTAATAAATCTTCTAACAAACCAGCCTCCAATTCATCCGGCTCTAATGATATTCGTCTTGAATCGGTTTCACCTGAATAAAAATTAATATCTATATTTATTTTAGAAAACCCCGGAGATGAAATTTTAAACTTTGCCAATTCTCGTTGATTTTTTATCCTTAATATTCCAAATCCTTCTCCATTTTCTAGCTCTATAATTACACCATACAGTTTATCACTATATTTTTGTTTTATATGATAAAAAGCAGGATAAATAATTTGTTCAAATTTCTTATTAAAATTTTGACGAAGCAACTTAAAATTATTATCCAAAGACAAATTTTCATCCATAGTATCAGAAACTTTTTCAAAATTTATTGCCTCATGCAACTTATTTAATGCTTCATTAATAAGCTGTTGTCTATTTTTACAAAAAGCCTTTGCAAATCCGGCATAAACTTTTTGAGGTAATTGTTTTTGTATCTTTCCCCAAATTTTCTGCGCACCTTCCACATCTGTATCAAATAATAACAAAAAATATTTATTAGTTGCATAGCTCATTAATATATCATTTTTTCGTATATTATTAAGTATTACTGTTTCTATCTGATTAGGTTGAATAAGAAATTTTGTTTTATCATTAGGTGCAATAGCAGCCAAAACAGCGGGAGTTGATGTTTTATTTATCTTATCGAGCTCGCTTTCTATAATACTTGAATAATTCAACAATATTTCATTATTTGGAGAAATCAATTTTTGATTTTCCAAAATTTCACGATACCGAATATTTTTTGTTAATATCGAAGCTATGTTTAATGCAGATGATAAAAATGCATCAATTTCTACATCAGTATTCATAGGAGTAAAAAAAGAAAGAGCTCCATATTTTAAACAAGCAATTCTAAAATCATCATCTTCATTAAAAGAAAATACTAAAGTAGGATTTTCTTTCAATATTTTTAAAAGTTCTAAAGTTTGAACTTTAGAACTCTCACTATTTATTATTAATACAGAAGATTTTAACAAATGCAGCTTTTCAGGAAGTTCATCAAACTTAAATCTAAATAACTCATCAGATTTTCTCAATTTTAAACGTGGAGAAATAAATTCAAAAAAATCTGAATCATTAGTTACTAAAACAATTCTTCCTTGCATGATAAACCCACATTAATTTAATTCTGAAATAAGAACCTCTGCCTTTTGTAGAACAGCTTCTCTCAAATCCTGCAAATCCTCAAAATCAATGCCTAAAGATTTAATAAAATCTTTATCTACTGAATTTGGATTGAATTCTGTTTGTACAACTTTATCAATAAGACTAACCAAATTACAAGGTACAGGAATAGAAGATAAACTTGGCGCATGGTGATAAGATATAATATTAGCCAACAAAATAGGCAATTGCCATCTTTTTGCTAATAAAGAACCTGTTTTGACGTGATCAGATTCATAATATTTTTTTTCTGCATCTAATATATCTGCACCATCACTTACGGCTTTTAACACTTTATCATACAATTTCTCATTTGACATATGTAAAACAATTTTTCCTACGTCATGAACAAAACCTGAAATAAATGCTTCATCAGAATCTGTAACTTTAGTTAAATTTGCTAAATATTCACATCCGGCTGCAACACGCATAGAATGTTTCCATAATTCTTTATCACCGGCATTTGACATCATCGGTTTCATAGCTACAGCTACAATAATATTCTTAACTTTTACCATGCCCAATAAAGATAATGCAATATTAATAGAACTTATTTGTTGCGAAAAACCATAATAAGCAGAATTAACCAATGCTAAAATCTTAATTGTTAAAGATTGGTCAAACATAACAATATCACCAAGCTCTTTCATACTTGCTGTCGGTTTTTTCATTATATTTAATGCCTTTACAATTACGCTAGGCATAGCATGTATATCTTTAACACTATTTACTAATTCTACGGTTTTATCCATTTCAATCACCTTTTCTATACTTGTAAATGCTTTTTAATTGATAAGAAACTTCCTATTGCACCAAAAGTTGTTCCAATAATCAACAATGTTATAATTACAATATTTTGCGCAGAAGCAGGATTTGGAATCAAAAAGAATTTATGCACATTTATCAACAATCCTTGTATACAATTCAACGGTAATACTGCTATTATTGATGATACAAAACCATAAAAAGCCCCTTGCATAATTAATGGAGTTTTTATATACCAATTACTAACCCCCATCAAGCGCATAATTTCTATTTCGTCTTTTCTAGCTTGAATAACCAAACGTATTGTATTATTTATAATTGTTATCGTTAATGCCGCTGATATGATTATTACAAATATCATCGTAGTATTAACAACATTTGTTAATACCTGCATTTTCTTAGCTAACTCTTTTGCATAACCCAAATCTTCGACACCGGCAATAGGCTTGATTTGATTATAAACATCAGATATATTTTCCGGTTTATCAACTTTTACTCTTAATGTATCAGGAAGAGGATTTGAAATATCATGCAAACCTAATTCTTGTTTTAAACTATTCCAAGACTCTTCTTTTGGTTTTAAAGTTACTGATTTTACATGTTTAATTTCTCGGACTCTATCTTTAACAATCGCCGCAGATGTATTTTGTTTTAAATATACGGAAATTTCTAACACATTTCCTAATTCATTAGCAAATGTTGATAATGATAGCGTAAAGCGAAACAGAACACCGAATAAAGTCAAAATAGCAGCCATTGTCGTAATAATGACTAAATTGTTTATACCGGTTCTTTTAATATCATTAACAGCTTCCATAACAATTCTGTAAGCAATTCTCAATTCACATAACCAATCTTTTGGTATGTGTTTTTTAACCTGTTTTTTCAATTGTTGCTTACTATTGTCCATACGTACCTGCCTGAATATCTCTTATTATTTCACCATTTTCCAGAGTTAAAACACGTTTTCTAAACCTATCAACCAAAGTATAATCGTGAGTTGAAACTATAACAGTAATTCCACGTTGGTTAATTTGTTCCAAAATTTGCATTACCTCTAAAGAGTTTTTCGGATCTAAATTTCCCGTAGGCTCATCAGCTATAAGCAATGGCGGACCATTAACCAAAGCTCTTGCAATACTCACACGTTGTTGTTCACCACCTGATAACTCTGTTGGCTTTGCTTTTGCTTTATCTAATAATCCTACAACTTTCAATGCACCGGTTACACGAGTTCTAATATCAGAAGAACTTATTCCAAGAGTTCTAATAACGTACGCAATATTATCATATACCGATTGATTTTGTAAAAGTTTGTAATCCTGAAACACGATTCCCATGCATCTTCTTAGATTAGGAACTTTTTCCGGTGGTAAATTCGCAATATTTATACCACCTATCAAAACCGTGCCGGTAGTTGGTGTTTCTTCTTTATATAACATTTTCATTAAGGTTGATTTACCAGCCCCAGAAGCACCGGTAATGAAAACAAACTCACCTGATAAAATATCTAAATTTATATTTTTTAATGCATAATTATTTTTATATTTTTTCGTAACAGATCTTAATTGTATCATTTTATTAACTCAATTACCTTATTTGAAATACCTTCCGCATCTAAACCATAACATTTTAACAATTCATTAGGAGTACCAGATTGTCCAAAACAATCGTTTACTCCGATTCTGCGAACAAGTTTTGGTGCATGTTCAGATAGACATTCACATACAGCAGAACCTAAACCACCTATTATAGAATGATTTTCAACCGTAAATACATGTTTAGTCTTCAATGCTGAAGATATTACCGTATTAGAATCAAACGGTTTAATTACCGGAACATTAACAACTTGTACACTATAACCTTCTTTTTCTAATATATCAGAAGCTTTCAAGACTTCAGAAAGAACATCTCCGGTTACAAATAAAGTTATATCAGTACCTTCTTTCAATACAAGAGCCTTATTAATGTCAAATTTATAATCCTTATCAAAAACACAAGGCACATTCATTCTAGATAATCGAATATAAACAGGGCCTTCATACTCAGAAGCAAACTTTACTGCTTGACGAGTTTGTTCATAATCACCCGGAACAATAACTGTCATATTAGGAAGCCCTCTCATCAAAGAAACATCTTCTAAAGCTTGATGGCTCGCTCCATCCTCACCTACAGTTATGCCACCATGTGCACCAATAATCTTTACATTTGATTTTTGATAGCAAATCGAATTTCTTATCTGATCATAAGCTCGACCGGTTGCAAATACAGCAAAAGTCGCTGCAAAAGGAACAAATCCTTCCAAAGACAAGCCTAGTGCTGTCGTAATTAAATCTTGTTCTGCGATACCAACATCAAAAAATCGTTCTGGAAATTCTTTCGCAAACAATGATGTCTGCGTAGAACCTGATAAATCGGCATCTAATACAACAATCTTTTGGTTTTCCTTACCCAATTCTGCAAGTTCTTCACCAAAAGCACCTCTTATTGATTTTTTCAAACTATAGTCTATTGTTAACATAATTACCCTCTTGGTACAATTATAACATAAACTATAAAAAACACATAGCGACTATTTTTTCCAATAATCACAAATTAATTTTTCTTTAGTAGAAAACAAGTTTTTCATTTTCTCAAAAAAAGGATTTCTTTCAAACTCTTCTAATTCTTTTTTTAAAATTGCTTTTTCCAATATTAAAGAATTATACAATTGAGAACAAATATCATTTGTTTCTTGGTGTAAATGCAATTTTTTTATTTGTAATTCTTTTTGAAAAATTTGCTTTTTTAATTGATTTTTATTCACAAAAGACCTCATATAACAAGAATAAAATAACTATATATCAATTTCAATCAATCTTTTAGATGAATCTTAATTTTCACATATTTGTACTTGACATAAATAAAAGAGCAAAATCTAGTTATTTTGCTCTTTTATAAGATTTAAATTTAAATATTTAGCTTAAAGCTAACAATGACTTAACTGAACGTGCATTTTCCTTAACAGATTCATCAGAATGCATATTGATTGTATCATCAAGAATCTTTATAACTTCTGATTTATCTTTTAAAGAAAGAATTTCATTAATAGTGCTCATTGCGACAGAAGGAGAAAGGTCATTTATACCTTTACCTTGATTTACAATAACGACCTTTAATGAATCATGCATATTTTTCTTTACTAAAGCACGAGATGTATATTCTCTAATTTCATTATCAGGAGAATTTGTTCCTAATTCTTCCAATACTTGAATTGAAGAATTATCTTCATGCGCTGCTAATGCGTTAATAATTTCAGCAATATTTTTATTCATTATGCAGCCTCACTTTCAGATATAGTCTTTAATTCATTTTGCCACATGCTCCTCAAATCAGCAACACGCATGTCTTTTGAAATTTTTACATGATCGTTTGAAGAATGTATCTTGTTTATCAAAGAACTCCATTTATCAGACAAACCTTTACCGATATCAGTAATATCAGTATTTAAGAATGACATTTTATCAGAAATTCCTTTACCAAAACTAGATACTGATTCTGATATATTCTTTCCGATATTTAATTCCGGCATCTTGATTTCTTTATTCAAAGTTTCTGAGATTGCCTTCATTCCAGGGATATTAACCTCTTTGCTTTTTGCATAATTCCATGCGTTAGAAACACCTTCTCTAACTCTATTTACAAAATTTACAATAGACTCTGGAATGCAAGAACGAATTTTATTCATACTTCCAGCAACAGAAGATGAAATCATTTTCATCTTGTTAACCTTTTTTGATTCAAAAACATCAGCGAATTCTAAATCTAATGTACGACCTTCAAAGCTCACGTTTTGAAATGGGTTTGTAGTCGAATTACGAGATGTTCTGAATGGATTAACGCTCTTTTTACCAAGGCTTAAACCTACATTGTTAATTTTCATACGATTCCTTTCTATATTCTCAGACTCTTTTACATATTAAGATTAACAATTTTACAAGTAAAATAAATCATTAGAATAGATGATTATTTTAAATTTAGCCTATAACTAAAGTTGGAGACCAGACTAGATTCTACATTAAAATGCAACATTATTAAACTTTTCATTAGATGATTTTCACCTAACCATTTTCATGTTTATATTATTAATTCAATTTTATGTAAAATTTTGTAAAAAAGAAATAAAAAAGGCAATAAAATATTTTTACAAATTTTACATTTAATAAAACGAATATTAGAAAGGTAATACAACAGAATGAACATTTTAGCTGGTCAAAATATTTTTTATAGTAGATTTAATACATTAGTCAATTTTAGAGGGAAAAAAGAGCAAAAGCCTGTTTCAAATCCACTGACTAAAGATAGCACATCCGAAAGAATTATTAGTTCTGTTGAAACTTCAAACGGTAAAGCCCAAATTGCAATTCAGAAAAAACAAATTGAAATTACTCCTGAACTACAAAGTAAGATTAAAAAATTCGCTGAAAGATTTGAAGTAAATGAGGAAGAATTTTTAAAAATTGCACAAAAAACTCCAGAATTTTTTGATAAAAAATTAGAAACATTGGATAAAAATATTACAGAATCTGCTAAGAGATTTGATATTACAAAAAAAAGAATTTACGAATGCTGCATTAAAACAACCTTGTCTATTTTGTATGTCTCCTGAAACATTAGATAAAAGAATTACAGAATCTGCTAATAAATTTAAAATCACAAAAAAAGAATTCACGAATGTTGCATTAAAACAGCCTAGTCTATTTTGTCTGTCTCCTGAAACTCTTGAACGAAAAGTGAAAATATATGCATACTATAAAGAATTAAATAATATTCCTGTAAACAATTTATTAGAGTGCTTGCGACTGGATGCCGATAAGCATTTATTATCACAAGTGTTAGGAGTATTAATTAACCAACAAACCAATAACAGTATTAAGATAAATTACAGTACAAAATATAGTCAAATTAAAGAATTTCTAGAGGACAATTCTGGCAAATATGATTTAAAAATTCATAATAGAGAAATTGTAACAGAAAATTTATTAGAATTTGCTAAAAATTTAGAAAAAGAATTGTTAAATAAAGTTAAGTTTAACTTTACAATTATTAAATAAGCATTTTTAAGTTAATTAAGAAAATTTTTATAATATAACACTCAAACAAAACTTCAAGATTTTAGTGTTGCGATTGCTTCTTGAACGCAGGGAACTTATATTATTAAGTTTTGTAAAGAATTTATTCACTTGTGAAATTAGATATTTTATAAATACTTTATATATATGTAAGATGAAACAAATGAATAAGGAGACAAAAATATGTCAACTAATATTAATGCAAACGTATTGAAAAACTTTATTATAAAAACCGTTGGTGCAAATAAATTAACTCAAAATGATGCTAAAAAGTATGACATTTCTAGAGATGAATTTCAAGAAGCAAATACAGATGAGAACAATTATTTAGAGCTTGATGAAATTATGGATGACACAGATTTATATGTAAAATTTGCAACTATGTTCGAAGAAGAACAAGATAAAAAGAATGATGTAGCAGATAAAGAAAAACAAAAAGAAGAAGCTACAAAAGTACAAGATAAAGGTGAAAGCAAAGCTTAAAAAATATTACGAGAGAGAGACAAACACGAGAGACAGAGAAAATAATAAAGAAAAAGATATTTTAACGGAACTTATACAGTTCCGTTTTTTATTTATAAGAAAAATTTTATACAAAAATATATATGTAGTTTTTTGAAAAATATGTTATAATAAAATTAGGAGATCAAAGTTGAATCGTTATCAGCCAAATGCGAAAGCAGAAAGGCATTTAATATAAGAATGATGAGCAATTTACAATTTCAAAATGACCTCGAACGACTCTTAGCAGTTATGCCCCAAAAAGTTGTGAATAATTTGTCGTGTAATCAACTTGATGATGTAATCGAAATTGTTCTGGACATTGGTAGAGTTCCAGAAGTTCGTCACGCTGGTGGAAAAATAGAAAAACTTGCTTGCGATTTTATCAATGACGAAGATATTTTATTCGTAACTTCACATCTACAAGAATTCACCCATGACAATCGTTCCGGCATACCTGGAACACTTCACAGAATTAGTGCTATTAGAAATCGTCAAGGGAAAGTAGTTGGGTTGACTTGTCGTATCGGTCGTGTTGTAACAGGTACGATTGCTTGCATTAAAGATATTTGCACACAAGGTAAAAGTATTTTATTTTTAGGTCCTCCAGGGGTTGGTAAAACTACAAAATTAAGAGAGATTTCTCGCCTTGTAGCAGATGAACTTGGAAAACGTGTCGTTATTGTTGATACTTCAAATGAAATTGCAGGTGATGGTGATGTACCGCATCCTGCTGTCGGCTCTGCAAGAAGAATGCAAGTTTCTCAGCCGGAATACCAAAAAGACATTATGATAGAAGCGGTCGAAAACCACACTCCTGAAGTAATTGTAGTTGATGAAATCGGCACAGAACCGGAAGCGCAAGCAGCAAGAACAATTGCAGAACGTGGGGTTATGTTAATTGCAACCGCACACGGAAACTGTCTTGAAAGTTTAATAAAAAACCCTACTCTTTCAGATTTAGTAGGTGGTATTCAATCAGTAACATTAGGTGATGATGAAGCTAAAAGAAGAGCTTCACAAAAAACAGTTCTGGAAAGAGAAAAACAACCTACTTTTGATATTGTAATCGAAATTCTTGACAGAAATACTTTGGCAGTATATAAAAACACATCAGAAGCCGTAGATTACATATTGAGAGGATGGCCAATTCGTCCTGAAATAAGAAAAGTAGAACAAAAAGATGTAGAAAAAGTTGTTTTACCTGATTTACAACAAGAAGTAAATACAAAAGATAGTAAAATCGCTTCTCAAACCCCAGAAGATAACAAAATGAACTTCTCTTTTTCCAGACAGAAATATGTCGAACAAGCAAAACCACTCAAAAAATTATACTTGTACGCTGTATCAAGAACAATTGTTGAAAAATTAATAGAACGACTAAATTTGAATGTAGAAATTATCAGAAACGTAGAAGATGCAGACATTGTAATTGCGCATAAAAACTTTGCAAAAGGTGGTGCAAAAATATTAAGCACTGCAAAAGAATATCGTGTTCAAATATTTTATGTTAAAACCAACTCTATGGCTCAAATTCAAAAAGTTTTGAAAGACGCACTTGATATCCAACCTGGAGATGTTGAGTCTTTAACTGGATACACAGACGAAACGGAAAAAGCACTTGATGAAGCAAAATTAGGAATAAAAAAAGTGCTTGACGGTGCAAATCTTGTCGATTTAGCCCCACAAAATGCTCAAATAAGAAAACTTCAACACGAACTTGTTGAACAATATAACCTTCAAAGCCGTTCTATTGGTGAAGAACCTAACAGACATTTAAGAATTGAAAAATAATGTTTTTGTTTAACAACTAAGGTCTAATTAAAAACTTAATCGCATTTCCTGCAATATGTTGTTCCATTGCGTATTGTACTTTATCAAGCGGTAACTCTGCTGTGATTAATTTTTCAACTTCTACATCCCCTGTTGAAATCAAATCAAGAGCTTGTCTAAAATATTTAGGAGTATGGTGGAACACACTCATAAGTCTTATATCACCATAGTGCATTTTTGTAGTATCAAATGTAACCTTTGAACCGGATTTACATCCACCAAAGAAATGCACTGTTCCTCCTGGACGAACGCAAGAGAAAACAAGTTCCCAAATTTCAGGCATGCCAACACATTCTATTGCGACATCTAAACCTCGTTTTTCATCAGAAAAATCTTTAAATATAATTTCAGGATTAGAATATTTTTTTAAATCAACTATTTCATCAACCTGTGCAAATTCTTCTGCCAATTTTAACTTAATAGGATTTCTACCGGCAACAATGACTCTTGCACCTTTTAACTTACACAACCTCGCAAACATCAAACCTATTGGTCCAATTCCAATAATACCAACAGTTTGTCCAGCTTGAATATTTGTTCTTTCAACCCCATGCACAACATTTGCCAATGGTTCTGAAAATGCTGCTTTTTCGAAAGGTAAACTTGGCGGAAGTATAAGTGTATTTTTTCTTACAATTCTTTCCGGAACTACAATATATTCAGCATATGCACCATTTAACAAATCCAAATTTTCACAAAGATTATATTCACCACGCTTACAATAAAAACAATCTCCGCAAGGTGCTGAATTTGCACAAACTACTCTATCGCCGACTTTTACATTTTTTACGTCATCTGCAACTTTTTCTACTACTCCGGAGAATTCGTGTCCAAAACCAGACGGAATATTTTTAATTAAAACCGGATGCCCTCGTCTAAAAGTCTTAACATCAGTACCACAAGTCAATGCGGCTTTTATTTTAACTAGAATTTCCCCTTTTTCTAAAGGTTTAATTCTTGTTTCTTCATATCTTATATCTTGTGGTCCGTAAAAAAGAACTGCTTTCATCTGCTATTTAATACCTTTTAAAACTACATCAGTAATATCATCACCGCCCCATACTACGGTTGATTTAGGAACAACCATTGTATATCCTAACTCTGATGCTTTTTTACCAATTTGTGCTGTTATGTTTGCATCTGCTGCTTTTAATTTCGCAGTGTAATCTTTTATATTAGCTTCTCTTTTTGTTTTCAATTGTTTTTCATAAGACTCAGCCAAAGACTTTTTCTTGTTAACATCAGTTTGTTTATTAACATCTTCTTGAGCTTTTTTAATAAACGCAGCAAGTTCTTTATTCTTATTTTCTTGTGATGATTTTAATGCCTTAACCTGCGCTGATGCAGAAACAACTTTTTGAATATCTACTACCGCAATTTTTTGTGCTTCCGGTACGGCAAAAACCGGCAATGATAACATCGTAAATGATATAACTAATATTGATAAAATTCTTTTCATCCTAACTCCTTTGTTTATTATTTATTAGAAACAAAATTATTGATAAAACAATTATACCCACGGATACAAATATTGCAACTGGCAAACCTAAAACGTATTTAACACTATCAATTCTATACGATTCAACAATTATACGAACGATAGAATACAAACATAAATACATCAAAACCAGATTTCCGTCTTTTATAATCTTATTGTTTTTTACAACAAAATATATAATTACAAAAATTATAATATCTAAAATACATTCATATAAAAATGTCGGATGAAAAAATTGATTGTTTTGATAAGGAATCGGTCTATATTGTGGAGCTATATACAATTTCCACGGTAATTCTGTAGGAGAACCAAACGCTTCAGAATTAAAGAAATTTCCCCATCTACCAATTGCTTGTGCTAAAGGTAAACCAACTACTGTTGCATCAAATAGCTTTTTTATATTAAGTTTATGACGTTTTGCAAACAATAATAAACCTATTGCGCCACCTATAATTGCACCATGAATTGAAATACCGCCATGTCTTATTGCAATAATTTCCGTTGGAAATCTCAAATAAAAATCATAATTTAAAGCACAATAATAGACTCTTGCTCCAAGAATTCCAAAAATAATTAAATATGGAGCTAAATCAATAATAGTTTCTTTCTTAAATCCAAAATATTTTGACCCAGCCCAATCAGAAACCAAAGTTCCTATTGAAATAGCAATAGCCATTATTATTCCATAATAATATATATTTAAGCCAAATATTGTACACAAAATTTGTGAAGGTGACTCAAACATTATTCCTCAACCTTCTGAACATCACCGGTAAAATACGAATTTATTTCTGCAATCAATTTTTCCACATCTTCTTTATCTTGTGCATTAGAATTCATTGAATAATACTTTTTAAGATTATCCAATGCTTGTTTTTTCAATTCTTCTACCTTTGATTTATCTTCTGCAGAAATTTCTTTTGATACTTTTTCAGATTTTTTTACATCCACATTATTTTCATCATCAGAAGTTTCATTTTTATCTAAAATTTCATCAGCCATACTATTTTGTGCGATTCCTAATGAATAATAAAAATCTGCAAAATCACTTTTTATCTTAATACCATTTTCTAATGCTTCGATTGCTTTATCATATTTTTGAGCATTTATTGCAGCAACACCTAAATTATAATACGTTTCATACATAGTAGAATCTAAGTCTAAACTAGCTTGAAGACGATTCATTGCAGATTCATAATCACCTTTTTGCATATATTCTGCCGCTTTATTATTAAGTTCTTGCACTGCCATATTATTTATACAAGCGGTAGAAATCACCGCAACAATAAGTACAGATGCAATCATTAAAGCTTTCTTCATATCAACAAATTCCCTCTACACAAAATTCAATTTATTGGTATTTTAATACATACAACACAATTAATCAAGTTTGTAACAATATTTCTCATCTAAAAATACTAAATTTTAATAACTTTTTTTTATGCTAAAATCAAATAGTCATGAAAAAGTTTTATCTAAAATCCATGGGATGTAAATCAAATCAATTTGAAGGGCAAATCGTTGCTCAAAAACTTTGTGGAGCAGGTTTTACTGAAGTAAAAAATCAAAAAGATGCAGATTACTATATATTAAATTCTTGTTCAGTAACACAAACAAGTGATAATGAAGCAATGTATTTGTTACGTCACGCTCATAATCAAGGGTTAAAAACTATTTTAACAGGCTGTATAGCGCAAATAGAAAAAGAAAAACTTCTACAAGAATCTTATATTGATTATGTTTATGGAAATGAAGATAAATTTAATATTGCAAATTTATTAGTTAATGAAGAAACGTACGCAGTCAAAGATTTAATGAGTGAAAACAAATTTTGCGAAGTTATATTGGATGATACGTCAAAAACAAGAATTAGTTTAAAAATTCAAGACGGATGTGACAATCGCTGTTCATATTGTATAATTCCTTATGGCCGTGGTAAATCAAGAAGTGCTGAGTCTGATTTTATTATTAATGAAATAAACAGATATGCTGATTCCGGATACAAAGAAGTTGTATTAACGGGCATTCATATAGGACTTTGGGGTAAGGAACATAAAAAAGAATTACTAAATTTATTAATAGAAATCGAAAATAAAACAAATATTAAGCGTTATCGTTTAGGTTCATTAAATCCACATGAAATAACACCTGAACTTTTGAATTTTCTACAACAGAGTGAAAAATTCTGCCCACATTTCCACTTATCATTACAATCAGGATGTAATACTACATTAAAACGCATGAACAGGCATTACACAGTTGAGTATTATTTGGAACAAATAGAAGATATTGTTTCACGCTTCAACAAACCATTTTTAGGAAGTGATATTATAGCAGGATTTGTAGGAGAGACAGAAGAAGAATTTGCTACAACAATAGATAATTTGAAAAAATCAAAACTAAGTCAAATTCACACGTTCCCTTATTCAATAAGAAAAGGAACAATAGCGGAAAAATTATCCGGCCATTTGGATGAAAAGATAAAAGAAGAACGTGCAGCTATTATCAAACAAATTTCTGCCGAAAAGTTTGATGCTTTTCAAAAATCAAATATTGGAGATGTTGCAGAAGTTCTTATAGAAAAACGTCCCGATAAAAAAACCGGATTATACAAAGGGGTTACGCCAAATTATTTAAACATTCTTCTACCGGATGGAGAATTTAACACACTTAAACAAGTTCGCATAACAGAATTTGTTGAGAATCGATTGATGGGTGAAATTATTAAATAAACTATTTATGTCTAATTAAATTCATTCCGGCTATAAAATAATTCTTTAATTCTTCAAAACTTCGCAAAGACAAAAGAGTTTTCAAAATAAATTTAGGGCGCAAATAGAATTGTTTAACAGCTTTTTTGTGTAATTCAAAAATACGCTCCTTACTCAAAGTCTGTGAACGAACGACGGGCTCATAATAAGCACTCTTAAAATCCAAGTTTCCTTCAACAAGCTTATTTGCCATTGCATAAACAAAATATCTTGTTCCCGGAAGCGGAGTTGCCGTATAAAAACTAATAAAATTACTATCCAATTCAATTGCAAATTTTACCGTTTCTTTTACAGTTTCCTCTGTTTCCCAAGGTAAACCGATTACAAAATAATTATATATTTTAATTTTATTTTTCTTTAAAATTTTAACAGTATTTCTTATGTCATCGAGTTTAATTTTTTTACCAATATTATCAAGAACCATTTGAGAGCCACTTTCGACCCCAATACTTACTAACCTGCAACCTGATTTATACATAAGAGCAGCCATTTCATCATCCATTGTATCCGCACGAGTATTAGATGACCAAGTAATCTTCAATCCGCTTTCAATGATTTTTTTACACAAATTCAATGTCCATTCACGGTTAAAATTGAAAATGTCAGACCAGAAAACAAAATTAGTAATGTTATATTTTTCAACACATTCCCTAATTTCTGCTATTATATTTTCAGCAGAACGCACTCTTACTTTTGAGCCGGAAACAGGAGTTGCTAAACAAAAGAAACAATGAAACGGACAACCACGAGCAACTTTTATAACTGCTTGAACTTTTCCGTTATCCGGTCGTCTATAAACATTATTATCTACCAAATGTCTTGCCGGAAATGGAATGCTATCCAAATCTTCTATAAAAGGACGTTTTTCAGTTTTTTCTGCTTGAAAATTTTCTCGATAACAAATTCCTAATATTTCGTTATTCGGAACTCCATTCAAAATATCTTTCAATGTAAATTCCGGTTCGCCCACAATTATATAATCCAAATAAGAATTCTCATAAATAGCATTCTGATTATAAGTTAAAAACGGAGCTCCTTTAGCAATAGTACAAAGCGACGGATTAATTTCTTTTGCTTGTTTTATCCAATCCATATCAGAAGAAAATGTCGGAGTTGCAACATTTACAACTAAATAGTGCGGATTATATTCCTGCAAATCAACCAAAAAATCTCCGCCCTGACTATAATCTTTAATTTTTGCTTCATATCCGCATTGTTCAGCAATTGCTGCTAAATACATCAAATCAGTAGGTGGAAGCGGCGGAATCACCAACAAATCTTTTGTCGGTTGTTGACACCTGTCTTCTCTGTTCAAAACCGGAGATGGGGGATAAATAAAAAACACACGCCCCTTTTGATTACGTTCATTTAATATATTATCCCCAGACTTATCCATGTTAACCCTCGATTTCTTGCTTACTTTTTACATTATATGCAATCGCAGAAGCCAATACTAAACATAAAGCACCGATTACAAAAGTATATTCCCAGTGATAATTCACTCCACCAATTACATTAAAACTACATTTGTTAATAAACCAAGAAACAAGTGTGCAAACAAATACTTGTGGGCCGGCAATAAAGATATTAAAGATACCCATCACAGAACCTTCTGTTCCCGGTTTAATAAATTGTGAAAGCATTGCAAACGGTAACGCACAAATACTAGCCCAACCAATACCGGAAATAGCCATGAATAATGCAACTAATTTTACGTTTACACAAAAAGCCATGCCCAAATATGCCAAAGCCATTGTTAACATTGATATTACGTGAACTTTTTTATTACCGAATTTTACAGACAAAGCTCCAATCGGAATTGCTACTATAAAACAAACAAAGTTAAAGATTGCAAAACATATGGATGAAAAATTTGTACCGGCTAAAACAGCAGAATCATAGCTGGATTTTACAACTTCTGACACATTTGACAAATCCGGAACACCAAACACTGTATGAATAGAATATTGTGTAAAATAAATCATCATACACATAGTTCCAATCCAAGTGAAGAATTGCATCCAACAAATTTTTCCAACTTCCGGTGATAATGCAAAAAACTCTTTTAATGATTTTATAAAATCAAATTTTTCTTTCTTTTCATCTTCTTTTGGCTGATATCTACGTTCTTTTATTGCCATACAAGTCCAAATCATGCCTAAAGAAAACGCTAAAGCAGCCATGATAAATTGAGCATTAATAGACATTTGATAATTGAATGCCCATTTCAAAAACGGTGCTGTTCCTGCTGCGACTACAGAACCTAAGCCGATTGCCAAACTGATATAAGAATTAGCAATTGAATGTTGTTCTTGAGGAACAACATCCGGAACCAAAGCTCTATAAGGTCCTTGAGCTATGTTAACACACGCATCAAGAATCCAAATCATTACTGCAGCAAAACCTAAAGCAGCAAGCGCAGGTAATTTAATATGTAAATTTGAAGAAATAAAATTTGTAATCAATTCAGAATTTGGTAAAGCCCAAAGCGCAATAGCAGAAAGTAATGCACCGCCTAGAAGGTACGGTCTTCTTCTGCCAAAAGGTGAAGTTGTTTTATCACTCAAAGCCCCGATTAATGGCTGAACAACCATTCCGGTAAACGGCCCTGCTAACCAAATTAACCCGAATAAAAACGGTGATGCACCAAGGTTTTCTGTAACCGGCCCAGATAAAATAATTCTCATCTGCCACGCAAATTGTAGCCCGAAAAATCCCAGTGCAAAACTCAAAAACTTAGCTGTACTAAATTTCTTTAAAACATTTTCTTCCATATTAATCTCCCCACACTATATAATGTTTAAGTTTAATTGCAAAAAAGTTATACGTCAATGCTTGATTATATTTTAAAGCGAGGAAGTAAATATGAAAAAGAATTTGGTGAGGAAAATATTAATTTTCCCACCATTATAGTTATTGTATTCACGCCCTAATATTTTTTTCTAAAGAGTCAACGAAAAAACGATTATTGCTGATAAAACAAGTACTGTAAGTATAAAAGCAAAAGCAAGCTTTAAAACCGGATGAAAAGATAAGTTATATTCTTCTTGCGGAGTTAATTGCTTGATAACATTTTTGGTAAAATCTTTTTTGGCTTCAATTTTTGATTTATTAAAAGATTCACTCATCAAACGACGAATGCTATATGTATCCTCTAAATCTTTGCGTGCTTTTTTATTATTAATAGTATATTTTTTTATTTTTATAGTTTCGTCCGCCGGCAATTCATTATCAACATAAGCCGACAAATTGTTTTGAAAAATTCGATACTGACTTTTATTATTAACCGGACACAAAACATCATCTTCTTCGACTTCTTTTTTAATATCATTGAGCATGTCTTTAATTATATTATATTTAGCTCGACAAGTAGAACAATTATCTAAATGTTCTTCGACTTGTTTTTTCAAAGCATTACTCAAATCTCCTTTTATATAAAACGATAATAAAACATCCATTTGTGAACAAGTAATTTCCATAAAACACTCCTTTATAAATAAATATAAATAGTAATAATCATATAAACTCTTTGAGTTCTTGTTTCAATCTCAATCGTGCTCTTGCAATTCTGGATTTTACCGTGCCAAGAGCTGTATTTGTGATTTTTGAAATATCTTCATAACTCAATCCGACGTACTCTCTTAAAATAATAACAATTCGCAAATTTTCCGGTAAATTCAATAATGCTGCTTTAATCAATTTTTCCATTTCAGAAAACAAACACTTCTCACCGGGCTCGCATCCAATTTTATCTTTTATTTCAAATAATTTATCATGGTCTAATTCAATATTTTTTTCTCTGGCATGCAATCTTACATAATCATAAAAAACATTTGAAACAATTTGATTAAGCCATGACTTAAAACTGGTCGGATTTTTTAATGTTTTTATATTTTTTGCCATCCTAACAAGTGTTTCTTGCGTCAAATCAGCAATATCTTGCCTTTTGTTTGTTAAATACGAAAACATTACAAAAACATCTTTTTGAACTCGACGAATCAATTCTTCTAACGCTACAGCATCAGAATTCCGAGCCAAAATGATTAATGAATATATATCCCTCTTTTTGTACTTGTTTTTCGACATAGTACACACATTATAGTTAACGAAAAAATAAAATATATTGCCTGCAAGAGTAAATGATTAATAATAAAAAAAATACTTTTTTCCGCATAAAGGCAAAAGAAAACAGGTCGGTTATATCCTTCCTGTTAAGATTTTACACTAGCCGAAATATAAATAGCAATTTAATTATACATCAAAAATCGCAAAAACACAAATAACTTAGGAATTTGTTTACAAACATAAGCTTGATTTCTACTCTTTGTTATTGATTACAACTAATTTGTAAGCCAAAACTCAATAATAACGACAAATATTAAAAATTGTAACATTTTATATACTTTATATATACTTTTTATCAATTTTTGTTACATTTTTGTTTTTATATATATGAGGATAAAATTATGGACTACAAATTTAATTCATTCGTTAATAGACAAGAAGCAGATGCGTTGAAAGAAATGATATTCAACCGTGTCAAAGAACGTTCTTCCAGCATGAATGAAGAAGTTCAAACAGATGTTATGGACATGGCTCGTAGTTCATTTGTAAGCAAAAATAATCCTTTTTCACAAATCATTAACAAAACTGTTGAGCAGCCTGAAAAGGTTAATCCGATTGTAGAAGAGCCAAAAGTAGAAGATAATAATATCGGTTTTGGCATGCCACAAAGAGTTAAGAAAACAGACAATTCCAGCAGACTAATAAATGAACAGATTATAAATGCCGAAATCACAACAACCATGCGAGATGCAAGAGAAGAATTGTCAAATAAAAAGAGCTTCATGGGAGCTTTGAACTTTTTGAATTCACAAGCGGCTGTTTCACTCTTAAAAACTCGTGCAGAAAAGTTTGAAGTGATTGCTTAGACAAAAAACGTATATATAAATTTAATTATATATTAAGTAAATAATAGTATTTAATCCAAGAATTTATCCATTATTTTGTTATATTTTGTATAATATTCCTTACTTCATATTGACACTTATACCTAAATTTGTTAAAATCATAACAGATGTAGATATTAAGTAAATAATCATTATAAGAAGAGAAAGGAATATTATGATGAAAAAGAACGGTTTCACTCTTGCAGAAGTTTTGATTACATTGGCTATTATTGGTGTAGTTGCAACATTGACACTTCCTGCATTGATGACTAACACACAAGAACAACAAGCTAAAACAGCAATAAAAAAAGGTATCAACACTTTAACAGAAGCAGCACAAACCAATTTGGCTATTGATGGTTTCGATTATTCATCATTAAGTACTACTTCGACTAATAATGAAGAATCATTGTCATTGTATGCTATTTTGGCAAAGAGAACAACAATGGATCGTACGACTTCAGGTACAACTTCTGCCGATGCTAAACTTGTTAATAATGGAGCTAGCAACTATGTTGTATTCTTCAAAGATGGTTCTGCTCTATCATTTGTAAATGATGGTACTACATATGATACTACTGCTGTAGCGCCACAAGCAGATGGTTTACCTAAAGGTATATCAGCTGTATATGATACCAACGGTAAAAAAGGTCCAAACTTACTTTCTAACTGCCAAGGTGTTGGTAATATGAAAGCAAAAGATAAAACTAATGATTCCACAGCTGATTGTAGCAACAAATCAAAACGTGTAATCAAAGACCAATTTGGTATAAGATTAAGAAGTTCTTATGCAGTTCCTAACGGTGCAGCAGCAAGATGGGCTTATGATAACTAAGTTTAATAAACAATAAAACTAAAAACACGGAGTTCGAAGCTCCGTGTTTTTTTATGTAAAAATATATAAATTCAATATTTTCGTACCCGATTCGGCTATTTTTTAAAGATTATAATAATGTTTATGGTATTATATTTATAATTGGAGAATATTATTATGATTAGTTTTTTATTAAAGTTATTAGGTGACCCGAACGAAAAAAAAGTTAAAAAAATGATGGGTATTGTCGATTATATTAATTCATTAGAGCCTGAGTTTGAAAAACTCACTGATGAAGAACTTAAAGCAAAAACACAATATTTTAAAGATATATTAGCAAAACGTCCTACTTCTGAAAACGAAAAAGCAGACAGGATTCTGGAAAAAGAAGCGCTTGATAAAATTTTGCCGGAAGCTTTTGCAACTGTACGTGAAGCCGGCAAAAGAGTATTGAACATGCGCCACTTTGATGTTCAATTAATCGGTGCGTATTTCTTACACAACGGTCATATTGCAGAGATGAGAACCGGTGAAGGTAAAACTCTCGTTGCTACATTATCAGCTTATCTAAACGCTTTGACAGGAAAAGGGGTTCATGTCGTTACAGTTAACGATTACCTCGCTAAACGTGACAGCGAATGGATGGGAAAAATCTACAAGTTTTTAGGACTTAGTGTCGGAGTTATATTATCTAATCAACACGATGCTGAAGAATTTAATCGCAAAAGAGCGGCTTATGCCTGTGATATTACTTATGGTACAAACAATGAATTCGGTTTTGATTATTTGAGAGATAACATGGCTTCTTCTAAAGAAATGCTTGTTCAAAGACCATTTAATTATGCAATCATTGACGAAGTCGACAGTATTTTGATTGACGAAGCAAGAACTCCGCTTATCATCAGCGGAAGAGTTGAAAAATCTGCAGATACGTATGTGTTGATGTCACAAGTTGCACCAAAACTAAGCAAAGATAAAGATTATGAAGTAGACGAAAAGAATAAAAATGTTATTCTAACAGAAGAAGGTATTGATAAGGCTCAAGAAATAATCGGATGCAAAGATTTGTTTGATATTAACAACCAATACGCACACGATTTGTTGAACGCACTTAAAGCAAAAGAATTGTTCATTAGAGATACAGATTACGTCGTAAAAGACGGCGAAATAATGATTGTTGACGAATTTACCGGTCGTTTAATGCCGGGCAGACGTTGGTCAGATGGTTTGCACCAAGCTATTGAAGCAAAAGAAGGTGTACAAATCCAAGACGAAACTCAAACTTTAGCAAGCATTACATTCCAGAATTTGTTCAGATTATATCCAAAACTTTCCGGTATGACCGGTACTGCAATGACAGAAGAAGCAGAATTTGGTAAGATTTATAATCTGGAAGTTACGGTTATACCTACCAACAAGCCTGATATAAGAATTAATTATCCGGATGTAATCTACAAAACAGAAAGAGCAAAGTATAACGCTGTTGTTAACGATATTATTGAACAACACAAGCTTGGACGTCCGGTTTTGGTCGGTACTGTTAGCATCGAAAAATCAGAATATATTTCTGCGTTATTGAATAAAAAAGGTATTAAACATAACGTATTGAACGCAAAGCAACATGAAAGAGAAGCGTATATTATTGCTCAAGCAGGTCGTGTTGGTGCTGTTACAATTGCCACAAACATGGCCGGTCGTGGTACCGATATTCTTTTAGGCGGTAACGCTGAATTTTTGGCAAAAGAAGAACTCGAAAATCAAGGAATTTTGCCTGATGATGAAAAATATGAAGAATTAAAGCAAGCAGCTTTAGAAAGTGCAAGAAAAATTACTACAGAAGAACATGCAAAAGTTATTGAACTTGGCGGACTTCATGTTATTGGTACAGAAAGACACGAATCTCGAAGAATTGACAACCAACTTCGTGGACGTGCTGCTCGTCAGGGTGATCCGGGGTCTACAAGATTTTTCTTATCATTAGAAGATAATTTGATGAGAATATTTGGTGGTGATAAAATTACCGGATTGATGAATATGCTTAATGTCGAAGAAGACATGGCGATTGAATCTTCTTTGATTTCAAGACAAATTCAATCTGCACAAAAGAAAGTCGAAACTTATCATTTTGATATACGTAAAAGCGTACTTGAATATGATGATGTTATGAATATTCAGAGAGAAAAATTCTATGCACAAAGGAAAAAAGTTCTTGAAGGCAAAGATTTACGCAAAGATATTGAATATATGATTGATAAAGAAATTGACAGATTACTCAAGAGTTATATCACTCCTGAAATGAATCCTGAAGAATATATCCAAGAAGATATAGAAACTCTTATAAAAGAATTACACTCAATTATTCCGCAGTTATCATATATTACGATAAACGACATAAAAGGTTTGAGATTTAATAGAATATATGATTCTTTGAAAGAAGCTGCGCAAAAAGCTTATCAAGAACACGAAAAAGAAATTATCGATTTTTATAACTCAATTTCTGAACAATATGACCCGTCATTTGTTAAGCAAGAAATATTTGCTGCCGATAATATTATGCGTTCTTTGGAAAGAGATATTTTGCTAAGAGTTGTCGATAATCAATGGATTGACCATTTGCACAACATAGACATGCTCCGAGATGGTATCGGATTGCGTGCTTACGGTCAAAAAGACCCGTTGATTGAATACAAAAAAGAAGCGTATGATTTATTTAATAAAATGATGTTTGAAATCCAAAGCAATACTGTTAGATATTTATTCAGAGCAAAATTTGGAATACAATTTGTATCTGATGACGGTGATATTGAAACTATCGAAGGATAGGGGTAAAGCGAAACGTAGAAAGTGGAAGATAGAATAAGTGAGCTTTGCTTAGTAGTTAAAAAATAGTTATTGCGCGTCCACTCCCTTTATAGGCACTACTGTCCGAGATAAATTTTACAAAATTTGCTAGAATATAGTCAAAACGAGCAATTTTTATAAAAATTATATTGTATAGACTTAAAATAAAAGTTACTAAACAGCTGGATCCTTCACGCTAATCGCGCTCAGGATGACTTGGCGTAAAACTACCGGCTTGGCGTCATTCTGAGGTTCGATTTTCCACTTCACTTATCAACTGGTAATCTTAACAACAAGCTTAAAAGTGTATTGCAAAACGAGAAATCCAGCCTATAAATAACTATTTTTATAAAATAATCTAGTAATTTCCACCAAATAGCCGACAATGTGTGATAAGTCTTTTTATATTCTTTGTTTAGTAGATTTCACTTTGAGGCGGAGCCGGTAATTTTAAAATAATCTGGTAATTTCCACCAAGTAGCCGACAATATGTGATAAGTCTTTTTACTTACTTTTTCTCCAGAAAAAAATTACGCTATATTTGTAGTTTCACTCCGAGGCGGAGCCGGTAATTTTAAAATAATCTGGTAATTTCCACCAAGCAGCCGACAATGTGTGATAAGTCTTTTTGCTTACTTTTTCTACAGAAAAAAATTACGCTATATTTGTAGTTTCACTCCGAGGCGGAGCCGGTAATTTTAAAATAATCTGGTAATTTCCA
>CAKVIN010000010.1 GCA_934754425.1 uncultured Candidatus Melainabacteria bacterium | reverse complement strand
GTTGTAACCTCAACTACAATAACCACCGGCTCAAATACATTATCCAGCCGCCAAAACCACAACGTAACATACAGCGCTGATGCAACAACTCGAATCTCTCAAACAAGTGCCGGAACAGGAGTAATTAAGGTAACTTATGAAGGCAAGAATTATGACGTATCTGTAACCGGTTCAAAAACAATCGGTGACGTAATGAACGAGTTAGCCGGCTATGGAATTTCCGGTTCCTTAGTAGATGGTGTCTTGAAATTCCAAGGCACAGCAGATGGCTATGTAACAAATTGGAACGGCGCATTCGGTTTGACCGGTTCAAGCTATGAAACTGCTGTTACTACAATTAAAGTAAATAAAACATCCAGTGATTTGACTTATACATCTGCAAATGCAACTCTAACATCTGATACTAAAATTTCTTCAATTAATGGATATTCTGCAGGAAATGGAAGTTTGATTATCCATAAAACAGATGGAACATTTGTAACAATCAAAGTTGATGATACAAAAACTTTAGGCGAATTCTTTACGCAGATTTCTCAATATGGTTTGGTCGGAAGAATTGATGATTCCGGAAAAGTTTCTATTGATGGTATCGGAAATGTTTACATGCAAGCCGCAACAGGCGGAAGTAACATTCTAACAGCATTGAAATTAAGCAATGTCGTCACGAATGTTAAGACGGTTACTGTAAACAGAACTTCTTCAACATTACATCATACAATTACTGTTGCTGCATCAGGCACAAGTAAATTAGAGAATTTGCAGTTACAAAGCGGAACAAAGATTGATTTCACCGGTAATAATGCAAGTTTAGTGTTGAATACTATATCTGATGCCGGAAATCATTTTGTAACTTTGAATTTTACAAAAACTCAATCAATCTATGATGTTATATCATCTTTAGCAAATTACGGCATTGATGCAGTTATTGATTCAAACGGCAGATTCTCCGTATCAAGTTCTACGCTTAATGATTTCAGTATTTCCGGAGCATTAGGTCAGTTCTTGATGGGTACTTCTTATACTAAAAAATATGGAACAGACACAACTTATAATAGGTCAACTAATCTTTTAGAAACAACCACTGTTATAATGAAAGATTCTGATGAACTGTCTAAGTTTGGAGTTACCGGCGGAAATATCATTATTAATCAAGAAGGTGTTCATTATACTGTAAATGTAGATTTGACAAAAGTTAAAACAGTAGGTGATTTCAGAAACTTGTTGTCTAAGTATGGATTTAATTCTTATATTGATGATAAGGGCCGCATGAATATTGAAGGTATTGGAAATAGTACGTTAAAAGCTGTAACCGGCGGTTCAAATATTCTGGAAAAATTTGGATTATTAAATTGGACATTAGGCGAAATTACTCAAAAGAGCGATCATTTGACAGATACAAGAGTTGATGTTCGTAAAATATCAATGTCTGATAAGTTGAAAGAATTAACTAATTCTGCCGGTACAAATCTAGGAATTACCGCCGGACAAATATATGTTTATCAAGATGGTACAAGAAGCACGCTGAATATTGATGTAAACGATACTTTAGAAACATTGCGAGCAAAACTTTCTGTTTACGGAATTACTGTCGGAATTTCTCAGGAAGGAAAGCTTTATTTTGATGGTAATAATAACAGTTATTTAACTACAAGCGGTATTTCAAGTTCAAACGCATCTAATATCTTACAAAAATTTGGTGTTTCCGGAGCTTGGTCTACAAGATATGACTCTACAAGCCAAAAATTGAAGTACACTACTGATACTAACGATAAAGTTAGCGGTTCTACTAAGTTGAAAGATTTGAGAGATACAAGCGGTAAGAATTTAGGCATTACTACAGGTAAATTCTATGTTTACAATAGTGGTGTAAGAAATACTGAAACAGTTACTGATGATATGACTGTTGACGATTTGAAAGCAATGCTTGCGCAATATGGTTTGATTACTGATATTGACGAAAATGGTTCACTTTCTGTTGGTGCTTATAATAATACGTATCTTGCAACATCAGCATTTTCAGGAGCGGATACAAATTCAAACATTGTTTCAACATTGTTTGCGGAATGGAATTTTGTAAATATTTATAAGTCAAATCATTTGGATGTGCCAAAAAATGAAATACGTGCGATTACTCGTGAAACTAAGCTCGCTGATATTAATGAAGGAACTTATAAAGCCGGTTTTATTACTGTTGTAAAAGATGGGGTTAAGACAAATATTTCACTTACTGCAGATGATACGGTCGGAACTTTGATGGACGAACTTGCGTTATTTGGGTTTGAATCCGTAATAAATGAAAAAGGTCAATTGATGATTAAAAATACGGGCGATAGTGTGTTGCAGAATTATTCAGATACAACTAAGGCTTCTAATGCGTTGACTTTGCTCGGTATTGATTTGAACAATTGGATAAGTACAAGTACTTATGACAGTAAGACTTTAGAAGTTACTAAGACTTCTACAATTAATGTTGCAGCAACACGTGAAACATTGTTATCACAATTAGGTGTAACTACCGGTGAGTATTATGTTTATAACAATGGTGTTAAATATACTGCTTTAGTATCCTCTGATGAAACTTTGGGCTCATTTATGGATACATTAAAAAGTTTTGGAATTGAAACAAGCTTGGTTGAAAAAGCGAGCCATGATGCTGCAATATTAACAATACTTGGCAAAGGTGATTCTTATGTCCAAAAATCAAAAAGCACAACAAATTCTTCTAATATAGTAGAAAAATTGTTCACCGGTGGTTTCAAATCTTCACTTCAATATGTTGGTATGGAACAAACTTCTTCTATTCAAACAACATTTACTTCTGCGACAGAAGAAACTTTGGTAAGCTATTTTGATAAAACCGGTAAAAAATCTGCCGGAACATTATCTGTTCTTGTTAACGGACAAAAAAATACAATTAATATTACAGCGGATGAAACAATCGGAAGTTTGTTAAATAAATTCAAAGATTTGGGAATGGATGCAACAATAACTTCTGATGGTCAAATTATAATCCAAAGTGGATATGATACTTTGACAATTTCTTCTACCGGAACAACCTCTAATTTATTAGACAATACTGGTTTGACTTACAAGAAAGATTTAGGTGGATATTCTGCAAGTAATTCTACTGTTAAGTCAACAACTACAGCGATTGAGGAAAAAACATTATCTGTTGCAAATTTTGCAAATATGAGTACAAAATTAAGTGATTTGAATATCTCAAAAGGTACTTTGAATATTTATAGAGATGGACAAAAAGCTCAAATTAATATCACTGAAACCGATACATTTGCTACATTACAATCAAAAATTTCGACTGAATTTAAAGATAATGATGTTGTTGTTGGTTTTGAGGATGGATATTTGAAAATCTATTCAAAATCGAAGAAGAAAATTGAAGTCGGTGCTACATCTGATGAAAGTAATTTTAATGCTATTACAG
Source organism: uncultured Candidatus Melainabacteria bacterium (assembly GCA_934754425.1). Classification (GTDB taxonomy): domain Bacteria; phylum Cyanobacteriota; class Vampirovibrionia; order Gastranaerophilales; family Gastranaerophilaceae; genus CAG-196. The sequence continues at coordinate 81,110 of CAKVIN010000010.1, read as the reverse complement.
GCATAAACACGGATGAAAATGGCGTTGCAAAAAGTATTAGAGCATTATACTGCGTAACAGGCGAATCTTTGATTACTTCTAACGGGTTGTTTAGACGTGGTAAAGTTAGCGTTGGTAAATTTGTTATTGGTAATGCAACATTTACGATTGATAATAGCACAACTTTATCCGGTTTAATCTCTGATATAAATTCAAGCGAGGATGCTAATGCAACTGCATTCTGGGATAATGTAGACGGAAAACTTGTTATAAAATCAAGAAAAACAGGTGCTTCTTTGGTTAACGTAGAAGCTTTGACAACTAACTTTACAGATGTCATCGGTTTAACAACTTCTACTTGGAAGGGAGGTGCGCCAAATGGTACTACGAAGGCTGAAAGTACACGAATGAATATTAAAACTCAGGAAATGGGTGATAATGCAAAAGTTCGAATCAATGGAACAACTTATACTTCGACTTCTAATACTATTGATAGTTCTATAACAAGAATAAAAGGTTTGAAAATCGAACTTAAAGGACTTTCTAAAGATTCAGCTGTAACTTTGGAAGTAGAACGTGATAAAGAAACGCTTGCGAATGCTGTTTCTGCTGTTGTTGATTCTTATAATGAATTGATGAAAAATGTTGATGAAGCTATAGCGGCTGATGGTGATTTGAAAAAAGAATCTACTTTAAAACTTATTAGAAATCAATTGAGATATGTAATGACAAGTTCTGATGCCGGTACTACTGTATTTAACAATCTTGACTCAATTGGTATTAAAGCAAATGCTGCGAGCGGTAGCAATGTCTCAACTTCTAATAGTGCAATTGTAAGTTTAACTTTTGACAAGGATAAATTCTTTAAGGCTTATAAAGCTGATAAAGATGCAGTGAAAGATTTGTTAATTGGTGGTGCAAACAACAAAGGTATATTCACTAAAATTGAGGAAGATGTAAGTAGAGCATTGGGCGATTCTTCCGGTTATTTCTCAAGTACAGAAAAATCATACAATAAAAAAATTAGAGAAATAGATAAGAAAATTACACGTGCAAATAAAGAAGTTGAACGATATAAATCACGATTGGAAGCAAAATTCTTGTCAATGGATATGTTGATAGCTCAAATGCAACAACAGTATAGTACGTTCTTAAGAACATAATGTTATTTTTAAAAAATCAGAAAGATTAAAATAAAATTTTTCTGATTTTTTATTTGTAGGAAATAATAAATTTGATTATTTTTACGCAGATAATTCCTTAAGAAAATCTTAATAAGTTGTTTAAAAATTTTATGATAAAATATATTTGTTAGTTTAGTTTTAAGGAGTTTTATTAGAATATAAGCGCTGGTTTTGTAGAAAAAATTTTGGCTAAAACTTCTTCTCAACTCCTCAACGTCTAAACTTTTCAACTAAAAAAGAGCGAGGTTATTATGTGCGGAATTGTTGGATATATTGGAAATAAAAAAGCTATCGATGTATTGCTGGAAGGTTTAACGAATTTGGAATACAGAGGATATGATTCAGCCGGTGTTGCCGTTAATGTTGATGGCAAAGTTGAATTATATAAAGCAGAAGGTAAGTTGCAAAATTTAAAAGATATAGTTGAAAAAAATTACTCAGAGATTTCAAAATCAACAATTGGTATCGGTCATATACGTTGGGCTACTCATGGTGCGCCAACAGTTATTAATGCCCATCCGCATACTTGTAATTGTGGTAAGGTGGCAGTTGTTCACAATGGTATTATAGAAAACTTTAAAGAACTTAGAGCAAAACTTGAAAAACAAGGATGTACATTCCGTTCTCAAACTGATACAGAAACAGTTGCGCACTTAGTTGCAACCAAATTCGCTCAAACAAAAGATTTAACAGAAGCAGTAAGACTTGCTACAAAAGAAATTGAAGGTGCTTATGCTCTTTGTGTAATTCATCAAGATGTAAAAGATACTATTGTTGCAACAAGAAGAAATGCTCCGTTGTTGGTAGGTATTGGAGAAGGTGAATATTATATTGCTTCAGACGTTCCTGCAATAATTCAATATACTAAAAAAGCAATGTACATAGATGATAATCAAATTGTGACACTAACTCCAAGTTCTATGAATTTGATTGACATAAATAATAACCCAATTCAAGGTAAAGTAGAAATGCTTCCTTGGGAACCGGTTGCTTTAAGCAAGATGGGTTACAAACACTTTATGCTTAAAGAAATTCACGAACAACCAGACGTTGTTAGAAATGTATTGTCCGGAAAACTTCATGCAATGGATGAACCTATTCATTTGAAAGAAGTTACATTAGATAAAGAAACTTTGAAACACTTAAATAGAATTCAAATTGTAGCTTGCGGTACATCTCTTCACGCAGCAATGATTGGTAAATATATTATAGAAGATTTTTGTGGAATTTCAGTTGATGTAGAACCTTCAAGTGAATATATTTACAGAAAAACAATTACAGATAAAAATACACTTGTAATCGGTGTTTCTCAATCAGGTGAAACTGCAGATACTATTACTGCTGTAAGACAAGCTAAGGCAAAAGGTTCGCATATTTTAATTGTTACAAACAGACCTGATTCAACAATGGCAAGAGAAGCTGACAGTCTTGTTCCTGTTTATGCAGGTATAGAGGTTTCTGTTGCAGCCACAAAATCTTATATGGCTCAGTTGATTTCTTTCTATCTTCTTGCAATTTATATGGCAGAAGTTAAAGGTACAATGGAAGAAAAAGATTTAGCTGATTTAAAACATGAACTTATTGTTCTTCCGCAAAAAATTGAAAAAGTTCTTTCTCACAAAGAAGAAATTCAAAAATGTGCAAGAGCATTTTCTAATTCAAAAGATTTTATCTTTATAGCAAGAGGTATAAATTATCCGACTGCATTAGAAGGTGCTTTGAAACTAAAAGAAATCAGTTATATTAATGCAACAGGTTATACAGCAGGTGAACTTAAACATGGGCCTATTGCAATGTTGGACGAAACTATGCCGGTACTTTCTATCTTAATGAAAGGTAAAGTTTATGATAAGATTTTATCAAATTCAGAAGAAGCAAGAGCTAGAAATGCAAGAATGATTGCTCTAACTGATTCAGATGATGAAAAATTGAGCGAATTGTTCGGTTATATAATTAGAATTCCTGAAATTTCAGAAATTCTTTCGCCGGCTCTTGCAATTGTTCCATTGCAATTGTTGGCATATTATATAGCAGAATTCTTGGGTAAAGATGTTGACCAGCCAAGAAACTTAGCAAAATCTGTTACCGTAGAGTAAATAAAAATAAGTTGGGGATTATACCCCAACTATAAATTTATAAAAAGGAATTATCATGATTCAAATTTCAAATCTTGAAGAAGCTTATAAGACACTAAAAATTTGTTATGCCGATTATGAAAGTAATCAAAATTCTTCATTATTAGAATATATAGCTGATTCTTGCGTAAAACGATTTGAATATACTTTAGAAGCAGCTTGGAAATTGACTAAAAAAATTTTTATTCAAAACTACGGAAAAACAGAAAAAGAACTTTCTATGAATAATATTTTTCGTCTTATGCAAGGTTATGGTTTTACGGAAAATTGGGAAAGATGGCGAAATTATTATCAAAAAAGAAATGATACAGCACATGAGTACAATTTGGTAAAATCAAGAAAAATAATAGAAATTATTCCTGATTTTTTAAAAGATACAGAAATGCTAATAGAGAAATTGAAAAAAAATATTCAAGATAATTAAAGTAGATTGGGGTTGCACTCCAGTGATATAGGAAAAGCGCATGCCAATTAAAGGCTTAACTGAAAATGAAGAAAATATTGTAAAAGATATTCTTAAATTATATTTAGAGAAATATGATTTTTATTTCTATGGTTCTCGTGTAAAAGGGAATTATAGACAGCTTTCTGATTTGGATATTTTGGTTGTTCCTAAAACTTCAATTAATCTAAACGATATAGAATTGATAAGAGAAATGTTTGACAATAGTGACTTATCTTTTATTGTCAATTTTGCTTATGATATTGATGATAAGTTTTATAATTTAATCAAAAATGATTTAGTAAAGGTGCTATAAAATTATGCGAGTTGAATCACAAATAGTAAAAATCCCAAAATTAAATAACTTATCAGTAGAGAATATAGAATACGAGTTAACAAAACTAAACATATTACCAATAAGATGGGCAATCGTATATGTTGATGATAAAATGTATACCGTAAGCGTTGCTAATTTAATGGAATAGGAAGGCAATTATGAACTCTACTCAATTAAAATGTGATATAAAAGATATAAATCTTGCTGAGCAAGGTAAAAATAATATTGAATGGGCAATGAAAGACATGCCTGTTCTAAAAAAAATTAAAGAAAGATTTTTAAGAGAAAAACCGTTTGTTGGTTTAAAACTCTCTGCTTGTGTACATTTAACAAAAGAAACTGCCGCATTGGTTATTACAATGATGGAAGGTGGCGCAGAACCTTTATTGATAGCTTCAAGCCCATTGTCAACACAAGATGATGTTGCTGCTGCACTTGTTAAATATTGGAGAATTCCTGTTCTTGGTTATGCCGGAGAACCAAAAGATGTTTATAGAGCACACTTGCAAGATGCGTTGGATTTCAATCCGGATATGATTATTGATGACGGTGGAGATTTAGTTGCCACTTTGCATGCAACAAGACCGGAATTAGCAAAAAAACTTATTGGAGCAACAGAAGAAACTACAACTGGAATTATACGTTTAGAAGCTTTGGAAAAACAAGGTGAACTTCTGTTCCCAACATTAGGTGTAAATACAAGTTTAACAAAACATTTGTATGATAACAGATATGGTACAGGTCAAAGTGCAATGGACGGTATTATGCGTGCTACAAATGTTCTTATTGCAGGCAAAACTGTTGTTGTATCCGGTTATGGTTGGTGTGGAAGAGGTTGTGCATTAAGAGCTAAAGCACTTGGTGCAAATGTTATTGTGTGCGAAGTTAATCCGCTAAAAGCGTTAGAAGCCGCAATGGAAGGTTATAGAGTTATGCCGATTGCGGAAGCTGCAAAAGAAGGTGATATTTTCTTAACTGTAACTGGTGATAAACATGTTGTAGATATTCATCATATTATGGATATGAAAGACGGTGCGATGGTTTGTAATGCCGGTCATTTTGATTCAGAAGTTAATGTTCCGGAATTGAAGAAATTAGCAATAGAGATTAAGAGAATTCGTCCGTATTTAGATGAATATAAACTCTCAAACGGAAAATCAATTTATGTATTGGCTGAAGGCGGACTTGTAAATCTTGTTGCTGCAGAAGGTCATCCTGCATCAGTCATGGATATGAGTTTTGCAAATCAGGCTCTGGGAATTGAATTTTTAGTTAAAAATAGAGGTAGATTAGAAAACAAACTTTATACCTTGCCCGAACATGTTGATATGGAAATTGCTAAATTAAAACTTGATTCAATGGGAATTTCTATTGATACATTAACAGAAGAACAAGAAGAATACTTGAATAGCTGGAAATTTTAAGAATATATCTTTTATAATTTATAAAACATGATATAATGGTTATATAATCTGAAAGGATTCAAATGAGCGAAATTGGTTATTATAACTATTATAATAATGTACATCGTTATTCACCGGAAACAGTTCAAGATAGGTATCAACAAATGGTTGATAATTGGAATTCTGATGATTTGAAATCAAAATCAGAGAATAGTAATCCGTATTCAGACTTGAATCTTTCAAGAAGAGCTTTAGATGAAAAACTTGCTGATTGGGCAAGTTCAATGCGTAGTCAGTGTAAAACAGAAGTAGAAGTACATCAATATTTAAGTAAAAAATATTTTGGAACAGATGATTTTGCATATACAAAAAAATGGGATGAGCCTGAAAAATATGCAATGTTTAAAAACGATTACAATGCCGTGTGTTTTGGGACAATAGGTTGTGGAGATTTGAACGATCCACGTTTGAATTATACTTCAGAAGATTGGGATACTTATGAAGTAAATCAAATAAAATCAAAGCACGATTCGATTAGTCTAAATATGTCAAATTTACTTAAGAATAATGGTATAAATTTGAGTGATAATGATAATTTATTGATTACATTTAATCCATATGATTTTAATGCTACTGTTTCAGGTTTAGATGATATTAACTTGTTATCACAAATTGCAAATTTAATAAACAACAAGAATAATTCCAAAAATCTGATGTATTATGCAATGAATTCGTCATCTGGTATTGATAGTGAAATAGTTAATAAATTCAGAGCTTATCAACAAGTTAAAGAATTTACCGGTTTAGATTTATCACAATTAAACTTAAAAGATGGTGAATACTATACGTCTGATGGGCAAAGTTTATATGATTTGCTAAAAGACGGTATTGAAAATAGTTCTGTAGGAATTGAATTTAAGGGTGCTGCTTTTGATTATGCAAAGAGTCTTATAGATAGAGTTGCATCAAAAGGTTGGAATTCAATTAATGATTTAAACATTTCTATAGGATATAATAACCGGAATGGATTTTTTACAGTTGGAAATAATAACTGGGAAGTGTAATTTATTTTACATTTTTTAGCCTTTTAATGGACGGCCGAACATAATTTTCATGCCGGCAAATCGTTTATTCAGTGTTGCCTGAAAACCTTTTACTATATCATTAGTATTAGTGACAACAGTGTTAATGTTTTTGACCACTGTGTTTGTATTTGCAATAACACAATCTACTAATCCGATAGTTTCTGTTTGTGTATGAGAAGAAATGTTCGCAATATTAACACTTGCCAGTTCTAAGTTTTTAGTTGTTCGTTCTATATTTTTAGTAGTCTGTTCTATGTTAACAAAAGTATTATCAAGTCTTTGAGGTTTTGCAGAACGATTTAATTCAGAGGTAACATCAGCCAAATTTTTACTCATATTGGCCAAATTTTCTCCGGTTTCTTTTAATGAAGGACGTAAATCCTTAAGTATGTCATTCCCCGTATTAATAAATTCTGTCATTGCATCTAATGTACCACTTGCAGACTCAACGGTTTTATTGAGGTTATCTTTTATTTCATCGAGCCCCCCGCCCTCTGCCTGTTTATCAATATATCCTGCAATATCCAACCCTTTTTTACCTTGGATAAATGAATGATTTTTTAAATAAGTAATAGATGGAGCATCAGGATATTCTAATTCGATATAATCTTTTTTATTTTTTGATTTAACTTTAGCGGTAATATTATCAGGTAGCGACAAGTCTTTTGCTTTTAAAACCATATCAACTTGTGTAGTCATAAAATCTTTTGATGGATGAACTCTTATTGAACGTCCGAGTTTAAAACCTTTATAATATACGTTCAAGTTGTGTGGAAATGGTTCCATATCTTCAAAAACAGCGGTAACTCGAAGGTTATAGATATTGTGGATGAAAAATAAAAATCCTATAATCCCAATAATTGCACCAATAAATAAAAGTAATATTCGCTTCATATAATTATTTTTATTCAAAAGAGAAAATAAAAAATTACCCATACGGGTGCTACGCACGTAGATATATTGTCGGCTTCTTGGTAAAAATTACAAGATGGTTTTAAAAACTACCGGCTCCGACTCAATGGTGGTATTACTAATTTACAATCCATTTATGCTACGCACGTAGACATTGGGTCGGCTCCTTGGTAAAAATTACAAGATGGTTTTGAAAAACTACCAACTCCGCCTCGAAGTGGTATTACAGCCTCAATGCTTATCCCAACGCACGTAGATATATTGTCGGCTCCTTGGTAAAAATTACAAGATGGTTTTAAAAACTACCGGCTCCGCCTCAATGGTGGTATTACTAATTTACAATCCATTTATGCTACGCACGTAGACATTTGGTCGGCTTCTTGGTAAAAATTACAAGATGGTTTTGAAAAACTACCAACTCCGCCTCGAAGTGGTATTACAGGCTCAATGCTTATCCCAACGCACGTAGCCATATTGTCGGCTCCTTGGTAAAAATTACAAGATTGTTTAAAAAACTACCAACTCCGCCTCGAAGTGGTATTACAGACTTAATGTTTATCTCAATGCACGTAGACATTGGGTCGGCTCCTTGGTAAAAGCTACTTAATCAGACATTAGTGAAGAAATTTCTGCAACAATTCTGGAAATATCCGGTCCGCCAAAAATAGCTTCCAATACGAGCGAAGCATTGATTATTGTTGTTTCACGATATTCCATAGTATCAACGTCAATGATATTAAACTCTACAAAATCTTCGCCAACATATACAAGTTTTCCGTACTCTGCTCCTGTTGCCCATCTCAAAAATATGTACTTTTGTTCAAAAACTTTGAGTCTGTTTATTAATTTCATCAAAATACCTTCGTCTTAAATGTATATAATATTATTAGTCTTAAATTTTATAAAGTCAAATCTTAGTCTAATTTTATTAAGAATGCTTTTATAATGTCAATGGCATCCTGAGATAAAGACTTGAATCTGTAGCTATACAATTTGTTATCAAAATTGTCATATTTGTTTTCACGAACAAACATTACTTCAGTTTCTAATTTTCTATCTGGGAAATTAATTATTAAGTTCTGTGGGAATTCCAGTGTTATTGTTGCCGGTATTTTTTTATAGATACTAGACATTTGAAGGTTATTTATAAATGAAATGCCACCAATAGCTAAATCGTGAGTAGTGCCTTCTAATGAATAACCATCTTGGTATTGAATTTTAAAAGGTAGCTCAACATGTTTTCTTGTGCCGGAACGGAGTTGAATTAATTCCCATTTTTTAGGGAATGAAATTTGGTATAAAACATCATTTATTGACGTAGTTGTATCTATTAGAGTAACACTTGATTGATAAATTCCGTCTGATGTATAAACTTTCAACTCGGCAGAAATCTTTCTTTTAGGTTTCTTGAAATTAGGAGGAAGTGTTGCTGAAAAATAACCGTCTTTTTGGTCCATAAAACGCATTTTCACTTCTGTTTTAACTTTTATGCCACCATCAACGTAAAATAAATATATTTTTGTTATGTCTGTGTTCCTAAAAATATTTGTATTCATGCTATTCCTCTCTAATTTATCTTATTGTATAATACAACATTTGCTGTCAAATAACAATAAAAACTTGTATTTATTTAGTGTGGTCTTTGTAATAATAATTCTTTTAATGAAGCTTTTTCTTCTGGCGAAAGTTTCATGAATTGATATGCGTAAAGATATTGTTGATAATGCTCTTTATCATCTTCTTCAATACGTTTGCGTACAAATTGTGTTTCTGTATAAATTTTGCAAGAAGGATTTTTTATCCAGCAACTGGATGGAAGTTTTACTGTAATGATTGCCGGTAATTTTTCATAAATTACATTTATTTTATCCTTTAAATAAAAGGAAACACCATCAAGAGCGATATCATTTGTGATTGCATTAATCTCAAAATCATCATTGTATTTTATATTTACTTCCATACTAATATTACATCTGGAGCCGTTTCTTCTTTGAGTAAACTCCCAAGTCTTTGGAATGCTTACCTCAAATAATATTTCATTCGTATCTTGTTGTGTACTATTTATATAAACATTTGTTTTATAGAAACCATCAACCGTGTAGACTAATATTTCTGCAGGAGTTCCTTTGTTTAATGGCACAAAATCTTCTTGTAGTTTTTTAGATGCAAAATAAGCATACTCTCTATCAATAAAATATAATTTTAATTTATGAACTTGTTTTGTACCAAATCTTGTATAATTCAAATAGACATGTGTGGCTGCAGTTTCTCTTAAAATATTTTCTCTCACTTTATAATCTCCTATTTTTTAATTTTAGCATAAATAAATAATAAGCATTTATCTTGACGGTTGGGAAAAAAAGCGGTAAAATCAATCGTATGTGTAGAATAGGTGCAATAAAATCGAAAAAGAAATTACATCCGTCAATTGCTTTAAAATTGATGAGAAGCCAGCAAGAAGGACATGATGATTCCGGATTTGCTTTTGTTATGCAGGATATGGGCGGATTGTTTGAAAATTATAAAGAACTTCCGCTTTTATCAATGGCTGCAACTGTAGAAGGTACTCGTCTTGCAGAAGATATCTTGCGAGAAATCGGTTTTTCTCGTGTAATGCAATGGTCACCGGATATTAATAACCAAAAAGGCTTGAAAATAGAAGCAATGCCTAATTATATTTTTGAGGTTTTGCAATATCCGAAAAGTTACAAACATGCAACAAAGGAAGAAAAAGAAGAGCTCCTTATTGATACTTCTATTAGATTGAGAAAAGCTTTAGAAGAATCAAATTCCGGCTTTATATATTCATTTTGGCCGGATACGTTGACGCTTAAAGAAATTGGCAGTCCTCGTGATATCGGTACTTATTTTAATTTATGGGAAGGTAATAAAGATTTAACTTCCAGTATAATTACTGCACAATGTAGGCAGAATACTAACTATGATATTGTTAGATACGCTGCTCATCCATTTTTTATAGAAGGCTATACAGGACTTGTTAATGGCGAAAATACTTTTTATGAGAAGAATAAATCTTATCAAAAAGGGCTTTATAAAGGGTATATGGGGTTTGAATCAGATTCACAATGTTTATTATATACATTACATTATCTGCATAAGATTTTAAAATGGCCTATACAATATTTTAAACATACAATTACACCACTTGGATATGACGAGATTATTAAACGTCCGGATAAGGAAATTCTGTTGAGGATAAAAGCATCATTGGCGCATTTAGAAATCAATGGTCCTAATACACTTTTAGCGGTAACACCTGATAAAGAAATGCTTTGTGTATGTGATTCTAAAAAATTACGACCTGTTGTAATTGGCAAAAATGAAGATACTGTTATAATGACTTCTGAAGTTGTCGGTATTAATGATTTGATGCCTGATAGAAATATTGAGGATGATATTTATCCAAATGAACATGAAACAATAATAGTAAAAAATGATTTAACGGTGGAAAGATGGCAGCAGTAAAGATAAATGAGTTACATAAAAGTGATTTACCTTGGATAGTTGAGTATGATGAAAGTAAATGTATTCAATGCGGTAAATGTACTGCTGTGTGTTCTTTTAATGCAATTTCACCGGCAGTAGAATTAAGAAAAAAAACGAATTCTATTATAGAAAAAAATAAGACAGAAAAAGTTCTTGTTATTAAGCAAAATGTTTCTTTAGAAAATTATTGTCGTGGTTGTGGAATGTGTGCAAATGTTTGTCCGAATGGCGCAATAAAACTTATTAGAAATAAGGATGATAAGTATTCAGTTGCTTATAGAGCAAATAAGGCTGATTCTTTCAAAAAAGGTGGACGTTCAAATTTGAACACGGAAGGCCGCACTTTGGACAAAATCAAAATCGGTAGAATATCTCAAATGACAGACCCTTCTTTGGATGCACAAAGACATACATTTGAATTAAAGACTCCGTTTGGCAGGGTTTTGAAAGCCGATAAACTTAATTTTGATGTAAAAGATGGAAAGATTGTTGAAACAACACAACTTCCTCCTAACCGTTGGATTTATCCGATAATTTTTGGTGACATGTCTATTGGTGCTGTTTCTTGGAGAATGTGGGAAGCAATGGCAATAGCGACTGCTTATTTGAATGAAGTTATGGGAATTCCAATCCGTATGTGTACCGGAGAAGGCGGAATTCCGACCAAGCTTTTAAAATCAAGATATGTAAAATATATGATTTTACAAATAGCATCAGGGCATTTTGGGTGGAATAGAATTATTAAATCATTGCCAGAAATGACAGAAGATCCTGCCGGTATACTTATTAAAATCGGTCAAGGTGCAAAACCAGGGGATGGCGGATTGTTACTTGCTAGTAAAGTTGCAAAATATGTACAAGAAATAAGAGGTGTGCCAAAAGCTGATTTGCTTTCTCCACCTACGCACCAAGGTTTATATTCAATAGAGGAAAGCGTTCAGAAGATGTTTTTGTCTATGAATGCGGCGTTTAATTTTAAAGTTCCGGTTGCGATTAAGGTTGCAGCTTCTGTAACAAGTGTTTCTGTTTACAATAATTTGTTGCGTGATCCGTATAATATCGTTGGTGGATTCTTCTTAGATGGTTTGGCTGCCGGAACGGGTGCAGCTCATGAAATATCTTTAAACCATACAGGACATCCGATTACATCAAAATTAAGAGATTGTTATCTTGCAGCAGTTCACCAAGGACGTCAAGGCGAAATTCCTTTGTTTGCCGGCGGTGGTTTAGGACAAACGGGAAGTTTTGCTGCGGATGCGTTTAAACTTATTTGTTTGGGAGCAAATGGGGTATTTACCGGTAGAATGCTTATGGAAATAGCCGGTTGTGTCGGAAGTGATACCGGAAGATGTAATGCTTGTAATACAGGACTTTGTCCGGCTGGGATTGCTGCTCAAAAAGAATGTCTTGTAAAAAGGCTTGATGTTGATAAAGTTGCACAAAATTTAGTTAATTACATTTTAGCAACGGATATAGAACTCAAAAAACTAATGGCTCCGGTTGGATGTTCAACGCTTCCAATAGGTCGTTCAGATGCTCTTATTACGGTAGATAAACATATATCGAATAGATTAGATATTCAGTATAGTTGTTAAGCTTTTATTCTAATAAAAATCAGAAAGGTAAAAATGCAACAAGGAACATTGAATATATCGGCATTAGAAAATGCTGAGAAAAAATTAAAAGAAATGTTGTTAAGATATGAAAAGGAATCTGACGATGAAGCTGTTCGAGATTCTGTTATACAGCGTTTTGAATTTGCGTATTCAATAGCATTAAAAACTTTACGCAAGTATTTTATAGAGCGTGCTTTTGTGTTGGAAGAAGTTAATCAAATGTCTTTTAATGAAATGATTAGAACCGCATCTCAGTTAAATTTGTTAAGCTCTAATCTTGAAAAATGGACTGTATTTAGAGAAATGAGAAATATGACTTCTCATACTTATGATGAAGAAATTGCACTTCAAGTTCTTAGTATAATTCCGGATTTTAGTAAAGAAATTTCTTTTATGATAACTCGATTAAAGGAGTTTGACTAATGGAATTAGACTTAGAACTAAAATACGTAAACTTCATAAGGGATAAAATATTGGCATTAATTCCTGATGTAGAAATTTATTTTTTTGGTTCAAGAACGCAAGGAAAAGCTTTAGAATATTCGGATGTAGATGTGGCACTTAAAAGTTCTGATAAAATACCAATAGAAAAAATGTTGCAATTAAAAGCGCAATTTGAAGAATCAACGATACCGTATAAAATTGATATTGTAGATTTGAATAATTTAAAAGCAGAATTTAAGAAAATAATAGAAAAGGATTTGTATAAAATATAAGTAAATAAGTTTAATAAATTCACTTCACTAAAAATTTAAAACGAACTTAACGACCTTGTGACTTAACGACTTATTTCAAAAAGGAAATACCATGGCAATATGTAAAATAAAAACGCTCAAAAATAATATAAGAATGTCAACTCAAGAACTTCTTCAGACAATAGAGAAGAAAATTGAAAACGGACATACAGAATTTGAAATAGAAGCTTGCGGACAACATGATATTGGAGGTTCAAGCTGGTCAAAAAGTGGAAAAAAATTGACCTTTAATATTACTAACCCCGGACAACGTGTCGGTGCAATGGGTATGGACGGAACAAAAATTGTTGTAGAGGGCTCTGCTCCTGCTGATATAGGCTGGTTAAATTCCGGTGCGGAAATTGTTGTTAAAGGTGATGGTGGAGATACTGCAGCACATTGCGCAGCCGGTGGAAAAATATATGTTGCGGGTCGTGTTGGAACTCGCTCCGGAGCGTTGATGAAGCATGATCCCAAATTTGAACCTCCTCAATTTTGGGTGTTAAAAAATACAGGCTCTTTTAGTTTTGAATTTATGGGTGGTGGTATTGCTGTTATTTGTGGTTATGATTGTGAAGATTTGCCATCTGTTTTAGGTAACCGTTCTTGTGTTGGTATGGTTGGCGGAACGGTTTATGTAAGAGGCAAGGTTGAAGGTCTTGCAAAATGCGTAGAACAAGTAGAGCTTGATAAATGTGATAAAGATTTTCTTAAATCCGGCATGAAGGAATTTTTGCAAGAAATAGGAGAACCAAAGTTAAAAAAGAAACTTTTAGATTTTTCAGAATGGACAAAAATTGTACCTTTACCGAAGGAATTAAAAGAAAAAAAGATTAGTGTTAAAGAGTTTAAACAGCAAGAGTGGTTTAAAGAAGGACTTTTTGGCGATTTGGTTGATGATAATGGAGAAATTTATGCATTAGCTCAAACTGGTGATGCAAGGTTGCGCAAACCTATTTGGGATAGAGATTTGTGTGTAGGTTGTGATTTGTGTTTAAAAAATTGTCCTCAATCTGCTATAGAAGAAGAAACGAAAAAATATTCTGTACGGGATGATAAATGTATCGGGTGCGGAATATGTCAGGCTGTTTGTCCTAAAAATGCTTGGAATATGGTTTAATAAAAATAAAACATATACAGTATGAAAATAATAAAAAAAGTGCTATAATCCTAAATATGAGAATTGTTACAACAAAAGAATTAAGTAGTTATAAAGTTTTACCATTCGATTTGTATACGGAATCTAAAAACAAGATTTTGGAAGCAGGAGAAGTATTAACTCCTGGCAAGTTGATAATGTTAAAAAATCATATAAAAATTTATACTGAAGAGTTTAATAATAATGATGATAATGAAAAAAATACTAAACAAGTAGAAGGTACTCCTGCGGCTACTCAATTGTTGAATTTTACATACGAATCAATTGATTCTACGGATTTTGAAACGGTTATTAATAAAGATGCTTATGTGAAAACAGAAACACAAGTCAGGATTAAGTATTTTTATAAGAGAATTTTGGATTTATTATTGCAAGGATATTATGAAGAAGCGTTATTCAAATTAAATACTCTTGTTGGGATATTAAAAAACGAAGTTTATAAAAAAATCGGTAAATCCGGAAAAGGTTCCAGAATAAGGTTTTTAGGAGAGTATGAACTTTGTCATCCGCTCAATGTTGCGACTATGTCTGGTTTGATAGCCAAAAAGCTTGAATATCCGACTGTTTCAGTTGACCAAGTAATATTGTCAGGGCTATTGCATGATATAGGAAAGATTAAAATAAATCTTCCGGGCTCACAGGCATTACTCACAATGAGTGAAGAAGAAGTAAAGAATCATCCGATACTTGGGTATAAAATGATAAAAGATGAATTCGGTTTGTCAGAAGAAATTGCAAAAGTGGCTTTAGAACATCACGAGAATAATGATGGTTCCGGATATCCGCAAGGTTTATCAAGTGATTATATTTCAGAATACAGTCAGATAATTAATGTTACTAATTATTATGATAATTTAGCATTTAATAGGACGCATAATCTTGTAACAAATAACAAAGAAGCTTTGAGAACAATGTTAGAAGTTGGTACAAAAAAGTTTTCTGCAAAAATGCTTTATACATTTATACATATGTTTAATTATGATGATTCTAGAAGTTTTAATGATATGGTTGTATAATTTTAATTTTACAATGTAGAACAGGTGTGTTTAATGGCAGATTTAGTCGAAAAATTAAAAGAAATTGGCTTTAATACTTATGAAGCAAAAGTTTATATTGCTTTATTGAAAAATTTTCCGGCAACTGGATATGAGGTAGCAAAGCTTACAAATATTCCTCAATCCAGAACTTATGATACATTAAAAGTGTTAGAAGAAAAAAATATTGTTGTGTCTGCAAATACAAAACCTGTAACTTATACTCCAATAAAACCAAAACAATTGACATCAGCCTATTTAAAAAAGATGAATTCTACTGTTAATTATCTTGATAAACATCTTCCGGAAGTAAAAGATAATTATAATGAGCCAATTATAACTGTTAATGGAATTAAAAATATTCAAGATAAAATTATTGAAGTTATTCAAAATGCAAAACGTGAAATATATATGGAAATATGGTCTCAGGATTATAAAATTTTTGAAAAAGAACTTTTGAATGCTTACAATAGGAATGTAGAAATTAGAATTGTAGGATATGATAATTTTACTTCCAGATTCGGGCTGGTGTTTGAGCACGCTTTTGCAAGAGATATCGAACTTTCACTCGGCGGTAGAATGATTATAATTGCTGCAGATGATAGTGAAGGTATCATTGGAAAAATTTCTTCGTTAAAAAATGATATTTCTGATACAAATATAATTTGGACAAAAAATAAAGGTATTGTTTTTATAATCAAAGAATTTATTGTTCATGACATGTATTTGATAGACGTAGAAGAAAATCTAGTTGAACAGATGAAATATATTTATGGAAAAGGTTTTAAACGCCTTAAAGACAAAGTTCTTGGCAACAATGCAACTTATATGATTCATTAATGTGTAAGTGAAATTATATAAGTACTGATACTTAAGAATTGTTGTTTTAATCTATATCAATCGGGCTTTTTTGTATCAAGTCAATTGCTTCTCTTGCTGTAAACACTAAGTCTTCAGGAATGTTTGCAATAGTACAGAATTGTCTTAAAACGTCAATTACACGTTTAAAGCATCTTACAATGTCGCCTTCGCCCATGTCGACTTCATCAATAATACTATCCCATTCGGCACCATTAGCCCACATTTCTATTAATGGTGAATAAAATCCATTGATATACATAGGATCTTCTACATCATAATGTTTTTGTTTTTTATCTAAATCACGTCTAATATCTTTGATTTTGTTGAGTTTTTTTCTTACATTAGGTGATAAAGGCAGTTGTGAATACAAATCCGCTCTCATGTCTTCTGTTGTAATAGCACAAACAACACTTGCTAATTCTGCAGGAGTCAATCCTTCCAGCACTCCTGAGAAAATTATTTGAGCAAGGAACAATTCATTTTCTGAACGTATTTGAGAAATTGTAACCCCTTTTTCTGTCGGATAATCATCTTTTAAGTACCCATATTCAGCAAGCACAGCTCTATGAGATAAGAATTTATTCCAAAATATATCTTTTTGTTTTTCAATTTCCTTATCAAGTGCTTTTTCTTTTGTTAAATATCTTTCAAGCAAATCAATATTTTTCATATGCTTTTTGAATAACTTACAAGTATCACACTGATAAGAGTGCATTTTTTCAAGAAGTAATTTTGTTTGTCTGCCAAATTCCACCGCTTCTTCGCTAAGTGGTCTGTTTTTCTTCTTTTCTTGTTTTTGAATAGTTTTAAACACTCTTCTATTCTGAACATAAATATCACGAATTTTATTATATTCCAGCAAATCTTCGTTTGTGCGTTTGCAATAACATTCAAAAGAATTGCATTCATCTATCTTTTGGTCAAATTCTTTCTTTAAGTTTATCAAAGGTTCAATTCTATAGTTAGAAGAAAAATAGCCAAAACTCTTTAGTACAAGTTCTTTAGCTTCTTCTAAAGTAAATCTTTGAAGCAAATTTAAAACCATTGAATAACTTGGCGAGAATTTACTTTCAAGTGGATTAGCTTCACTCAAAACGAGTTCTGCAACCTCTTCCGGAGTTTGGAAAGGACTGCCTACAATCACAACATAGCCGATTTCGTCCATACCTCTACGACCTGCACGACCTGACATTTGTAAAAATTCGCTAGGAGTAAGAGTTCTATGTCCACTATCAGTTCTTTTGCTTATTGAACTGATTACAGTGGAACGTGCCGGCATGTTGATTCCGGCAGCAAGTGTTTCTGTCGCAAATACAACTTTAATTAATCCTTTTTGGAAAAGCTTTTCTACAAGCACTTTCCAGCCTGGAAGTAAACCGGCATGATGTGAGGCAACACCTTGAAGTAAGTATTCAATATGCTTGTTTTTATATAAATAAGGATTTTCTGCAATATATTCATCAATTATTTCTCTGATTTGCTCTTGCTCTTTAGGGGTAATCAAACATAATGATGCGCATTTTTCCATTTGTTCATCACACTTTTTGCGTGAAAAAGTGAAATAGATTGCAGGCAACATATTTTGTTCATGCAAATTCCTTACAACATCTTTTACTGTATTTTTCTTTTGAACAGCTTTTCCACGTTTAAATTCTTTCTTTTCCGGCTTGATTTTTTTGTTTAAAGCACCGCTTGGAGTCAAAAGTGGAAGTAATGTATGCGGTTGAGATGAATCAAAATAATAAAATCTCAATGGAACCGGACGAAAATCAGTATTAATCAATTCTGTTTTAGAATGAACTGTATTAATCCAATCAGTAAGCTTGTCTGCGTTTGCTACAGTTGCAGATAGTGCTACAAGTTGTACATTTGTCGGACAATAAATAATGCTTTCTTCCCAAACTGTACCACGCTGTTCATCGTTCATATAGTGAACTTCGTCTAAAATAACGTATTTAACATCCTTTAAGTTATCAGTAACAGAACCAAAATTTGTGCCGTAAAGCATATTTCTAAAGACTTCTGTTGTCATTACGACAATTTGTGCACCACGATTTATTGAAGTATCACCTGTTAAAAGCCCAACTTTATCAGAACCGTATTTTTCTGAAAAATCGTTATATTTCTGGTTTGATAATGCTTTAAGTGGAGTTGTATAAAAAACTCTTTTGCCTTGTTCTAAAGCGCAATGGATTGCGTGTTGTGCTATAACAGTCTTGCCGGCTCCTGTAGGAGCGCATACAACAACGCTTTCACCTTTTGTAATACACTCACAAGCCTCTTTTTGAAAATCATCCAACTCAAACGGGAATTCGTACATTATAAAACCTCAATAAACTATTCTAATTATATTGTAACATATAATGCGGTTTATTGTTATAAGTTAATACCTAATTTCTGTTTTAATTTGAAATTTAATTTCTATATGCAGTTAAAATTCCCCCTGGGACTTCTACAATTGCGTATTGAAATTCTTCATCAGCGTCAACAGCCGCAATAAAATCTTGAACTTTTTCTGAATGAGAGATTATATTATCGGCAACAATCATCGCTTTTTGAGTTAAATGTGGTTTTATGAGTTCAAAATATTTTACATATTCTTTTTTGCAAGCGTCAATAAATACAAAATCAAATTTTTCATTATCATCTAAAGATTCTAAAATTTCGCACGCAGAACCTTGTAGTGGTCTAACAATATCCATAACTCCACAAGTTTTGAAATTTTCTATCGCAATACTTTGACGCTTATCATAAAATTCAATTGTAGTAAGTCTTCCACCGGTTTCTTTAAGCGCTTTAGATAGCCATAATCCGGAATATCCGTTAGAAGTTCCTATTTCTAATACGCTTTTTGCGTTCATCATTTTTATAAATGTATTTAATAATATACCTGTTTTTCTAGGTACATTCCAAAATTCTTTTTGTGTTTTTTCTAATTCTGCTAATATTCCGGCAGTAACATCATCCATTAAAATATCCAAAATAATCTCCTTTGTGTATTTATATTATAGATTAAATGAGAAATAATTTGAGGACTTGTGTAAATATTTGTAAAGAAAAAAACAAAATATGAAATTCAAACAAAATAAAATACTTTATTAATGTATAGATGTACGAAAAAAACGAAGATATTAAATAAAAAAGGAGGCAACTATGGACCCTAAAGCAAGTGGTATTGGCCATACATCAGGTAGTAAACCGGTCTGGTTTAATATGGAACACAATAATGCAGTTCCAAAAGAAACTGAAAATGATAAGTTGAAAAAAATGTCAGCTTGGACTTATGCACAACAAGCCGGCGCTTATCAATCATAGTTTTTAAAGAAAAGAAGTAAAGATCAACTAGGAGGTTAATTGTCTGATTGACAGTTAACCTCTTTGATGTTTATATTCTAATTATGAGAGAATTTGATAAAATGATAAATGGCTTGGATTATTATCCAATGCAAGATGAAGAGTTAATAAAACTAAGAGAACTTTCACAACAGAAAGCAAAAGAATTTAATGCAGAACCAGATGCACAAAAACGTGAAGAAATCTTAAAATCTTTTTTGGGCAAAGTTGGTGAAGGATGTTTTGTAACCCCAAATGTTTTCTTTGATTATGGTTGCAATACGGAGTTAGGTAACGGTGTTTATTTTAATGCAAATTGTGTAGTTTTAGATTGTGCAAAAGTTAAAATCGGTGACAATACTCTTGTTGGGCCTAATGCACAATTTTATACACCAATTCATCCATTGGATTATAAAACAAGAAACAAGTTTGTAGAAACAGCAAAACCAATAACAATCGGTAAAAATTGTTGGGTTGGTGGAAGTGTTATTTTTCTTCCCGGAGTTACAGTTGGTGACGGATGCGTTATTGGAGCAGGTTCAGTTGTAACAAAAGATATACCGGAGAATTCTTTAGCTGTTGGAAACCCTGCAAGAGTTGTAAGAAAAATTGAACAAAATAATATTTAATAAAAAGACCGGCATGCCGGTCTTTTGCGTTATTTATTTAATGTTTGCGTATATTTAATCATGAACTTTTTGTTTAAAAGCGTGTTCTTTTCTATCTTCTTCGATATTTGGAGTGTCGATTTCAAAAACATAAGCATCGCAAGGTGCAAGATTTACTCTAAGTTCATCTTCATCAACTTGGAATTCACTTGTATCACCGTATTCCGGAACCATATTTTTAAGTTTTTGTGTTTCTTTTAATCCTGGAATTTCTACAATACCTGTTACATTTCTATTAGGGTTTTTATTTGCAACTACAAGTATTGTTCTACCGTTTTTGCTATTGTGTCTTGCGTAAGCAATAATTTGATCGTTTTTGTCTTCTCGTTTGTCTAATTCGATAAAACTACTATTTCTATCGGCAAGAACATCAAGATTTTCACTTCTCATTTTTAATGTACCACGCATAACTCTTTCGATATCAGGACAATCGCCACCCGGTTTTCTGGATAAATTGAATAGAGCTAAACGATATCTGTGTTCATTCATTAATGTATTACCATTGAATGATTCTATGTTTTCTGTGTTGCGGTATTTATAATCGTAATAATCACCGGTTTGGAATCCATCAATGAAGTATGGATTACACATTGGGATTGTTGATTGCAAAATTGTTGTTAATTTGCAGAAATTTTCTCCACCGTGTATCATTGAAGAACTGTCATCGTGTGTTAAAAATGAACCGATAACGCTTTTTCCTGCCGGTAATTTTTGAGATAAATCAAGATTAAATTTTACATAATCATCAAATTCGGAAGCATTTCTCCAATCGTGAAAAATGTGATATTGTCCGTAGTAATCATCAAAGCCGGCTTTAAGTAAGTCTTCCGGTCTGTCATACGGCATATTTACCATCGGAGAAGCGCATTCATAAGTATAGCTTTCTGCTAACCAACCAAATTGTGGATCTTTTTCGTGTGAATATTTGATAAGTTGATCCCAAAATTCAGGAGGTTTAGCTCTGGCAACGTCGGCTCTTATACCATCGATGCCTAAATCAATGCAAGCATCTACGTATTGTTTGTGCATTTCTAATAATTTTGGGTTTAATGTTCTTTGAGCTTCATCTGCCCAAGGTTCAAACATTCTGATATCAGCCCAACCTTGTGGTGTTTTATCTTCACCGTTTCTGCCGTATGCCATAAGTTCAGGTTCTGTTTCAAACATATCTACAGAAGCACAACTTGGTAAATCAAGCATTACTTTGATTCCACGTTTATGACATTCATCTATTAAAGCTTTAAATTGTTCATCAGGAGTTCTTGGGTCGTTTTGGTCAACAATCATCGGATCAATTGCTAGGTGACCATCATCAGTTACGTATTTTGCAGGTGAATACAAGGAACCTGCTGTACCCATTGCGTTTTTCTTTCCTGTTGGATGTATCGGTAAAATATGGATTGTGTTGATACCATCTTCTTTAAGTTCGTCAAGTCTTGAAATTGCACTCAACAAAGTACCGTTTTTTTCTCCTGTTGATAATGTAACTTTATCATCACCGTTTAAATCTTTTGCTGTGAATGTTCTAGGTACAATTGCCATCATAACGGATTCGTTGTTTTGAATCATACTTCTAAGGTTGTTTTTATATGGTTCTGTTTTTGTTGAATTCAAATCAACTTTTTTTACGGAAGCAGCATTCATTAAGGCAAGATTTTGTAAATATTTTGCGGAAACTTCGCTATCAATATTTTTTTGTTCTTGTGCTTTTGGAGTTTCAACTTGTTGTTGTGGAGCCATTGCCCTGAAATTAATAGGCATAATTTTAGATATTTGCATCATCACTCACCTGCTTCTCTATATTATGAGGGTTTCTTATTTTTCCGAATCCGAATTGTGCAAGTATTGTTGCACCTACTACTGTTCCGCCGATAGCGGAAGCAACTCTTAACCATTTTTGGTTGCCATATCTTCTTTCTGCAGCATTCTTAACCAAGTCTACTGAATTTTGAGCTATAAGGTTAAATTTAGACATTCTGGTTAATTCTGATTTAGTGTATTGCATTGGCGCACCACCGTCAAGTATATGATATGGTTTAGTAAAGTCAATATTGTTATTTGCTATAACATCTTGGAAGCGTTTCAAATATTTAGCAAATCTGCCTGCAACGTCACCGGTTTCTAAATTATTTGAAATTTTCATAGCTTCTTTTGTGCTTTCTTGAATATTATTTGGATTCCAAGTTGTACGCATAACGTCTTTATAATATTCAGGATTATTTATAGTGTTCAATTTCATTGTATGGTCAGAAGAAGTTGCATTTAAAATAGCTTCTTTGCCTTTTGCTAATACTGATTTTGCATATTCGCCTTCTGCTTCCGGACGTTTATATGTATCTAACATATGTAACACTCTGTTGAAAGAATTTTTAGCACCTTGATAGCGTTCAATAATTCTGGAAATTTCAAGATTTTTAGAAGAACCTACACCTTTAGCATTATCTTTTGCATATTGAAGTTGTTCTGCATCTTTTAGTCCCCAATAATTTACACCGGCATATTTATCTTTTTTAACACCGTCTAATAAATCAAATAATTCTTGTCTGTTTTCAACAGAATTTGATAAAGTAGATACGTCTTCTTTTACAAGTTTATCAATTGTGTTTTTGAATTCGCCAATGCTGTTCAAGCGTTTTGCTGTGTTGTTATAATTATTTTCGATACCTGTAATCAAATCTTTTAAATGAGAGTCCGTTTCGCCTTTACCATTAAGCTTGATTTCCATGTCGCTCATAACTTCGGTAAGTTTTTCTACGGCTTTTTGATATTTCACATCATCTTTTGCCAATTCTTGCAATTTTTTATCAAGAATTTCTTGAGTATATTTTTCTGATTGGCGCATTTGTTTCAAATCTTTGAATTTAATATCCAATACGTCAAGTAGTGTGCTTTCAAATTTGCCGTAAGATTTTGCTAAAACGGTTTCAGGAGCGTATTCTATCTTGAATGATTTGCACTTATCAAGAACTTTTTGGTTTTCTTTAAACTCACCTAGAACTTTTGCAAAATCAACAACATTTTTAATTTTAGATTCGTCAACAACCTGAGAAGGATGTTTCTGTAATTTATTTGAAATTTTTTCTAAAACTTCGTTTTGATAAGCTTTTAATGCTTCTTGAGAAACACCTTTTTCTGCAGCCATTTTACTTTCAAATAATTGTCTGAATTCGCCTTTTATGTTCATCAATTGTTCAGAAGTTATGTTTTTGCCGTATTTGTCAAGTATTGCAGAAGCTTCTTCGTTTGTTGGTACAAATATTTTTTCTAAAACAGCTTGATTTCTGGATGGAATATTTTTCTTGATAGAACTTATAATCTTGTCTGAAGTGTTGTCTTGAAGTGAATAAGAGTTTCCGTTTCTAAATAATTTTGTTAAGTCTTCTTTAATACCTTCAGAAGCGTTAGCATCCATTTCTATTGTAAACATTCTTACTAAATTATTAAACTCAGCTTCCGGTAATTCTTTGCCTTTGTAATTTTCAACAATTTTCTTAACTTCTTTGCTTAAACTATTAGCGGAAATTGAATTTACATCGTCTGACATATTTGTTGTTTTTGCCAGAGCATTTTTTATTTGAGAATTATATTTAACATTTCTTGCGCTTTCTAAAGCCGGAGAAATCATTTTTTCTAATCCGCAACACATTAATGCCGTAATCACAGGAGTTGCAACACCGGCTGTCATCATCCATAATGTGTTATTTTGGATTGCGATTTTTCTCATTTGTTCTTTTATTAAATCGTTTCTGTTTTTAATACCTCTTGGTAATCCCATTCTGTCGCCGATTATATCTAAATCTTCACCTGGGTATTCGCCTTGGTACATATCAAATGGTACGTAGTTAGGGTCTTGTAAAACAGTTTTCTTACGACCTTGGTCATCAATATATTCTTTACCGATATCAAAGCCTTGTACAATTCTTGAAGGTGCATTGATTGCAACTTTTGGATATAAAGACATTGAAGCAAGAAATGCTCCCAATCCTGCATATTCCATAATTCTAAGCATTGGATTTTTTGTTCTTGCAGCTAATGTTGTAGCAATTCCAATACCGCCAAGTTTTAAGCCAACATCGTTAAGTCTGCCTAATTGGTGGTCATTTGCATTGCCTTGAAAACCGTCTTTTATGGCTTTTATATCATAAGCTGCATCTTTTAAGAAATATTTTGGAACAGTTACTATAGAATCGTGAACAAGATGACCTTGTGCCGGTAACGGTTTAACATTGTTGTCCGTTCTAATTGTGCCGGTAGCCTCACGATAAGGCTTGTGTATTTTAGTATTATTATCAATTTTATTTGGTGTAATAGAATTTATAGCCATACTAAATCACCGTGCTTTCTTTAGATTTGTCCATAATATCTTTGTTTGCCAATTTGCCCATATGTCTTGCCTTGTGAATAACATTTGCAACGCTGCCGACTGTTAATGCTGTTGTAAACATTAACCAGCCTTTGCCGGCATGTTTCATAAAACCGCTTTTTCCTGCTTCACCGGTCCAAAGAGTTTTACAAGCTTCTGTAAAAGATTTTCCAAATGTTTTTGAGATGTCAACAAAATTTTCTCCGGCATTTTTCATGCGACTGCCGATTTTTGTTGCTAAACCTTCGTTAGGTTTTGCGATGTGACGTTTTCTATTTGCTATAGCGTCGAAGAAATTGCTCCAGCTATTTTGCATTGCTAAACCAATCCCAACTCCTGCCCAAGCATAAGAAGATAAACTTTTTGCTGTTTTTGTGGTCGAAACAATGCTTTGAATAATAGGAGTTGTTTCTGTTACGGAATCGTTTAGATTTTCGCCTAAACCAATCTTTTTAGCGATTTTATCATAATATTCAATACCATAATCTTTTTGGATTAAATCTTTTCTGAAAAATTCTCTACTGTCATAAACTTTTCTTTGTTGAATTTGAGGGATGATGTTTGCAGCTTCTCCGGCTTCTTTTGGAAGCGGATAATAAACATGCTCAATCGGAAGTTCTATGTCAACTCCGGTTCCCCAATAAACAGGTCTAGTTACTAAATCATTTGAAAGTGTTTTCATAAGACCATATAAAACAACTCCCAAAGCCATTTTGTTACCATTAATGCTTGCAATTTTTTGAGATTTTGGATTCAAATCTTTTAGCATGTTGAATAATCCCATAAACATGCCGCTACCTACTACATAAGGTACGATTCCCATTGACAAAAATTCGTAAAAGTCTGAGTTTACATCACCTCTTAAACCTTTTACCGGATACTGCAAAATTGCATTACTTGTTTTTTGAAACTTCTGTTCAACCCTTGTTTTAAGAGTGTTTGGAAGAATACGAGATTCTGCCTCACCGCTTTCTTTCTTCTCCGGTTTGGCACCAAATCTAAGATTATTTTCTGTTAGTTTAATTGGTCCAATCATACAAACCCCATCTGGTAACTATATATTTAAAGTTCTAAAAAAAATATTTTTTGCTAATATTTGAGCATGAACTTTACATTTATTTACAATGAATACACACTGCACAATACACAAATGAAGTATATCAAGAACAATATAAATTTACAATCCGAAATTGTAAAAAATAAACCACTTAGGCAAAAATAAATATTATTTGTTTTAAATTCCAAAATACATTCTGTTTAATTCAGCAATTGTCATAGCTCCTAAACGCTGTTCTTCCATTTGAGCACGCTTAGAATCTTGTGAATCTTGAACAGCACCGATAGTTTCAACTTGTAATTCGTTTTTTTCTTCTTCTTGATTTTTATTTTGAATTTTCTGTATTAATTCGGTTTTGGCTTGTTCAAGCTTGCCTTTATCAATAGTTTTGTTGCCGCTAGGCGAAATGCCAAGTCGCATTAGTTCTTGAAGTATTCTTTGATACTCCGCATCATAACCTGATGAACTTATTGCATTAATAGCCGCAACCAATTTTAAACTCCTTTGTAAATTTTTGTAACAAAAATATTGCTATATACTTTGTTAATTCCACTATTTACATGATTTATAACGTAAATATATAAAAATCTTTACAAAGCGTAATATATGAGTTAAAATATAATATATGTTGATTAATATTTTGTAACAAATTGGCAATAAAAATTTGTTTTGGGTTTTTAATTGAAATATAATGTCAATTGTACAATAATATTACAACCCAATAATTAAGAATTAGGAATATTGAAACGATGAAAAAACAAATAACTTACGCATTAGCGTTATTTTGTATTTTGATGATGCCAAAGGCTTTCGCAGATGTTTTCCCAATGCAAGCAGAAGTTGGCGGATACAACCCCGGTGCATTTAATAGAACTGAAATGCAGAATATTAATCATTACGAAATCGACAAGAGCTATATTCAATCTTTTGACGATGTAAATAAAGATGAACAGATTTATGATGCTACGGTTGAAGAAAACCAAGCAAGAGAAGGTTTGTTATATAACCCACACTTTTTGTTACAAAGAATAAATTTTGAAGGTAATACAAAAATACCTACAACAGAACTGGAAGCTTTGGGTAATGAAGTTCTAGGTGAAGATATTTATTTTGATGAATTGTTAGAAGTTTGTCAAAAAGTAACAAATTATTATCGTGCAAAAGGCTATTTGACTTCATATGCAACAGTACCGCCACAAAGAATAGTGGATGGTGTTGCAACTATTAAAATTGTTGAAAGTAAAGTTGGCGAGATGAACATTGAGGGTGAAAAATGGACTCGTGAATGGTACTTGAAACACATTATTATGGGTAAAGCAGGCTTGAGAGAAGGCGATGTATTCAATGCTAAAAACCTTCAAAGAGCTATGAAAGAAATAAATAGAGAAGATTATGTTCAAGTTCAAACAGAAGTTGAAAGACAGGCTGAAGGTGATGAAAATACAACAATCACATTGAATGTTCGTGATAGATTTCCAGTTAACTTGAATTTCTCATATGATGACTACGGTCGTTCTTATACAGGTGCTCAAAGAGTTTCATTCTTAGTAGGGATGGATAACTTGACCGGTTTAGGTGACAAAATATATGGCGGTACAATCTTATCATCAGGAGCTACCGGTTGGATGGCAGGATATTCACTTCCGGTATCTAATTATGGTACAAGATTGTCATTCGATTTTTCTGATTCTCACGTAAGATTGGGTGGACCTTACAAGAACTTAAATGTTAAAGGTAACGCACAAAGTTATTTCTTTAAATTAACTCAACCAATTATTCAAACAGCTAAATCTGATTTGATTTTCTATACAGGTTATGATTATGTAAATGCTGATACTTCTGCTACAGTGAGCGGAAATCCGATGAGATTATCTAACTACAACTTAAATGTATGGCGAAATGGTTTCTATGGTATGACTGATGATAGCTATGGTCGTTGGTTAGGTAATGTTGGATTTGATTTTGGTATGGGCGGTGATGGTCACGGTGCAATTCAAGATACAACATTCTTCAAGTTAACCGGTGGCGTAACTCGTGTACAAAGATTGTTCGGTAGAGGTCTTGGTATCGTAAGAGTTAACGGACAATATTCACCTAACAAATTGTTTGCAGCGGAACAAATGCAAATGGGTGGTCCTTACACATTAAGAGGTTACCAACCTGCTGAATTAATCGGTGATTATGGTGTTACAGGTACTGTAGAATATAGATTCCCTGTTCCGTTTATGAATAAAATCTCTCAAAAAATAGATGAACGCTTAAAGTTAGCAGTATTCTATGATTGGGGTTGGTTAGGCGAAAACGGACATATCTATAATTATCCGCAAACATTCTTACATTCAGTTGGTTTCGGTACATATGTAAACTTTACTGATTGGCTAACAGCTCAAGTTGGTGTTGGTTTCCCTCTCGGTCGTTCTTATAATGAAAATACCGCAAGATTTTACTTTAGCGTAAACTCTGATTTGGATAGATTAATCCCACTTAGAAATCCACAAAAATTATAGAATGTGATATAAAAATTAAAAAACGAATCTAAATTATTTAGGTTCGTTTTTTTTGTTATTATAAGCGACTTTTAGAAGCTGTCTTAATGAAACTTAACAAAACAAAAGAAAAAAGGCAATTTTTTATTCGATAAATACTTTATATATACATAAGAAATAACAAGGATAGAGAGAGCAAAACCCCAAACGACAAAAAGTCCAAAAGATAATTCTTTATGGGTTTAGTAAACTTTGTCTAAAGAGAGCGAAAATAGATTATATAGGAGTATTTATTATGGCAATTGGCGCAAGAGATTTTATTGACAAATTATTAGTAGAAAAATATGCACAAGAAAAAGTTGATAATCACGAGGATGGAGCTTTACAATCAAGAGTTTCAGCTGATGATATGATGAGTGCAATGAATTGTTCCGCAAATAATTTTAGAACAATGTTGGCATTAAATAATCATTTAACAATGGTTTGCTATGGTGTTGTAGCTAAATCAGCCAAATATCTATCTACAGAAGCTGCATAGTGCGTATTGTTACGACAACTCTTCGGTTATAATACCTATTTTCAAAACATTTTCTCCACTTATTACTTGTCAATAATCTGTTCAGCAGCCGGATATTCTCCTTCAGCTATTTTACAATATCTGCATTGTTCTTTGTAATTATTGTAATTAGCGTAGAATTTAACAATTTTACGTTTCAAGGTTAAATTTTTTAGATATGGTATAAATGAATTTATGTGTCTTACATTAATTTCATTATTTGCTGTTTTGTCATAGCTGTTATAAATTTCTTTTATGGATGGAATTTTGCCACAAACAGTCATTATTCCGTTTGCTAAAGTTATGCAACCTTTGTCTTCGCATTTTTCATAAATAAGTTTTACTTCTGAATCAGTCGCTCTTTTTTCATTGATACCGCCTGTTGAAAACCAAGTTCCATTGCCGTGTACAAATTCATACATTTTATATGAAATGTTGTTTTCATCGAGTTTTTTGCAGAATCTTTTGCGTAGTATTTCTGCGCATTCATAGTTAGAAATTCTTATGTGTACATTCGGATTTCGCTTTAATGCATCGAGTACTTCTTTTGATAAATCGATTGTGCCATTTGTTGCAATGTAAATTCTATTTATATCAAGTTTGGCAATAGAATCTATAATAGAAGCGATTTGAGGGTGTGTGAACGGTTCACCACCTTGGATTTGCAGATTTTTTATTGTTGAATTTTTGCTTACAAATTCCAAGTCTTTTATAATTTGTTTTGTGTCATAAGATTGTTGTTTTACATAAGGAATTAAGTTGCAACATAATTTGCATTTTAGAGAACATTTTGTACCAACCCAAAATACTAAAAAATTGATTTGTGGCTTTTTTGCCATTTTCATTAAAATTTTCTTTAGTTTCAATTTACCATCCCTTTATAAACTCTAAAACTCTTTGATAATCTTCATAAGTATCTATATCGCACGCTCTTATTTTTATTCCTTTTATCGGCAAATAAGGTTCAAGCTGATTGAACACGTGTCCGGAAGAATATTTTAGCTTGTCTTTCTTAATGCAGCAAGGTCCAGTCCATTCGTAATCACCTTGATCTCTTGAAAAAGAAAGAACTTCGCCTTTTTGATTAGTTTTTGTCATAACTGCATCATCAGACATTTTGTCTGCATAAGCAATCCATTCACCGTCTGTTTGTAACAACATTTTCATATCATCCGGATGAATAAGCAAATCTCCATCAATATTCATTGCGTATTCATTCCCGTCTTTTGCACCCAAATAAAAGCTAGCGCCGGTTTTTGTTTCAAAGTAATTATGATTATAAACAAAAACGACATCTTGTCGATATTTTTTTACTTCTTCAATCACATCGTTAGCTTGAAAACCGACAACAATTCTTACGTCTTCTACATCTTTCAATAAATCTAACTGCCAATGAATTAAAGATCTGCCATCTATATTGATTAAAGCTTTAGTTGTTGCAAGTCCCAATCTGGAACCAAGTCCTGCGCAACTTATAATAACTGATTTAGTTGACGACATAGTGCCTCCTCACTAAATACTAAATAATCTACTATTGATAAAACGCTGTTTGCCGGTTTGTGAGTTAAACCGCTTGCGATTGAGATATCCGCTAAACGCATTGCTTCTACATCATTATTCCCATCGCCGATAAATACTACTTTTTCGCCTTCCAGTTGAAAGCGTTCTACTAAATTTTCTTTTTTTAATATTTTTGTTAATTTTTCGACTTTATTATCTTTGATTATTTCGTCAGAGCAAAAACAAGTACATCCGACTTTTTTAATTAATTTATCTATCCAGCATTCAAGGTTGCCTGTTGCAATAACACAATTTTCTTTGTGTTCTTGTATAAATTTTACTAAGCCGGAATAAAGTTCAACATTTTCTAGCAAGTCAGAAATTTCATTTATCGGAAGTTTGCCTAAAATATAAACTCGTTTGATGAATGATTCTATGAATGGAATATTTCCTTTAACCGTTTCCATTGTGAGAGTATCAATTTCGTGTTGAATATTAAATTTTTTGGATATTAAAGGCAATGTTTCTTGCTTTGTAATCGTGCCATCCAAATCAAAAATAAATTTTACCACAATTAATCATTCCTATTTTTTGATGTCGTCAAAATTTAAATAATTTACACAATTTTGTGTCTGTTCATACGTCATTCCGCTTGGAAGCGACATATAATCTCCTCCATATGCATTCGTCAAATATTTATCTAAATTGTTTGGGCAAGAAAATTCATAACCCTCAAATTCGATTTTTGAAGTAGGAAATATGCAATCATAGGAAAAGAGAAATCGTTTTGGACATATAAATCCAAAATCAATACCTGTGAAAATCGCCATGTTTTCATTTTTTTGTTCGTTGTTGTTAAGTATGATTTTGTCTCTAAGCTCAATGATGTGTTTTCTTACTTTCTCGATATCTATAGCAAATTTTTCGTCTTTGGTACATTTTTCTTGTAAAAGTGAAGTTGCATATTTAATTTTTTTTGTAATTTCATCTTTTTCGCTGTCATCAATCTCAGATTTATAATATTTATCAAAAGGAAATATATCAAGGCTCCAGTCTTTTTTTGCTCCACCTGTTTGCCAAGAGTTTAGACTTTCTTTGTTGCAAATGCAAACTTGATAATTCCAGCGTCCATTTTTGCATTTATAATATTCACGAACTTTTGTGTCAGAATTTTCAAAATATTTTTTTAGGAGTGGAATGATTTTTAAATAATCATCTCTTAACATACAAATATCAGCGTCGTCGTCCCAAGGAATGAAGCCGCCGTGTCTTACCGCACCTAAAAGTGAACCTTCTGATAACCAATATTGCAAATTGTTTTCTTTTGCAATTTTGTCAACAATTTTCATAACTTCAAACATTTTTAATTGACGTTCTCTTAATTTGCCATTAGCTTTAGGAAATTGAGATGGTTTTAATAAAATGTTTAAAAAAGTGTTATTCGTTTTATTTTGTTTCGCTAAGTTCTCTAAAGTGTTAACTAATTTAGCTTCGTTTAAGCTTTTGAATTGAAACTTCATACCTAATAACGATATGGTTTTTATTGTTGAATAATCTTTATCTTCTTGTTTTATAGAAAATAAATTTTGTAAAAAATCCATAAAATCCCTCTCTCAATATTATTATAAAATATTTTATCATAATAATATACAAAAATCAGGGTAAGTTGGATAAAAGAGTGGGATGAATAAAAATGGTGGAGATGGTGGGAGTCGAACCCACGTCCATTGTGGATAAAAACGAATATCTACGAGTGTAGTAACTTATTGGCTCAACTTAATACGGAAAGTTACAAAACCTGAACTAAGTCAAAGACTTTTTGCGGAAGCCTAACCTCCAATGGTTAACTTAATGCACATACCATCATCTGTACACTGCAGCTTGCATAGTGGTCCAATACAATCGGCAAGCTGGATTGTATCAGAGGCTGACTGCAAAGTCTGTTATGCAGCTCTACGAGCAGCAGCTCTAGAGAAATCAGCAACTACAACATTATCTGTAGCATTTAATTTAATTTGCTCGTTGATAAGCGGGAACAGCGCCCGCACTCGCAACCCGGATCTACCAATCACAGCGTCAAAACCAGTACATCCCCATGTTGTTGTTTTTTAGGAATGAACGGCTCCAGCTACCCTTCACAAAGCAAATAGTAGGTCAGGCACTGCCTGACAATAACTTCCAATTCATTCCAATATTACTTTCAATGTTCGTACATACAGTATAAAGCACTTTTTAACCAATTTCAACTACAAATTATTAATTGTCAATCAACGCTTTAATTTTTTTCAAATCTTTCAACATCAAATCTCTGGGACTGCCTTCTTCTAAAGAATGATATCTCAAAAGATACGACGGATGAAAAATCGGAATACAATTGCGTGTCTCTCCTGCAATTTCTAATTCTAAAATCTCACCTCTAATTTTTGAAATCTGTATTTTCTTATCATAAAAAGATTTTAACGCTGTAGCACCACAAAAAATCATAACTTTTGGATTTATAATTTTAATCTGTTCTAACAAATATTTTTCACAAGCTTTTTTTTCATCATCAGATGGAACACGATTCTTCGGTGGACGACATTTTACGGTATTTATTATATACAAATCCTCTTCTCTGGAAATTCCGGCTTTTTCTAAAAACTCGTTTAAAAGTTTGCCAGCTCTACCAACAAAAGGAGTTCCTGTTTTATCTTCATTTTCTCCAGGAGCTTCACCAATCAATATGGCACGTGCTGTTTCAGGATTTCCATCCGAAAAAACTACATTGTTTCTGGTTTGACCTAACTCACACGCCAAACAATTCAAACATTTATTTTTTAGTTCATTTAATTTTTTTGTTTTCATATCACCTTCCATATACTTGAAATTTTTAATAAATAAGTTAAAATAAGAATACAGGCAAGGGTGCTGATTTCACCCTTACCCGTAGCCCTAATTAAAGGACTTTGAGTGTAAGAACTATTGCTAGTAATAGCAGTAGTTCTTTTTCAGTGATTTCAACTATCATTTTAACCTCCTTTCGTTGATAGTTAAAATGTGTTAAAATCTTTAGCCCATATTCTATTTTCAATGTTTATTATACTTGAAAAATCTGAAAAATCGGTTAAAATAAGAATACAGGCAAGGGTAGTCGTTGTACCCAAGCCCGCACCCTAATTAAAGGGTTTGTAGCCAAAGAACTATTGATATTAATATCAGTAGTTCTTTTTCGCTGATTTTAATTAGCATACGACCTCCTTTCTTATATAAAGTCAGCGAATGTTTATTAAAATCTTTAGCCAGTATTCTATTTTCAATGTATTTAACGATTTTATCAAAGCTCTTTGTTAAAATCAATCCATTTTTTAATGTATTATAGTTTTTCAAAATCAACTGCACCGTGTTTGCAAACAGGACAAACAAAGTCAGCAGGCAAAGTTTCGCCTTCATAAATATATCCGCAAATCTTACATCTCCAACCTTTTTTGTTTTCGTTTTGAGGTTTTGGTTTTATATTTTTTTGATAAAAATCATAACTTACTGTCGGAGCTTCACTTAATCTTTCTGAAGCAACCAATTGACCTATAAATAAACTATGCGTTCCTAAATCAATTTCTTGCTGAACATAAGCTGACATATATGAATTAGTATTTTTTGTTATATAATACAAACCATTTGCACTTCGTTTTACATCAAAAAAATTCGCAAATTTATCAACATCTCTACCGGATTG
Source organism: uncultured Candidatus Melainabacteria bacterium (assembly GCA_934754425.1). Classification (GTDB taxonomy): domain Bacteria; phylum Cyanobacteriota; class Vampirovibrionia; order Gastranaerophilales; family Gastranaerophilaceae; genus CAG-196. Next base: position 47,047 of record CAKVIN010000010.1, on the reverse strand, counting down.
ATAACCAAAATGCTTAAATATTTCAAAATCTGCTTCTTCAGTCAGTATTGAAACATTAAATTTTCTAGTCTTTGAAATCATCTGTTGGGTTAAATTTTTTTTATTTACTGCTATTGCAATCTGCAAAGGGTCTGACGTTACTTGCATAACTGTATTTATAATGCAACCATTATCTTTTTCATCTTTAGCTGTGACAACATAAAGTCCGTAACCAATATTAAACAAAACACTAGAATCCATTTTTTCTCCTTTTTTAATAATTAAATATAAGTATATTAAATCTTTTCCATACTTCCAGTTATTTTTAATTCTAAGAGTTCCTTGGCTCTTTTTTTATATTTTTATCAAGTCTTCTTTTATCAATTGTTTAAAATTTTCAGTGACGTTGTTTAAATCAACGATATCTACTTCGTACGGAAGAGTTGAAGCTTCAAAAAAAGCTTCAATTTTGGATTTTATTTCTGGGGTTAATTCTGTTGAATCAATTGCAAGATCTATATCAGAATATTCTTTTGCGTTATTTTTAGCTCTAGAACCAAAAATATAGAGTTTATAATCTCTCAAATAGTTTGCGATTGTTTGTTGTATAAAATCAAGATATTTTTTTTCTAAATCAATCATAAATTTTTCTTTAATTGTGCTAATAAAAATTCAGCTTCATCTTTAAAATCAGGAATTACTGATAAGACTTCAGTTGCAACTTTTTCATCATAAGTATGCGATGTTGCATTGCGTTTTTGCCTATATTCGGTCCATTTTTCTAAATTGTTTTTAAGTAAACCAAGTTTATTAGCTTTGCGTATTGCTTCATTAAACGTCATATCCGGTAATACTTCCGGTGATTGCATATTAATAAAGCGTATTATCATTTTTAATGCAAGTGAATATGTGTATTCAAATCTTTGTATAACAGCATCCCTAATATCAATATCGAAATTGTCTTTTTCGTATCTGTTTAAAATCGATTCTAGGCTTGTCAATGCTTTTTCAAAAGATGTAATATCTAAAATTTTCATATACTTAAAATAGCATTTATTCTTGAAAAAATCAAATATTGCGTTAAATCAGTTGTTTTTTATAATAAAAATCCGCATGACACTTCTGAAGAATTAAAAGTAACACGAGAAGATTTTATAAATTTTTTCCAAGAATTGGAATGTTTTGAACTATAAATAACAAAAAAAGGATGGCAAAACCATCCTTTTTAGAAACATAAACTAAAACTTATGCTAAAGCTTTTGATTTTTCAATACAGCTAATCAAAGTTGATGCAACAGTTTTTTGTTCTTCCAAAGTTAATTCTGGGAACATTGGAAGAGAAATAACACATTCTGTATCCTTTTCAGTATTAGGTAACATACCTTTAGTCCATCCAAGGTGAGCGTGAACTTTTTGTAAATGTAATGGAACTGGATAATATAACATAGCACCGATACCAGCTTCTTGTAACATTTTGTGGATGTTATCTCTGTTAGGAATTTTAACTGTGTATTGGTGGTATACGCAATATGTATCAGCCAATTCTTTTGGAGTTTGAATATCTTCACAACCTGCAAATAATTCGTTATAAGTTTTTGCATGTGATCTTCTTGCTGAATTCCATTCATCAATATAATTTAATTTAACTCTTAAAATTGCTGCTTGGATTTCGTCTAAACGAGAGTTAACACCAATTTCATCGTGATAATATCTAACAGCACCACCGTGGTTTCTTAAAGCAACAATTCTGTTCTTTAAGTTTTCGCTATTAACAGTGATTAAACCGCCATCACCCATACCACCTAAGTTTTTAGTTGGATAGAAACTGTAGCATCCGATATCACCAAATGTACCAACTTTTTTGCCTTTGTATTCAGCACCGATAGCTTGACAACAGTCTTCAATTACGTATAAGTTATGACGTTTTGCAATGTCCATAATTGCGTCCATGTCGCAAGGTTGACCATACAAATGTACCGGAAGAATTGCTTTTGTTTTTGGTGTAATTCTTTCTTCAATTTTCTTAGGGTCGATATTGAATGTATCAGGGTCAATATCAGCAAATACAGGAGTTGCACCAACGATACCAATTGCTTCTGTTGTAGCAACGAATGTAAATGCAGTTGTAATAACTTCATCGCCTTGGCCTATATCTAAAGCTCTCAAAGCTAAATGCAATGCATCTGTACCTGAGTTTAAAGCTACTGTATAATTGCATCCGATATATTTTGCAAGTTCACTTTCTAATGCTTTACAGTTTGGACCTAAAATGTATTGTCCTGAACGTAAAACTTCACATACAACTTTTTCTACTTCTGCGCCAATCTTCGCGTATTGTCTTTTTGAATCTAAAATTGGTATCATAATACTATACCCTCCTTTTTTTTACTTCACTTACTAGATTATTTAAACTTTGTCCCGTATTTTGCTTTTTGAAAACTACTAAATTCTTTAAGTACTACTCTGCAAAATACTATTTGAATGCTCCTGTTTTTTCACTTCACTTACTAAATCCTTTAAACTTTGTTCCGTATTTTGCTTTTTGAAAACTACTAAATTCTTTAAGTACTACTCTGCAAAATACTATTTGAATGCTTCTGTTTTTTTACTTCATTTCCTAGATTTTAATAAATGCTAAGCCTCTTCGCATCCAATCCTCTAATACCAGTGTAGCATACTTAATTTATGTCTTTATATAATCTTAATTGGATGTAGGGAATTTGGGTAAATAAAAAGGCGGGTTCGCAATGCGAACCCGCCTTTTCTAAATATTACCAAAGACTAAGCAACTTCGATAGCTGAAACTGGGCAAGCATTTGCAGCTTCTTGAACACATTCTTCGTTACCAGCAATACCTGTAGCTACAACTTCTGCTTTGTCTTCTACGTGGAATACAGCGTCACAAATAGATTCGCAAGCGCCGCATCCGATACATGAATCATTAATAGTTACGTTCATTTATTTTCTCCTTTTATATCAACTGACTATATAAATTCGCTTTCAAAAATAACATGCCAGTCACTATCATTTTTGAGTTATTTAATTCAACCATAAGCGAACACATTTATTATACATGTTAAATTAAAAATTAAAATAACCAATCGGATATTCTATTAGCAATTGTATCAAATCCTTGTTCAATTCCTAAATCTTTTGGTTCAATGTTTTTTGAATAATAAAGAACCGGAACTTGTTCTCTTGTATGGTCAGTTCCCGCTACAGTCGGGTCGCAACCATGGTCTGCAGTGATTACCAATAAATCATCTTCTCCTATCAATGGAAGAATTTTTTCTAAATAATCATCAATTTCTTCTATTGCATTTCCATAACCTTTAGCGTCATTTCTATGTCCGAATAACATATCTGTATCAACAAGGTTTGTAAAAATAATTTCTCTTTCATTATCCGTGATATTTACATCATTATACTTAATGCTATCCAAGTCTAAGCTTTTATCAAGAGCTTTAATAGTTAATTCTAAACCTTCTTTGTTAGAGCCTGTATGAATTGCGTGCGTAATACCTGCTTTTGAAAAAATATCTTCAATTTTACCGATACCGATAACTTTCGCTCCGGCTTTTTTAACCTTATCTAAAACAGTATCTTTAGGTGGAGCCATAGAATAATCTCTTCTGTCTTTAGAAATTCGAGTTGGTTTACCATCAATAATCTTATAAGGACGAGCAATAACTCTCGCTGTATTATATCCGCCTTCATCCAACAATCTGCGAGCAATCTTGCACCAATCATAAAGAGTTTCCAAAGGTATCATATCCGTATCAAGTGCAATTTGGAAAACACTATCAGCTGATGTATAAACAATTGGGAACTTTGTTGCATGATGTTCATCATTTAATTTTTCTATAATTGCTGTACCACTAGCCGGAATATTTGCCAAAATACCTTTGCAGCCTGTTTCTTCAATAAATTTATCAATCAATTCTTTAGGAAACCCGTTTGGATAAGTTGCAAAAGGTTTTTCTGAAATCAAACCTGCAATTTCCCAATGTCCTGTTGTAGTGTCTTTTCCTTTTGATTTTTCTTGCAATGTTCCATATTGTGCAATCGGAGTAGACGTTTTTTTAATTCCTTCAAAGTCTTGGATATTGCCTAAACCCATTGCTTCCATAACAGGGACATCAAGTCCGCCATTAAATTTACATACATTTTTTAGGGTATTACATTCTTTTACATCGCCAAATTCTTCGCAATCCGGCATTGCACCAATACCCATTGAATCAATTACAATAATTACTGCTCTTTTCATGTAAACTCCTTTTGTGATTTTTTCTTCCGATTGAAAGGAAGTACAGTTATTATACCACATATTTAAGTTTTGTAACGAAAATTATTGTTTATGAAATCCATATTTTTAAAAAAACTTTATATATTTGTAAGATTAAGACAAGGATATTAATGATGGCTGATGTTTGGAAAATCGGACAAAATGTAAAAGCTGCAGATGTTTGGAATAATGGAGCACTTGCAGGCGACTATGCTGTTGGTTTTGCCGGATTTATTGGCTTTGTGCAAAGTGATATACAAAAAGCTAATACACTTACAAATATGTGTAAAGCTATGTCTGAAAGTTACGACCAAATTATAGATGACCAAAATGAATATTTTGTTGAAATAGATACTGAATTAAAAGAAGTTGAAGCTTTACAACAAGAATTGGAAGCTAAGATTAAGGCACAAGAAGCTGAAAAAAATAAAATTTTGGCTGCCGCAGGAGATGACGGTTTATCTGAAGAAGACGAAGACAAGGTTAAATTAATTGATGATGAAATCGCCGGTTTAACAAGTGATACAAATACAAAAATTGAAGACATAAATTCTAAAGTCAAAGATACAGGAGAAAAAGCAAAAGGACACCGTTCAAAGGCTGAAATTGCTACTGATTATGGAAATACTGCCGTAGAAAAAGGAACACCGCTATCAGAAATGAAAGATAAGAGAAAATCTTTCTGGAGAAAAACATTTGGTGGTTGGAATAAATCAGCAGAAAGAGAAGCCGGTAAAAAAGCAGTAGAATCAGGAAATAATTTATTAGAACAAGTTTCTACCGCAAGTGATATCGAAGATAAAATTAAAACAAGAACTCAAACTAAAAAATAAAATGTAATAAGATTAATTTTTGTAACAGAATAAAAATTTATTGAAATCAATTATCTTCAAAATACTTTATATAAGTGTAATATGAGGATAAACTAATGAGTTTTGATTGGTCAAAAGCATTATCAATCGATAATTATATGAGCAAATGGGATAATACTCCCAAAATAATTAGTGAAACTACTAAGCTATGGTTACAAACCAATAGTTTAAAAAGCACTTGCGATAAAATGAATGAGCAACTTACATCAGATATTGATGATGCTCAAGAATATATTTTGGAAATTAATGACTTTCAAGAAGAAATGGAACAATTGCAAAACTCTACTCAAGATAAAATTGAAGAAATGCAAAATCGAATTAAAGTATTGCAAGAAAAACAAAAAAACGGAACTATAACAAAATCAGAACAAATGGAATTGGAAATTGATGCTGAATATATTACCGATTTGAATGCGGAAGCACAAAGCAAAGCGGATACTCTAGGAGATGTAATAAATTCTAAAAAGAGTAGTTTAAATAATATATTTAGTGCACAAACAACTATTTCTACAGAGTACGCAAACAAAACAATTGAAGTAAGTGAAGAATTTAGAAATGCAGATCATAAAGGGCATACATATTATCGTTCTGTAGATGAAAAATCAGTTCTGCAATCGTATGAAAATATTGCAAATGCTGCTGTAGAATCAGCCGATAACCTTCTTGGCACTGTCGATATTGCAATAAATTCACAAAATATTTTTTCTAATAAAAATACTGATATAGCGTTGGATATAAATATTTCTGACGGGGATTCTAATGGAGAATTAAACAAAAAAGAAAAAGAAGAAACAAATGTATAAAAACAAATATTTTCATGCTACCATAATCCTATAAAAATATAGGAGAAAAATTTATGCAAGCAAGACGTGCCGCTAGAGAATTAGCACTAATATTGTTTTCACAATTTGATAAAGAGATTACAAAATATTCAAGAAAAGATTTTGAAGATATAATGCTTAAGTCTGTTAGAATTCTTTCAAATTCTGCTTCTGAAGAACTTAAGTTAACTGTTGGTTCGCTTATTGATATCAAAGATATGCTTGATACATATGAAGCTGAACATGAATCTAATTTAGCAAGACCAATGGGTGCAAAAAATAAACCTGTCAGAATTCCAATGACAGATGAAATGATTGGCAAAGTTGACACTATGATTGATGTTGCAGAAAAAGCAATTTTAGCGTTGGAAATCGCTGAATTTGCAACTTTAGAAAACCAATCAGAAGTTAAAAATTATACAGTAGAAATTGCTGAACAATTCAAACTTCACCATGATGATATTGATGCTGAAATCCAAAAATATTCTAACGGATGGGATATTTCAAGATTAGTAAAAATGGATAAAGATATCTTGAGAATTGCAATCACTGAACTTCTTTACACAAAAGATGCACCGCTAAAAGTTGTTGTTGATGAAGCTGTAGAGTTGGCTAAAAAATATTCTACAGAAGATTCTTCATCTTTTGTTAACGGTGTTCTAGCAAAAGTTATTGTAGAAAACGGATTGAAAGGATAAAAAGTTGAACGGTTGAATGTTTGAAAGATTGAAAAGCAAAAACTAACTTCTCAACTTCTCAACCCCTCAACTCATCAACTCTTTAAAATATGTTTAACTTTTTTGACAAACTTAAAAATACAGTATCAAAAACCGCACAATCTTTGGTTGGCAATGTAGTTGACACGGTTGCGGATGAGGCAGAATTCTCTGAATTTGTACTTGATGATATGGAAGATACACTCATAAGTGCAGATTTAGGAGTGAATTATGCTGCAGAATTGGTTGATAAGTTAAGAGGTCAAAATAAAATTAAACCTTCACAAGTTAAAGAATTTTTGCAAAATGAATTCCTTAAAACGCTTGATGAAGCCGGTTCTTGCGAACTTAATTATAAAGAAAAAGAACTCAATATATATTTTATTACCGGAGTAAATGGTGCCGGAAAAACGACTTTAATTGGAAAACTTGCTTATCGTTTTAAACAAGATGGTAAAAAGGTTCTTATTGCTGCAGGTGACACGTTTAGAGCCGCAGCAGAAGAGCAGGTTGATATTTGGTCAAAGCGTTCCGGCGCTGATATTGTAAGGCGTGACAAAGCAGATCCGGCTTCCGTTGTTTATGAAGCTATTCAAAAAGCACGCAAAGAAAATTATGATGTCATTTTGGTTGATACAGCCGGAAGACTTCAAAATAAATTCAATTTGATGGAAGAACTTTCTAAAATCAAAACAGTAATAGATAAAAATGCTCCAAATGAACTTAGAGAAAGTATTTTGGTGATTGATGCTAACACAGGACAAAATGGCTTACAACAAGCAAAAGTCTTTAAAGAGTGCGTGAATTTGACGGCAGTAGCGTTAACAAAACTGGATGGTTCAGCCAAAGGAGCAATTGTTATTGCAATAGCAAAAGAATTAGGTTTACCTGTTAAATTAGTTGGTGTTGGCGAACAAATGAACGATTTGGAAAATTTTAATTCTACAGAATTTATAAATGCTGTACTACAACAGTAGAATATTTATTTTTAGTGAATTTAATGATATAAAGACTTTATAAGATTTTTTCCCTCTTGCAAACTTTAAAAAAAAGAGTATAATAAAACAAGTGAAGCAAGGAGATGTGTATAAAATATGAATTTCTTTAATGTTTCGTCTTTAAAAAACCAACGCCAGAATTTTATTGCAAACAGTTACAAGCAGATTTATGCTCACGAAGCAGCACATAAACGTGCAGGCGGAGCTTTAGCCGGAGCTATTGTTATTGAAAAAAATGCGGAAGGAATTCCCATCGGAGGACATGTTTCAATAAAAATGCCGACATTAAATCCAAGAAATCCGCAGAATACAATAAATAATGCAAATACTGTTATAGAATCTGCAATGGCACCATCTGACCCATCAAGTCAGGATTATAGAGTTGCCGAACAAGCCAAAACAATAAAAGCGCAAGCACAAAGACTACAAAATAAACAATCAACTGAAAAAAAGGGGTTAGACTATTATGCTTAATATTATAAAATTTATTTATAGCTTCTTAGCACCTAAATTTTGTTATGTTCCAATAAAAAAAGATTATTAATCATTTCCAATTAGTGGAATTTCAATAACAAATCTACATCCGTTATCAGAAGTAACGGTAATTTTGCCGTTATGTAATTTGATGATGTTTTGCACAATGGATAAGCCAAGTCCGGTTCCGCCCAGATTTCTACTCCGAGCTTTATCGACACGGTAGAAATGTTCAAACAATCTTGGCAAATGTTCTTGAGGAATACCAATTCCATAATCTTGAATTATAATTTGTGCAAAACCGTTTGAAGCTGTTAATTCAATATCAATAGTTTCTGATTGACTATATTTAATTGCGTTTGTCAAAATGTTTGTAATAGCTTGTTCCAGCAATTCATTGTCACCGTAAATGTAAATATCTTTAAGTTTAGTATTTATTTTTATATCGGAAACAGAACATAAAATAATACTGTTATTAATAGCGATTGCAGGATTTGTTTTGATTAATTTGATTTCTTGCGGTTTTTCAAGTTCTGATAATGTTAAAATATCTTGAACCAGAGAGTTTAAGCGTTTTGACTGTTTTTCTAAAATATTCAAACATTTTTCAGTTTGTGGAGTTTTATCCAAAATTTCTTCTGATAAAAGTTCTACAGCAGATAAAATACCGGTTAATGGAGTTTTAACTTCGTGTGATACATTTGCTATAAATTCACTTCTAAAATCTTCTAATTTTCGCAATTCTAAGATTTGAGATTTCAAACGATTAGACATTTTGCTTAAAGCCAAAGCCAGTTCATATAACATTCCACCTTTTGGAATAAATATGTCAGTGTTTAAATCTCCTGCTGATATTTTTATTGCACTGTTTTGAAGTCGATTAAAAGATTTGTAAATACTAAAAATATAACATGCCAGAATAAAAATTATAAATGCACCAACAATTATACTTATTAAAATATATTTTTTTGATTTAGTAAGTATTTTATTGATATGATTAATTGTCGCAGAAAGTGTTAATGTGTATGTTTCATTTTTTATTTTTAATGGCATAGAATGATATATCATCTGAGGCGTTGTAAAAGTTCTTTCTTCTAAATAATTTTTAGGTATATTATTTACGTCAGAACTTCTTGTGTCACAAATAATATTTCCATCCGGAGCCCAAACCGTAAATCCGGTATCGCTGTGTATAAATAAAGCTGCATATTGATTAAGTTCTTTATAATCATGTTTTTCAAGAATGGGTTTGATTGCCCAACTAACTTGTTTAGCTAGTGACGTAATTTCTTCAATTTCTTCAGAAATATACGCTTTTTTAAATTGCTCAAGTTGATTTTTTGCGAGAAATATTAGTGAAACAATAATAAATGCGATTAGTAGGATATTCCATATTAAAATTTTGTCACGTTTTTTCATTCTTCCCCTCTTAATTTATATCCAACTCCTCTTACAGTTTCTATATAAGAACCATAATCGCCCAGCTTTTTTCTTAGATTAACAATCTGAAAATCAATAACTCGTTCGGTTATATCGTATCCGGCTTCACCACGAATAATAGAAATTAATTCAGAGCGAGAATACACTCGTTCCGGATATTTAGTAAGAGTTTTTAGTATTTCAAATTCACTGAATGTTAAGTTTATGATTTTAGAATCTATTGCTACAATACGCTTATTTAAATCTATTTGTATTCCTCTGAATTTTATTATCCCAAATTCTTTTACAGTACGCAACAAAGCTTTTATTCGTGCTACCAGAATTTTATTGCTGAATGGTTTTGTTATATAATCATTCGCACCAATATCTAAGCCTTCAATAATATCGTGTTCACTACTTTTTGCGGTGAGCATAATTATTGGAATATTTTCAGTTATTTCATTATTTTTAAGTGCTTTGCAAACTTCTTTTCCACTCATTATCGGAAGCATTACATCCAAAAGAATTAAATCTGGTAGCCATTTTTCTGCAATTATTAATGCTGTTTTACCATCATTTGCGATTCTTGTATTTTTGAAACCATTTGAATGAAGGCACATTTCAATAAGTTCGCAAATATCATTTTCATCATCTACTATTAATATTTTATGGTTCATAGATTAATCGTTTCTTCTATTTGATATAAAGGTCTACCCTTAACTTCCGTAAATACTTTGCTCAGGTACTCTCCTATTATACCAAGAGAAAGGATAATTATTCCATTAAAAAATGCACACGCAAACATTAAAGAAGTCCATCCTTTTATTGTATTACCGCTCAAATAACTGATTAATGAATATAATAAAAGCAATAAACTAATGGAAAATATACCAATACCTGTTAGCGTAATTAATCTTAGCGGAAATATTGAAAAACTTGTAATTCCGCACCAAGCAAAAGATATCATTTTTAGAAGTGGATATTTTGATTCTCCTGCCATTCTTTCGCATCTGTCATAATAAACGCTTGTAGATTTTAATCCAAGTAATGGAATTAGAGCTCGCAAAAATAAAGTTTTTTCTTTATATTCTTTAAGTCTTTCAACAGCTTTTTTACTTAAAAGTCTAAAATCGGCATGATTAAAAATAATGTTTACCCCAAGAGCTTGCATAACTTTGTAAAAACCGAGAGCAGTATATTTTTTAAATAAAGTATCTGTATTACGCTTATCTCTGACACCATAAACAATATCATATCCATCTTGATATTTTTTTACCATCTGAATAATAGCGTTTGTATCGTCTTGTAAATCTGCATCAATTGTAACTATCATGTCTGCTTTTACTGAATACATGCCGGCAATTAAAGCTTTTTGATGTCCAAAATTTCCGGCTAATTTTACACAAGAAAATCTGATATCTTTTTTGCAAATATCATTAATTATTTCTTGAGTTTTATCACAACTACCGTCATTAACAAAACAAATTCCACTATCGTTGGATATTAGTCCATCTTCTATCATAATATCAAGAAGAATTTGTAATTCACTGATTGTATATGCTAAAATTTCTTCTTCATTATAGCAAGGTACAACTATCATTAATTTATTATCTCTCATGTTATTAACGCTCCTTTACTAAACTGTATCTTTTTCCGTTTAATACAGTTTTGAGTTTTATTTCTTTACTTAAATTTTTCAAATCATTATTTGCAACAACAACATAAGAATTGTTAAAAGTATTGTTAAATTGTGTTGTAGAAACATATTTTGCACCATATGAATTTCCATTTTGGAAATATTCAACATTTCCACCATAATAATATTGAAGACTAAAGCGTTCCCAAACATTGTAAGCTCCAAGAGGAAGTTGTCTTTCTTTTGTATATTTTGCAAAAGTCATTAAATCATTTTGTCCGTAACTATACCAAATATTAAATAATTTTGGCATCATAAAACCGGAAAGAAACGCTATTAAAATTAAATATGAGCAAAAAACATTCCATTTCTTTTTATTATTAATAAGACCATAAATCCCAATAATTAAAAATGCAATGACAAGCGGTATTTGTGCAATTTTTATTGAAGAATATATGGCTTGCGGTAAATATAATCCGGCACAGGCTAAAAGAATTGAGAAAATGATAAAAATACTATTTGTTATATATATTGAATATTTGATTTCTTTGTCGCATTTAAACCAGATATAAGAAGTTAAAATCGCAGCAAAAGGATAAAGAGGAAGAATATAAGTAATCAATTTTGTTTTTGAAACAGAAAAGAAAACTAAGGTAAAAACAAAACCGATTAAATTTATTGTTATAAATTTATCTTTGTTGTCTTTAATAAGTTTTCTTAATCCGAGTAAAAATGATACACTCCACGGTAAAAAACCGATTAAAAAAGTCGGAAGATAATATATTAATGTATGTTCACGTCCTATTTCATTACTACCTAAAAATCTTTGGAAATGATGTTTTACGATGTATTCTTTTATAAATTCATTACCGTGAATATGAAACATCATCAAGTGCCAAGGAAGTGTAATTATTAAGAAAATAAGAGAGCCAATTATAAAATATTGTGGTTTGAAAAACTCTTTTATGTTTTTATACCATAATCCGACAAAAAACATTGTTCCAAACGGAACAATAACGGCGGGTATTCCTTTTGTCAACACTCCAAAAGCTGAAAAAAGATAAAACATCCACCAGAAATATTTTTTGTTTTCTTCTTGTACAAAATAAGTCATTAATCCACATAAAGTAGAAATTGTAATATTTGCAGTAAGCAACATATCAAGAATTGAAACACGAGAAAATATTACAAATTCAACACTTGTTGCAAGTATTAAACAAGAAATAATTGCAAATTTATTTGAAATAGTTTTCTTTATAGAAAAATAAAGTGTAGCTACAATTGATAAAGCAGCTATTACCGACGGTATTCTTACTACAAATTCTTGAGTAACAAAAGATATTTTGTTAAACAAAAAATAGAAAATATCTAAAACCCAGAAAAATAAAGGTGGCTTGTCCCAAAAGATTTTATCATCTAAATATAAAGTAATAAAATCTTTAGAATACAACATGCTTCTTGCCATGTCAGCGTATCTTGTTTCGTCGGAATCTAAAAGTGCAGGAATTCCTAATTGAAAAAAATACACAAAATAAATCAGTAAAAATACAGCTCCTGCAAGCAAGAGGTTTTTATAACGTAAAATTAAATCTTTTATCATAATTCTTCTTTCTATATAACATTTAGTTTATAAAAGAATTGTTAGATTTTTGTTAGATGTGTTTTTATTATAGAATATATTATAAGAATTAATTTTAAGAGGAAGTATGATAGAAAAGCTTGTTGAAGATTTTAAAGAAAAAGGTATTATTTCATTCTATACAAGCGGAACTGTTTCTGATGGTGTGTCTGTAGAAAAAACTTTTGACAATATGGAAATAGAAGCAAAAGATATTGCTGCAGAATTAGAAATTGGAAAAGGTTTTGAGTTTATATCTACAACAACTCCAAAACACTTATTTGGGTTTACTTTTCATTATATGTTACCTTATGTGACAGAAAATATCACTAATGTTCAAAGAATTCATTATCCGGAAGATATAAATTTCGAAAATGCTGTTCTTATAACAACTCCGTCTTTTTTAGAAGCTATGCGTAAGTATGACTCGCATCCTGTCAAAAACCCTAAGATAATTATCTCAGCTGGTGCGAAACTTGAATTACAAACTTTTGAATTTGCTCAAACGATTGCTGATAAGGTTATTGAGATTTATGGAAGCACAGAAACAGGTGTAATTGGTTATAGAACTAATCCGCACAATAGACTAAAAATTTTTAAAGGAATTAAAATTTTAGAATCTAATAAAGAGAACACTAAAATTGAAACAAAATATTCTAAAAAAAGTCCTGTAATAATTGAAGATAGAATAAAACAAATTGGTAATGAAATCGAGTTTTTAGAGCGTTGTGGAAAAGTTTTAAAAATTCAGGAAAAAAGAATTGATGCTTTTTATTTAGAAAATGAAATCAAGAAATCGGATTTTATTAATGAAGCGTTTTGTTTTGAATTTGAAACAAAACTCGCTGCGTTAGGAGTTTTGTCAGATAAAGGAAAAGAATTTTTATTACAAAATGACAAATTTAGTCTTACAAAAATTCTAAAATCTGAATTAAAAAATAAGTTTGAAATTGTTCCTCAAAAATGGATGTTTTTTGATGAAATACCTAAAAAAGAAAATGGAAAAATTGATAAAAAATTTATTAATGAATGTATGAATAGAAATCTCTCTTTGCCACTAATTTTGGAAAGAAATATATATAAAGATTTTGCTTGTTTTAAAATTGCGTTTATAAATAATAGTAACTTTTTTAAGGGACATTTTGAAGGGTTTCCAATTCTTCCCGGGGTTGTTCAATTGTTTTACGCAAATTGGTTTACTCAATTAGCTTTTGGTAAAGATTGCAGATGTGGACAAATTAGAAAAATAAAGTATTCTAATATTATTCGTCCGGCAAAAGTTGTTTATTTAGAATTCAAAAAAACGGAAAGTAATGTGAGTTATAAATATTATGATGATGAATTTACTTATTCTTCCGGAGTGTTACCGTTAACAAATTGTTTTGTAGAAAAGATATGATAAAAGAAATTACAAGTGAAACAAAAATAAAAGTTGCATTTTTCGATCTTGACCCGATGAATATTGTCTGGCATGGAAATTATGTCAAGTATTTAGAACAAGCAAGATGTGATTTTTTCGACAAATTAAACTACAATTATACTGATATGTATAATGACGGAGTTATGTATCCGATTGCAAAAATGGATTTCAAATTTATTAAATCTGCAAAATTTGGAGAAGAATTGACTGTTAAATGTACGTTAAAAGAACTTGAACCTGCAATTATTATTAAATATGAAATATATTCCGGTGATGATAAAATTCTAAAAGCAACAACTATGCAGATGGAAGTTTCTGTAAAAACAGGAGAAACATTATATGAAGCTCCGCAAAGATTAAGAAAGGCTTGTGGTTTAGAATGAAGAAAATATTTATTCTAATATTATTATTTTTAACCTCACCTGTTTTTGCAGGATTGTATGATAAAGAAGAATCTTTGAATACTATTTCAAAAAATATTCCGGCATTAAGCAATATAAGTTGCAAATTTAGACAAGAAAAACAGACATCTAATATTGTTCTAAAATCATCCGGTGATTTTGTTTTTGATAAAGCTAAAGGTGTAACTTTTTATACAACTTACCCTATAAAAAGTACAACTTCATATTCTGCAAGGGAATACAGGCAAATTAACAGCGTTATTACAGCAATATCTAATAAATCTTATTCAAGATTGGAAAAAGATTTTAAATTTTATTTTCAAAAAGAAAATGATATCTGGACACTTGCACTTATGCCCAAACAAACATCGCAAGCTTATAATTACTTAAAGACAATAGAAATCACGGGCGGAACAGAAAAAATAAATAAAATAATGATTTTGACGTGTGACAAAACAAAAACAACAATCTGGTTTATATGATTAAGCGAATTCTCTTTTTATTTTGTTCAATAATGATATTTTGTTTAGCTTTAGTTTTGGCTAAACCGGTTGATACAGAGTTAATCAAGGCATTTATTAGTCCTCAAAATAAAGTTGAAAATTATATCGTAAAACTTGCAAATATTTCTTCTAAAAAAATTAATGTAATTTTTTACGGTGATACACAAGAAGATGTTGAAAACCTTAAAGCTGATTTCCCGAATTTTCAATCTGCTCCACAATCAATAATTGATGTTTACAAAAACTATCCAATCAATTTTATTTCTGACAAAAGAAGGAATCTTTTAAAAAATAAACAATACAACATTATAGAACAAGATGCTTTAGAAAAACTATATAATCCTTTAGGCATAATGATTGCACCTTTAGAAAATGATCCATATTTATTTGCCACGGATTTTGTAACAAATCTTGCTCAAATGAAACAAGATGATATAAAAACTTATCAAGGCAAATATTATTCTGTATCACATTTTGATATCCAAAATGATAAAGACCTATGTGCAATAATTGATTATGCTAACGGAAAGAACATATATTTAACCGGAACGCCTATTCATAGTTATTTTGCCGCAAAAAAATCTACTGTAGAAATCAATATAATTTGTTTCATTTCAACTTTATTACTTTTAATTTTGTGCAAGTTTTATTTCCACTCAATCAAAATTATTTTCCCGATTGCTTTAAGTATATTGTTTGGTTTTTTATTGGGATATAGTGCTTCCACATTAATTTTCAAAAACTTGCACATTTTGACTTTTGTTTTTTCAACATCTTTAATTGGCATAAGTTTGGATTACTCGCTGCATTATTTTTTAACCAGCCAAGAAAAAGTGTTCAAAAAAAGTCTGACAACATCTATGCTGACTACAGTTTTAGCGTTTTCTCCACTTCTATTTTCCAATATAACAATCCTTAAACAAATTGCAATTTTTACATCTTTTGGATTAATTGGTGTATACCTTTTTGTTTTAATTGTTATGCCAATGTTTGGCGGTGAAATCCAATCAACAGGTAAATTTAAGAAAATAACATTTAACAAAAAATTGCTTGTAATAATTCCATTTGTTATTTTGTTAGGAGCTTGTAAGCTAAATTTTGATGACAATATCAAAAATCTTTATGTTCCACCTAAAAATCTTGCAATAGCAGAAGAAATATATCAAAAAATTTATAATCAAAAAATTCCAGAATTCCTTATTGTCAAAGGAAATAATATAGATGAAATTCTACAAAAAGAAGAACAAATGCAGGGATTTGGTTTGAGTAATTTTGTGGCTTCAAAAACACGTCAGCAGGAAAATTTGAAACTTGTAGAAACCTTTTATCATAAAAATTTAAACAGTTATGAGAATAAAATTGGAGCACATTTTTCTCCGCAGAAATCAGAGATTTATGATGTTGAGAACTTTCCTCTAAATAAAGATTTTATGCTGGATGAAAATACATCTTTCATTGTAGTTGATAAGCATCAAGAAGGTTCTATAAATGTAGCAAATGAGATTTCTAAAATTTTAAGGAAATTAAGGATAAAATGCCTAATTTTATTACCGATAGCAATCTTAATTTTGTTTGGATTTTTAACAATTGTTTACGGTTTAAGAAATGCAGTAAAAATCACTTTATCTCCACTTATTGGAATTCTTTTTACGGTCGGAATATTGAGCCTTGCAGGGCAAAGTTTAAATTTATTCAATCTAATCGGATTGTTTTTAATTTTGGGATTTAGTTTAGATTATTCAATTTTTAGATTAAATGGTGCTGAAAAATCAAAAGATGCGGTATTAATTTCAATGTTATCAACGGCAATATCATTCTTGTTATTATCACTTACAAGTTTCAAATTGATTAGTACGTTAGGTATAACTTTGTTTATTGGAATTACAACCTCATATATCACAAGTTTATTTATGATAAAATCAAAGCATGATTGATAGATTAGAACACAAACAAGAAGTTATAGAAGCTTTAACTGATGCGCAAAAAATTGCGTTCGCTCCGCTTTCTTTTCAAGCTGTTGTCGCTCTTCTAGAGCTTGGAATTTTAAAATTAATTGACGAAAAATCGGAATCACCTTTTGTTATAAAAGAAGAATTAAATCTTTCTGAATACACCGTAAAAACTTTATTGGAAGTTGCTGAAACATTGGGACTTGTAAATTCAGAAGAAGAAGTCTATTCTATTACGGAATTAGGAAGGATGTTCCTTTATGACGATATGACCATTGCGAATTTTAAGTTTGTGAAAGATGTATGTTATAAAGGTGCAGAAAAGCTTACGGATTCTTTTTTAAATGGCGAAGCCGAAGGTTTAAAACTGATGTATCCGCAAGCAAATACTATTTATCCTTATCTATCAAAATTGCCGGAAGATATGAAAAGCAGTTGGTTTGAATTTGACCATTATTATTCTAACAATTGTTTTGATATTATTTATAAAATCATAACACCAGTTTCTAAAATCTTTGATATTGGCGCAAATACCGGTGATTTTGAAAGAGTTTGCAGAAAATATGACAAAGATATTGAACTTAATTTGATTGATTTAGAAGAAAATATTAAAGTAATAAAAAATGAGCCGTCACTAGAGGGTTGCAAATTTCATGCAGTGGATATTCTGGATAATAATTCAAAACTTCCAAAAATTTCCGGTGCTGTTATTATGAGCCAATTTTTGGATTGTTTTTCTGCAGAACAAATAATATCAATTTTAAAACGTGTAAAAGAAGTTGCAGAAGATGGTACAAAAATTTATATACTAGAACCGTTTATTGATAGACAAAAATACGCAGGTGCAAAATTTTCACTGGTCCATACGTCATTATATTTCACTTGCATGGCAAACGGTTGCAGTAAAATGTATTCGTTTAAAGATATGGAAATTTTTGTAAAAGAAGCCGGTTTAAGAATCAATGCTGTATATGATGCGCTTGGCGCTCATGATTATACATTATTGGAGTGCGTAAAAAATGACGGCTAAAAAATGGTTTCAACTTTCAGAAGAAGGAGCCGGAAAACTACGTTTGTTAGCACTCAAATTTATGTTTGACAAGTTTGGCGAATTTCCTGTTCGTATAATCGCATTTTTTGTCGTTTTATCTGTATTTTTAAAAGCAAAAGACAGGCGCAACGCTTCTTTAAAATTCTTTAAAATCATAAACAAAAAACATCCTCTTTTATCAGCATTTCGTCAATTCTTAAATTATGGGAATTCTCTTGTCGATAAATTTTTATCCGTTATGGGAAAATTAGACCCGCTGAAATTTGAATTACCGGAAGAAGATATTTTTAAAAGCGCATTTTTTATAACAACACACATTGGAAATGTCGAAATTATGCGCTCACTTTTTCAACTCCAGAGTGAAATCGAGCCTAAACGAGTAAATATATTTTTACAAGCCAATGCGTGTAAAATATTTAATGATTTTTTAAAGACTTTAGAATTGCATATTCCGGAAATTGAAGCATTTCCTGTAGAAGAAATTTCTCCTCATACATCAATTGAGATTTCTGATAGATTACAAAATGGTGAAATCGTATTTATGGCAGGAGATAGAATTTCCGCCCAAAATGAAAATATTATTTATGAAGCTGTGTTTTTAAACCAAAAAGTCAAATTTCCACTAGGTACACTAAAATTTGCGCTTATGCTAAATATCCCTGTCTATTTTATTGTTTGTGTTAAAGATGGAAAGAATTATAAAATTTTTACAGAAAAATTCATATCTGATAAGCAAAAACGAACAGAAAAACTTGAAGATTTAAAATTGCAATACGTAAATTTCTTAGAAAAATATACTCTTATGTACCCAGAACAATTTTTCAATTTTTATGACATGTGGGAATAAGGTAAATAAAAACTTTTATTCATTAATAAAATATAACCTATGTAAACTTATTGTTACAAAATGGCAATAAATTCCAGTATTGAAACTTTATATATATAGGTAATATCGTCATGACATTTATTAATCCATTATCAAATCTGAATATTAATTTTTGCGGAATAAACAATTTGTTTACTCCAAATTTTGGTATATTTCAGTGTTTTTCTCCGAGCTTCTTTAATTGGAGTATGCCATCATTTAATAATTTTAATTGGGGAATGCCGTCAATATTTAATGTCATGCCATTTTCTAATAATTATAATCAATCTTATAATATTTTTTCAAATCCTTTTGGCTCAAGCATGAATTCCGGTTTGAATAATTTTCAATCACCTTCCTTTAACAATGTTAGTTTCAATTTTAACTTAAATTCACCAAGTTCAAATTGGAGTAATTATTCCAGTGATACTTTTGTAAGAAGCTCAAACAGTTCATTAAGAATGAGTTTAGCCGATAAAGCAAAAAGTTATGTAGGACGAGTTAATTCTGATAGAGAAGGAAATAGATTGTTCTCTGGTGGTAGAACGCAATCTTGGTGTGCCGATTTTGTATCTTATAATATTAAACAAACTTATGGAAGCAAGCTACCGTCATCATTTAGACATTTTTCTGCCGTATCAGAATTAAAACAATGGGGAGAAAATAATAATTGTTACAGACAAATGCCATCAAGCGGAAAAGCAAATTATATCGCCAATAATGTAAAAGTCGGTGATATTATGATAGAGAAAAAAGGTGGAAAATCACATACCGGCATTGTAACAAAAGTTAATTCTGATGGTTCTTTTGAAACAGTAGAAGGAAATTGCGGAAACAAAGTTGCAATACAAAAATATAGTGCTAACAGTTCAACATTATCCGGATTTATTTCTATGGACAAATACGCAACCGCTTAGAGTAAAAGCTGAGTTCCAAGAATTATTCTATGCGAGTCTTTGTATAAATCATTTTGACAAAATACATAATTTAACATAACTTTTAATGCTTGACCTTTTATAAAATAATTAACTCCTGCAGAGTATTCTCTTCTTACATCATTCGCTTTATTTCTATTTGGCGTAAATTGGTCATACCTTGTAACGAATTGCAATTTTGGCGTTATTTTATATCCTGCCGTAGTATAAAAACCTTCCGCCTGCTTAGACGATAGTGTTCTATAACCATTATATCCATCAGCATAAGCATATTCAAAATCCGCAAAAAAGTTTTTGTATTCGTATCCTGCATAAACACCAGATACTGCATAACTAATATCATTTCTGCCGGCTGACAATCCGCCGCCAAGCTTCAATTTTCCATATTTACCATCTGTTTTTCCTAAAGGTTTTAAAGTCACCCAACCTGTAAATTCCGTCCCTGGAAAAAAACTTCTAAAATATGTATCTGAACTATATCCACCAATATCGTATTCTACTAAATCATAATTTCCCTTTACTCTTAACCCAACTTTTCTGGAGTTTCCAAATGTTCTGGCAATTTGAGAACGATTAACCAGAGGGGTTAAAAAATTTGAGCGTCCTCCCTCATAACCTACTGGAGTTCTTGCATTTCCCAGTATAATTTGATGATGCGGAATTGAAGTGTTCGCAATATAAACATCAGCCGGCAATGTCTGTATGAAATCATATCCATCTATTGGATTAAAACGCAACCTTGCTTGATAAAAAGTATTGCTACCTCTTATTTTTCCATTAACACCTGCTTGAATTGCACTAAATTTATAATTTGTATCACCGCCATCAGAAACATCAAATTCTGCACTTGCCCTATAAGTTCCGAAAAAATGCATTGTTTCTAAAAAGCCCGAATCAAATTCTTTTGTCAAAGCATCTTCCAAAAGAAAAGTTGTCTTATTTGTATCCAATATTTCTTTTGATTTTACATTTTGGATTTTTTCATAAAAAGTTAATTCTTCTTCCTTTTTTATACTTTCTTGTTTTAATTCTTTGGCATTATCATCAACGTCAAGAAATACTTCCTCGATTGCGAAACAGGAAGTTTGAAAAAATAATAAAATGCAGAAAAGGTAAACCAAAAATCTCATTACAGGATTGTACCATATTTGTATGATTTTTGAAAGATATTCTACATTAAATGGATGATTTTTATTCAATCGCAACATTAATTTTTGTAAAAATAATATATAATGCTATTATAAAGATTGACTTTTAGTAATATCCCATTAAAAGAATCATAGAAGAATTAAAATAGAAATAGGAGATACCAATATGGGTATGGCAGCTTCTCAAGCCAGATATTTAGCTCTGGTTGCAAGAAAATCAAATTGTGAATACGAAGGACAACAAATTAACCAAGCACGTACGGTTTTGTCAAATCAATCAGCAAACTTGTTTAATCAATTGTTGGGTTTGAATGTACCTGTGCCACCAAGCACTTCTGATTTTACAAAAACTCAATATTCTTATACTGATGGAGTAACTGATTACACAATTACTAATTGGGAACAGCTTGCCAATCCGGAAGAAGACTATAACTATGTTGTTACTCGTACTAAAGAAGCAAATGTATACACCGGTGCTCAAAAGAAATTAAGTGATCCGCAAGTTCAATTCCAAAGTGGAATAGATGCTAGTGTTGATAAAATTGAAACAGCATTAAAACTTGTTACTTCTACTCAAAAAGAGTATGAAGAAGCTCAAGCGAATACCAAAAAAGCGCAAGAGACAGCTGCAACGCTTTCAAATTATGCTGATAATGATACTTATAAAAATGTAAATAAGTGTGAATATATTTCTCAAGACGGGAAAGATGAATATGTAGTAACACAAAATGTTTATTACGAAAAAGATGGAAATAAATACCCACAGTATAAAGTAGACGGGGATGATACTTTATATTACCTAAAAGATGGTAAATATTATACCGTCAACGGTGGTGCCGCTGTTGGTGAAGATTTTGATACAACAAAACTTACTGCTGTTACTGAAAGTAAAACATTTACCGCTTATAGTCATGTAGAAGATGACGCTCTGAAAACAAAAGTTGAAAATACTGTAAATAAATTAATAGAAGAAGGTGCTTTATCTAAAAGTGACTATAAAGATTTAGCCGGTATTTATGTTGATCCGGCTGGTAATATTGCATTAAAATCCGATTTGAAAAATCTATACGGTGGTCCAAGTGGCGGTACAAGTACTGTTCTTTCAGTTTATCCTGCTGATAAAACTACTACAAAAGCAGAAACTTATGAAGCCAATATTCAAACTTGTAAGACATTGGAACAATTAGCATTCCAGACATATGAATCAGCTAAAAAAGATTATGAATCATTGAAACGTCCTACATATATTGGTAACTGTGAGTTAACTCTTCTTACTGATCTTACAAAAGATCAAAAAGCGGAATTAGACCAAGTGGTTAAAGATATGAAAGCACAAGATACTCCAACGTCAATATTGGATTGCTTTAATGAATATGGCGAATACACCGGTGGAGTTTATACATTCCAAATGAACGGTAAAACTTACTATACAACATTTGCCGATTTGAATAAATCTTATGCAAGTGGTGATGGTATAAATAATATTGATGATCAAGTACAATTATCTTATTATCACGCAAGTTATATCAAACAAACTCAATCTGACACAATAAGAGCTTTAGTAGAAACCGATGGTAATGGAAGATTTTCATCAATCAGATTTGAAGATGATACTGTTAAATATGCATTGAACGCTGAAACGATTACGGATGATGTTGCATATAAAGATGCAATGAATCAATATAACTATGAAAACGCTCAATACGATAAAATGGTTCAAGATATCAACGCAAAAACGTCTTTGATTCAACAAGAAGATCAACAGCTTGAATTAAGACTTAAACAGCTTGATACAGAACAAAATGCTCTATCAACAGAAATAGACGCAGTGTCTAAGGTTGTTAAAGACAACGTAGAAAAATCATTCAAGACTTTTGGCGGCTAATAGATAGGCTCTTTAAAGTTATAAAAGAAGGACAAAATTATGTCATACAAAAACGATGGATACTTAGTTTTAGCAAACAAATATGGCGCAGCTTCAGCTGATGCCAAAGTTATGCTGTACGAAACATATGACAGATTAAGAGATTTAACTGTTTCCGGCTCTGCAAGTTCAGGTACAGGATTTGAAGCCGCAGGCGGTTTCTTATATCAATTAGCAAGCTTGTTTGCACCATCCGCATTTATGACTACATTAGGTGGCACAAGTGCTATGAATATTCCAGGGACTTCTTATTGGAGTCAATATACCGGTGGAACAGGCGGAACAACTGGAACATATTCTTCTTTTGGCGTAAATTCTCTTGGGAATTATTCAGGTTTCCCAAGCGGTTACGCAGCAAATTACGGTTATCGCCAAAGCGGAACTACAACCGGCGGAGCTTCTGGAATAGGTGACCTGCTTTCCGGTTTTGGTTCATCAAATGGCGCAACAACAGGTTTTGCATCCGGTATCGGAAGTATTGCTGATATTGCAAGTACTGCCGCATACGGAATCGGAACAGCAAATGGTTATGGTATAGGTGCTTCTAACATACTTATGCCATTAGCAGGACTTGTATCAGGTTGGGGCGGAATCATGACCGCTGCAGCACCTTATTTAGGAGAATTTGGTTTGCCTGCAGTTGTTATGGGAAACTTGATGCAGGGTACATCATCCGCTGCCTTATCTGCTTATCAAACAGTTTCAAGCAACATTGTATCTAATGCAGATACAATACTTTCTCAAAAAGTGGCAAACATAGAAACAGTTTGCAAAATGCTTGATACACAAGGTGATATAGTAAGAAAAATGCTTAAAGATGATATCGAATCCGCAAGCAAAGATATCCAAGACCTATAGTGTGCTACGCACGTAGTTATTAGGTCGGCTGCTTGGTGAAAACTACAATTTTGTATTGAATCTACTAGCTTCGCCTCGAAGAGGAACTACAAAGTTAATGTAATCAATCGGGTACGCACGTAGACATTGGGTCGGCATTCATAAATTGAAAATTGAAAATTGAAAGTGGAAAGTTGTTTTAAAACAGTTAGTAGTTTTAACTATAAGTTTAGCGTTTTTTTCATACATAAATATGCCACGTCATCAATTTAAACTATGAGCGAAGCGAATTAAACGAACTTAACGACTTAAAGACCTAACGACTTAACGACAAAATTACTTCATTTTACATTATAAAAAAAACAATTAAAATCATGAGCGAAGCGAATTAAATGAACTTAACGACTTAACGACTTAACGACATCAACAAGAGAGATATTATGCAAGGACGCACTTTTTTCAGAATAATGCTTGATATATTTTTAAATAACCCATTAATAAAAACATTAAGTAATGTTGTAAATTTTTGTAACGAAATTAGGTATTATAACCGAAAAGAGCTAAAGTTTTTGAAAAAAATGCCGATAAATAATATAGCAAAAGACGAATATTATAAAAATCGATTTATTTTCAATAGTATCACTGGAAATAGGACTGGTTCAAAATAATATGTTAACAAATGTAAAAACTAAAACTGAAAAAAAGCAATTTTTGTGGTTTACATGTTTTATAATACATGTAGGCTTAGATCGTATAGGAGTTAATGCTTATGCGTGAAGAACTACAAGATAGCATGAAACGGTTTATGAATTTTATGAATTTTACCCGCTCGTTTTTCAAGCGGAAGAATCCATTTAAAGCATTGGCCGTGAGTTTGATTTCTTGTCTAAAAGATATGCTTACCATAAGACAAAAGTTAAAAATGGCTAAGTATAGGGTTAATTACCACAAGCATCAATTACACAAAATGGAAAGCTTGATTGCGGAAAGTAATGAACACACATTCTTGAAAGGTAAGAATTTAAACGAAACAAGGTAGAAGGAACATATTATGGGATTAATTGCCTCAAGTTTCAGAATGATGTACCTTACAGCGTATAAGATAACGCTGGAAACTAAGATACAGTGGATTGCATCTGCTAAGATGGAATTGGTTGCGTCGTCTGACGAGATTATGGCACTTGGCAATGATTTAGACCCTGATAACCCTGCAATTAAACAGCTTGAAGCCAGAAGAGATAAGCTCGTTATATTAGAGAAAAAACTTGATTTACAAATGCAAGAATACCAAAATAGACTTAAAATGGTTGATGCAGAAATGCAATCTGCTCAAGGTGCTGTTGATGCTTCTATCCAACGCTCATTTACATATAATTTCCAATAGGATTTAGTGCTTTTGTAAGTTGAATATTAAAATTTTGTATTTCAGTGAATGGGTTAATTTGATTTTTTTGATTATTAGATAAGTATTTTAGTGATAATAAAAAATATTATCATATCTTGGATTTTGTACTATAATAAAATCTATGATTACAAAAGCAATTACAGCAGCGACGATTGGAATTAATTCTTGTAAAATTGAAGTGGAAGTTGATGCAATTTTTTCTGTTCCGGGGATTAGTATTGTAGGTTTGCCGGATAATGCAGTAAACGAAGCTAAAGAAAGAGTGCATTCTGCAATAAAAAATTCAGGTTTTTCTTTTCCTTCCGGTAAAGTTATTGTAAATTTAGCTCCTGCTGATATTAGAAAAGAAGGAACTTATTTTGATTTACCAATCGCAATAGGAATTCTAAAAGAGCAAGGAATTTTAATTCCGGATGATGACAAGATGGCGTTTTTAGGAGAATTATCTTTAGATGGAACACTTCGAAGAGTTAATGGAATATTGCCTTTGGTTAGTGGACTAAAAGAAAGTGGAGTGGAAACCGTTTTTGTGCCGGAAGAAAATGCTCGTGAAGCTGCGCTTGTTCAAGGGGTTAAAGTCTTTGGCGCAAAACATTTGGGTGATATTGTACATCATTTTTCTGAAACACCAATTCAACAAACTGTTGTAGATATTAATGAATATCTGGAAAAAGGTGCTGAGACTGAGTATATATATGATTTTAAGGATGTGAAAGGTCAACAAAAAGCAAAAAAAGCTTTAGAAATTGCAGCCGCAGGAGGGCATAATATTCTTATGTCCGGTTCTCCTGGGTCAGGAAAGACTTTGATGGCAAAATGTTTAGCATCAATTTTACCGCCTTTGGAATTAAAAGAAGCGTTAGAACTTACGAAAATTTATAGTATATGTGGACTACTGTCGCCGGAAGAACCTTTGATGACAAAACGTCCTTATCGTGCAGTGCATCATACAGCTTCTCAAAACGGCATTATAGGTGGTGGAGCAAATCCAAAACCCGGAGAGATAACACTTGCTCATAGAGGTGTATTATTTCTTGACGAAATGGTGGAATTTCCAAGACAGGTTTTAGAAGTTCTTAGACAACCATTAGAAGATGGTGATGTTGTGATTTCAAGAACAAAGAATTCTATTAAATATCCTGCGAAGTTTATGTTGGTAGGAGCAATGAATCCTTGTCCTTGCGGATTTTTAGGTGATAAAGAAAAACAATGCACTTGTACTGATAATCAAATTCAAAGATATAGAGCAAAACTTTCAGGGCCTTTATTGGATAGAATAGATTTGATAATAAATGTGCCAAGATTAACTCCGGATGAACTTGTTAATACTAAAACCGAGTCGGAACCTTCTTCAAAAATAAGAGAGCGAGTGATTAAGGCAAGAAAAATTCAAGCAAATCGTTATGCAGAAGAAGATATTTTAACAAATTCTGAATTAAATGCACATCAAATAAAAAAATATTGTAAGTTGGATAAAAAGACGGAAGACTTTTTGTCTTTAGCTGCACAAAAATTTCAACTTTCCGGCAGAAAATATTCAAGAATTCTAAAACTAGCGAGAACAATTGCCGATTTAGCCGGAAGAGATGATATTTCGCTAGAAGATATAACCCAAGCTTTGCAGTACAGAAACGAAATTACACAGGAATAAATAAGTAAAGGGGTAAATGAGTTTTAAAAATAAAAATTTTAAAATGAACTTAACGACCTAAAGACCTAAAGACTTAACCACATTTATTCATTCGTTGTATAAGTATAATTTGGTTCTTCTACATCATCCTCGGTCTTGAAGATTAAATAAAAATCATCACCAATTTTTATATCTAATTGTTCACCTTCTTGAACAAGAGATAGAGGAGATTCTTCATATGCATTTGTAACTCCAGATTTGAATCTATTATCTTGTTCGTTTTTAATAAAACCTTCGCCAAAAGAGTATGCAATAGAAAGTCCTTTAACAAAATAATTACCGACAAGCAATGCTGCATTCTTCATAACAGTAAATGGCGGAATCTTTTTTAATTCTTCTTTTGATAATACAAATTTGGAATATTTACCATACATTTCTTCTTCAATTTGAGTTGTTTGATAATTGTATATATAATATTCCGGTTTTACAAAAAATACGGCACTTCGCTTGCCTCTTTTAGGGTCAACAATTTTGAGAACCTGACAATGTAATATTGAAGCCGGTTCTAAATAATAATGTCCTAATGGAGAAGCTTCAAGAACTCTTACGTCTATACTTTTTGCAGGTTTGTCTGTTTTAAATTCGCTCATTGCTGCAACTTTAACTTGGTTAGCCGCAAAGCAAGAAGAAATTTGTATAAACAAACATAAAAAAGTTAGAAAAATTTTCTTTTTCATAAACATATACCTAGATTAATCTATTTTTTTGTAAATTTTCAACGACATCTTTAACAGCATTTTTAGTTTTCTGAATAAATTCTTCAGAATTATCCGGTTGCATTTTTTCTTGTAAAATTTTTAAAACGTCAGCTTGCATGTATTGATATACTAATGGACTTTTTACAATAGAAGAAACAAGTGCAGGTGAAAAAATTCCTTTTGATAAGAATGATATAATATTATTTATTAATATTAATTCATCTTTTGCCCAAGCTTCTGTTTCTATTTTAAAAGGTTGAACTTCTCCTAAAATAAATGGAGTGCCGGTTGAAGCAAATAATAAATGTATATCATTAAATGCAACATTTTTCATACCTTCTATTGCTGCACCAAATGAAGTTGTATTATACACTTCTTTTGCACCAAGGTCTTTGATTAATGTTTCAAAATGTTGAACAAATGCAGCATAATCATCTCTTGTATTAACAAGCTCACCTGTGACTGATTTTATTTTAACAATGTTTTTTTGTGCGTTGGCTACTTTCATTTGGTTTTCGGATGTTTTATTTAAAACTTCTCCGGTGGAATAAATTATATCTCCCTTGAATGCTAAGTCAAGACCGGAAAATATAATTTTGCTGAATCCCATTTTGACTGCGGAAACAAAAGCCATGGATGTTGCAGTTCCGCCATTTTCATATGTGAAAATTTTATTATGTTCTGCAAGTTTTTTTATTACAGTATCGTTTTTAGAAAACGATACAAAAACTCGTCTGAATTTTTTTGAAAAAATTACATTATCTGTTTTCAAATCCATAATGCAATTCATCTTAGAACAAAAATTCTCAAGTCCTGTTAGAGAATCATTTACGTGCAATCCATCTAAACATACTGCAAAATCTGGAGTAATGCCATTGTTTTCAAGAACTCGTAAAACTTTATTCACTGCAAAAATAACATACTTATCACGATTAGCTTTTATGTTATCAATGTTTTCTGATAATGATGGTCCAGCTGCAAGTATTAAAGCTGTTTGACCGCTAAACTTATCCTTTAAATCTGATAATTTGTATGCTGTTGAAGAATTTATTGAGTTTATATTTTTTAGTGTGTTTAAAAGCCAAACCTTAGAAAATTTCTTGATTGTATTAATATCTACCATTTTTGTTCTGCAGGTATCATATACTTTTTGAGTTAATTCCAGTAGTTCTTGGCTTCTTATAATTGCGTAATTTTTTAGATATACAACTTCTACTTTATCTTTGGAAATGTATGTTGCAGCAAGTTTTTTCATTAATTCATCTATATCATTTGTAATAAAAACACGTCCACTTGCTAAGTGTTCAGAAATGTCTACATTATTTAGAACAAAATGCAATATGTTGATATCCGGTTCGTAAACAAAAATCTTTGATGGGTAAGTGTTGTAAACTTCATCAAGCAGATAACATAATCCAATCCCAAATGTAATAATAATATCGTTTTGCCCCATTTGTGATTTGATAGTGTTTTTTAACATACTTTTTATCGCTTGGCGTGGATTGTTTATGTCATCAAGCGGAATGTCATTTTTCATTAATAAATAATCATTTGATGTTGTCATACAATATGACATATCTTTTTTAGATTCTTCTAAGCTGATATTTGTTAAACGTGATTTTAATGCAATATTCCCTATAAATTCTAAATTTCTGCTAAACATACAAATTCCTTTTGATAATTTAACAATAAAATATCATAAATTTTAAGAAATGTAAAGATTAAGACTTGTCTTTTGTATATCTGGCATCAACATTAGCTTCAAATTGTCTAAAAATATCATTACCTACAAGTTGTTCCAGTCTTGAGCGTTTTTCAAAAAAGCTACCACGTGCTTTTACCTGTTCATCAAGAGCTTCTCTGTAAAAAGTATCCGTTATTAAGATTACTTCTTTGGTAAGATTTTGAGACCTTTTATAAACCTCGTGTCTTTGTTGAACCATTTCTGTTGTCATATCATAAAGCTGTCTTGCTGTAATATAATCATAATACATATCAACGACTTTTTGCTGCAATTCATCAATTTTTCTTACAAGTATTATCATATCCGCATCAGTTACTTGTGTATATTTGTAATTAAGAGCTTTTGTATCTTGTGACATAATCCCAAGTGTATTTCCACCAATCAAAGCCGCACTTGCAAGAATCGGATTCCCTGTACCTGCACCTAAAAATGTTGACATGCCTGCTATTGTTGTTAAAACTTTTTTAACAGCACTAGAATCCGGTTTATCTTTATCCGGATTTGATAATTTATAAATGGCAAATTTTATTGTATCACTCTTTGTTGCCGCACCTTGCCAAAGTAAAGATAAGTCCTCCATCATTTCGTTGTAATCTATTTCTACTGATTTTGAAACCTCTAGCGCCATTTTTTTTATACTTAAATCAGCATAAGTTAAACCTTCGCTATAATATTTATCTTCTTTGGCAAACTGAGGTTTGACTTCTTCTTTTACAGTGACATCTATTTTGTTTTCCGGAGTATCGGTTGTGCCAAGACGGAAAAATAAGTCTTTCGGAGTGTTAACATCATCCAGTGTTACATTTGCTAAGACCGGAGAAAGCGTTAAAGTAAATAAAAGACAAATTGCAGTTAATCTATTTTTTATCATTAGCTTCTCCTTTCTTTGTTGCTTTAGCAGGACTAGAATCCTTGTATAGTACTGAATCAAAGTCATATTGATATAATTCAAGTGCGTCGACAACTTTTTTGCCGGCTAATCGTTGTAATTGAATATGATATTTTTTTGCAGATTGTTCAAGATTGAATTCTTGTATTCGCATTGCATCATAAAGCGAAGATGAGATTGCAATTTCTAAAACATCATCTCCATCAAGTGCTTTTGTGTAATTTCTACTATACAAAATCATTTTTGAACGAGTATCTTTTAATTGGCTCAACGTATTTTTATAATTGTAATAAGAACTTATCAGAGAATCTTGTAAATCTTCAACCATGCCGGCAAGTTCAATGAGCTCTGTATCAGTAAGTGGTGTTTCTTGTGGAACATTTTTCTTGTTCAAAAGTCCTTGAGCTAATCTGCCTGCAGAAAAAGCAGAAGTTTGAATACCATAATTGGCTCCCATTAAACTCGGAACAAAAGAAGCTCCGGCTATAACTGCAGAAAGAGTTTTTGCCATCAAAGATGAATGAATTCTGCGTTGAGATTCAGGAGTTGCAAGCTTTTTTAGTGCAAAACCTATAACTTGATTGTTTTCAACCGTACCTTGCCAAAGTTTTTCTAAATCTTTGATATCGTGCTCTTTTTGTACGTCAATTAAATTTGCAAGTGTTTCTGAATCGTTGACAAGCAATGAACCTTTTAACTCTTTTGTATTCGTGTCTATTGTGATTTTTGGTTTTTCAACTGCATTTTTATCAAGCGTAACAATACCATCATCCATTGCGATGACGCATTGTGGTAATAACATTGCAACTATTAAGCTTACTCCCAAAAACTTTTTCATATTATATTTATACCCCAAATTTATCATAGAAATCAACCAATTTAGTGAAAACGAAAAAAATTTTAATCAGTATGTAAACTTTTGTAACAAAAGAAATAAAAACTGAAATTCGGATTTTATTATATACTTTATATATATGTAAGATGTAAATAAAGATT
The DNA here is from genome assembly GCA_934754425.1 of uncultured Candidatus Melainabacteria bacterium. Classification (GTDB taxonomy): domain Bacteria; phylum Cyanobacteriota; class Vampirovibrionia; order Gastranaerophilales; family Gastranaerophilaceae; genus CAG-196. The sequence goes on along the minus strand of CAKVIN010000010.1, from coordinate 15,774 downwards.
TAATTCCTAAATCCCTTCCTAACTAATTTTCCTAGCTTCTCATTTAAGAGAAGTTTTTTTTTGCAAGAAATTATTGTTTTAATTCAAATTCTTTTAAGCGTGTTTGTACGTCTTCTAACAGCTTACGATTTATGGAAAGTAAATCTCCAATAATAGCGATTACACCGAGTTGTACGGCAGAAATCAAACAAATAGCAGCAAAAATTAAAGATTGAATATGTCCGTTTCCGTTGCCTTCAATAAAATAATAAAGGTATCTTATGGTTGTTAAAAGTCCGATAAAGCCGACAATTCCAGCAATAGATATGAAAAATCTGAAAGGACGATAGACAATAAACATTCTAATAATTGTTTTCATTGATTTAAACATGTAATCAAAAATGTTTTTCATCAATTTAGAATCACGCAATTTTTCATTAACTCTAATTGGAACAGAAACGGTTTTTAAGTTTTTCGAATTTGCTTGCAGAAGCGTTTCCATTGTATATGTATAATTATCAAATACGTTCAGATTTATGGCTGCGTGTTTTGAAAACGCTCTAAAACCGCTTGGAGCATCTTTAACATTGGTTGAAGATAATAAGCGTAAAACCGCCGAACCGAATTTTTGACAAAGTTTTTTGAACGGTGAAAATTCTTTTATTGCTTCGATATTTCTGGCGCCGATTACAATATCTGCTTCACCTGTAATAATTGGTTCTACAAGTTTTTCAATATCAGCTGCGCAATATTGATTGTCAGCGTCTGTGTTTACTATGATATCAGCACCTCTTTTTAGAGAATCTCTGAGTCCGCTTCTGAAAGCGTTTGCTAAACCTTTGTTGGGTTTTATATTTAGAATGGTAGCGCCCCAATTTTTAGCAATGTTTTCAGAATTGTCGTTTGAACCGTCATTGATTACAAGGACTTCAATTTCATCAATACCTTTAATGTTGTCAGGTAAATCATTAAGTGTTGTCAATAATGTTTCTTCTTCGTTGTAGCAAGGTATTTGAATAATAAGTTTTGTCATGTTAAATATTATATATAAATTTTACATTTGTGTAAAGAATGAGTGGAGAAATTTGAGTGCTTTATATAATACTTTTGGGATTTGTTTTACGTCTGACTAATATAATAAAACCGGAAGGTTTATGGAATGACGAATATGTTAGCTGGCATGTAGCTTCTACTCCGATGTTTGACGGATTTTGGCAAGAAGTTTTTAAACAATGTCATATGCCTTTGTATTATTTATATTTAAAACCATTTGCCGAATTTTCTGATATTATTCTCAGACTGACGTCTGTTTTGCCATCTTTGTTGGCAATATTGGTTATGTATTTTGCTGGTAAGGAAATTTCTAAAAAAGTTGGTTATTTTGCTGCAATTATAACTTCAGTTTTGTCGTTTCTTATTTATTATTCGCAAGAAGTACGGTTTTATTCAATTCTTTTCTTGTTTTCCGGAATGTCACTTTTGTACTTGATAAGATATATTAAATATAATGATAAAAAGAATTTGGTGCTTTTTATTATTTCAAATCTTCTTGTTCTGTTCACTCATATCATTGGAATAATTTATGTTGCGCTAACATTTTTTTATCTAGCTTGTAGAGGAAAAAAGAAGTCAGTGTTTTTGTATTCAATCATTGGTACTGCTGTATTGAGCCTGATTTTTTCTGTAAATGTTATAAAGATGATACCGTCTTCTCAATGGTGGGGACATTTTAGTTATACAAATATTTTGTTTTTATTCAGCGATTTTTTCTCTCCGATATTAACAAATAATGTAAACGCACCAACAGTGTTTTTTTATAATAAATCAGTTGCATTGTGGCAAACTATTCCGACATTGATTGCCCTTGTTGCGATAATAAAAGGCGCAAAAAAGGGTTTGTCGTTTGTTGTATTTGGTTTAATTCTTGTGATGTCTTCTCTTGCGATGTCTGGAAAATTAGTATTTATAACAAAATATTCGATAGAGATTTTGCCGATATTAATTCTTTTTGCAGCAAGGGGATTTGCGAGTTTGAAAAAAACAGGTTTTGTTTTGTTTGTAATATTCGTGCTGTTTCATTTGAGCTCATATTTTACTCCATTTTATGTGACAAAATTAAGACGAGTAGAGGGACATAAAATTGTGGGTGATATTTTGAACTATCAAAATCCGCAAAATATTATTTTTACTTATTATGAGCCTGATAGATTTTCCAGATACACAAATTTTGAGAATAAGAATTTATATTATATAAGTAAAATTAATAGATTTTTGTATGCATCAAATCCTGCTCAAATATTATCAGAAATTCCTGTTGGAGAAACTGTTTCAGTCGTATTTTTAGATAGTGTAAGTTTTTTTGATGAAAAATATTTGCAAGAAAATAAGGACAATCCAATGCTTCCGGAGATGTTTGTAACATTTTCTAATGTAAAAAATTCAATAATCAAACGTATGGATGCTGATTTTAGAGAGTTCAAAATCCTAAAAGGCGGCGCTTGGACAGTTATTTATGCAAAAAGGTTTAAATGATTATAATTGTATATTCATTTTAGAAATAATTTTTTTATTGCAGAAATTGTGTTTTTTATTTTTAGTAAGATATGGAGAACATTTTATTGATACATTAATATTATGACAAAATCATTATTTGGATTCGATGCCATTTTTAAATAATCTTCACTTAATGTTTGTAAATCAGTTGTATAAATATCTTTTATTTTTGCTTCACTAATTAAAAATTCATTCCATTCATAATCATCTCTTAGAATGGCATGATTAAAGTCACTATCATTCTTAATTCTTCTTGATAAAAATGTTTTATAGGCATTTGCAAATTCATTATCAATTTTTTCTAATGCCTCTATAGACATAACTTCATCACCAAGTTTATTTTTTATATTGTCTATTCTTTTAATATATTCATCGTCGCTAATATTAAGTATTTCTTTTATGTTATCAGAAATAAGCGTTCTTAATTTTGTCATTTTTGTGCCTGTTGGAACATTCATTCCATTATTTGTAAATTTATGTTTGTTATAATAACTTTGAATTAATTGAGTTCGTGTTTTTTCTAAAGATGAGATATCTGAGCCGGCACCCACATATTGTTTGTTGTTTGGAACTTCTAAAACAAATCCATATCCATTACCATAATTATATTTATTATTAACGAAAGACTTGCTTGTGTTGTCAACATAGCAGGCACAGATTATTCTATTACTTAAATTTTCATTATTTGCTAATAAAAATTTTGCAGTATTTTGTTCGATACTAGCATCTTTAACAAAACTAACATTTTCAGGAGTATGGACGTAACCTTGAAAATTTTCAATAGCAGATCGTTTTATTATGCGAACTTTATATTCTTTTCCATTTTTATTTATTGTGATTTTCTGAGCTTTATCGTGGTAACTCTTGCTTGGAGTTTGAGGAAGCATAAAATCATGTGATTTTATATCATGGATTTTTTCTGCTAACATTTTGTCTAAAAATCGTGTTAAACCATCTTGTTCTTTGGAAGAGTATAATATTTTTGCAAGTTCAAATGTATTACCTTCTTTCAAAACAAAAGCTACGTTATCAAAAAATTCTTTTCTTTCATTTGTTATAATTTTTTGTTCATTATTAAGTACATGTATATTTTGTTTTTTAGTAGTTTTCATAAAATCTGAAATTAAATTTGCACAACAGGTTATATTAGCCAATTTTTCAGAATCTACTTTACTAAAGCCTAATTCTTGCCCAACACTAACAGCTTTTTTAGATAAAATTTCTAAATTTTCATTTGAGTCTTGCAATATAGCTGACAAAACTAAAATATTCTTATCTTTATCTTTTAATTTTTGAAAATCTTTAGTCTTAGTTATTTTATCAACAAGTTTTATAGTTTTCTCTGAAACAGTTTTACCGTTTTTAAATATATTTGGCATTAAAGAAGTTATTTTATTATAACTTTCAATATTTTGAGATTGTGTAATTGCACTTAGATTCTTTTTAATTTCAGTTGATTTATTGATACTACCTATTTTGGCTCTTGTTTTTTCAACATTATGAATTCGATTTACAATATTAGTAAAATCTTCTTTGCGTGTAGGTATGGCTGGAAAAATTTCTTTCAAAAGTTCAGAACGACAATCTCTGTGACTTGTAAAAATCCATTTTTTCAATATTTCTATTTCATTTTCAGAAAGGTCTTCAACTTGCTTCCCAATAAAACTTTCGGGAATATCCGAGTAATAATTTTTCATCCTTGGGTATTTTTGGTAAATATCATCTATTACTGATAAATCACCATTTTGAAATTTTTTAATAACATTATTTGCAAACTTTTTATTATATTTCATTCCGGTTTTGTATAGCTCATGTAAATCTAAAAGTGCAGTTGAAATATATTTATTATTTCTTAACTCTGGAGTATTGACATACTTTTCTAAAAAGTGTAATCCATCCTTACTGCTCATTAAAAAACCGGTTTTTGCTTGTTCAATTAAGCTATTGTTATTTTTTAAGCAATCACATGATATGACCATATCTAATAATTCCAAATTACATTTTCGTTTCTCTTTATCTAAATCAGTTCGTTCTATGGTTTCCATAAGACATTTGCAAATTTCATTGGATTTTAATTCTGGCTTATTTTCAATTTTAGCTAATACTTCTTTTTTTGTTAAATGATTAGACCTTATATACAAAGGTTCTTTTCCATCCGCATCAATCTTGACATTGTCTTTACCAAAAACTTTTTGCATACCTTTACCGGCTGCTTTCATACCACCACCAACAACCGGTGACATGATTGCACCGCCAATACCGCCTTCAATCGCTCCATCAAGCATTGCTTCAGTGTCCCAATCAGAATCAAGTCCGGCTCTAAAACCGCCATCAACAGCTCCGCTTAAAGCCCCATCAGTAGCCATTTCAGCAGCCATCGCAGAACCTCGTTTCAACAAAGTTCCACCTGCATACTCATAGCCGGCAGGGTTCGTAAGTGCTGTTTTTAACGTAGATTTCAAACCGCCCTTTGCAGCTTCTTCCGCAACTTCTTTTCCGACAGATTTAACCGCTTGAATTCCGAATTTTGTAGCAATCGTTTTACCGACAGCACCGCCTAAACCTGCAGTCACAGGAGCTAACGCACCGGAAAAACCACCCGTAGCAGCATCGTGTTTCATATCTTCAAATGTATATTTTTTATCAGTTCCGACTGTATCAAGAGCCTTAACGCCGATTTTTATTGCCGCTCCGCTTGCAGTTGCCAAACCGACACCAACTGCAATGCTTGCTCCACCTGTAACGGGAGCAGCTGCAACTGCGGCTGTATAAATGCAAACAGCAGCAATACCTGAAACCATATCACCGGCTACATCTGCAGCCATATCTTGACCTTCTTTGTAGCCGTTAATCTTTTCGTCTGCTTGAGAAAGTTCTTCACGTTTGAATTTCTCAAGATTTTCTTTCGTATAATCTAAGCCTGTAACCTCTTTGAAATCTTTTTTGCTGACTTTGCCCGTTTTTATTTGATTAAGCAGTTTTTTCTCTGCATTAATCTGTTGTTGGACTTTATCAGAGCCATCCCCAATACCTGTACTATTCTTGAACCAATCCCAGCCATTACCAATCCAGCCTTGCTCATTTTTTGCCTTGTTTAAGGCTTTTTCTTGATTATTGAGTTTTGCAATATTTTGATCTACCGCACCTTGTGTTGGATTTTTAGCTTTAAGAGTCTGTTTTTTACCGTTTTTTGTAACGGTGTAACTATTGCCGTCAGCGGAAATCGAGATTTGACCTTCAACTTTTTTGAAGTAATCAGGGTTAATTCTTGTTCCGTCTGCACCAAAATATTTCATCACTGTTTTGCCGTTCGAAAGTCTTGAATAAACAACTTTTCTACCGGATTGGAGATAAATCGTTTTTTCGGGGTTAGGTTTTTTGGCTGTTTTTTCAAGTTTCAAACCTATGTTATCGTTATGTTTGGAATCATTTGCAAAAAGAGAGCGTTTTTGGTCTTCTGTCAAAATAACATCGCCATTTTTAACGAGAATGGACAAAATTTGCTCATCAGAAAGCTTAATCTTCGGATTAGATTGCCTGTATGCGTTAATTTTTTGTTGAATTTTAGCTTCGATTCCCATTGCTTTAAAATGTATCCTTTATCGTACCTACCTCATGTATTACGGCAGGTTGAAAAGAAAACTTTAGGGATGAAAGCAAATTATTTACAAATTGTTACGTTTTGAAGCTTTTTGACTTGACACCATATTTTGCTTTTGTTAAATTAGGAACATAATCGCAGACAGTTAGTATCCTTTGTTAGGATTTAATCTGGAAACAGGCTAGCCTAGGTTATCCAAGGGTGCCGATAGCAGTGGTAAAAAGACAGTTCGTCAAGTTTACTTGCTTAGATGGTACAAAGCTTATAGAATATAAATAGTTTAAGTATATTGGATTTTGCGATTAAAAAGAAAGATTGCAAAATCTTTTTAGTATGAAAAACAGGTCGAAAATAAATAAAACTCTAAGTAATTTATGAGAATAAATAAAAAGAGTATTTGGAAACAAAGGAGCAAAAAATGTCAACAAAAGCTTTCAAAAATGATAAGATAGCTCTTATCAAAGAAAAAATTGATAAAGCGCAAGTTGCAATTGTTACTGAATACAAGGGACTTACCGTAGAAGAAATCACAAGATTAAGACGTGAAATTCAAAAAGACGGTGGTGACTATATGGTTACCAAAAATACCCTTGCAAAAATCGCTATCAAGGGCACTCCTTACGAAGTGTTAGCTGAAACTTTCAAAGGACCTATCGCATTAGCGTTCGGTTTTGAAGATCAAGTAGCACCTGCTAAGGCTTTATCAAAATTTATCAAAGAAACTAAGAAGGGTGAAATCATTGCTGCTGCAATGGACGGACAATTAATGTCTGCTGAAGAAGCAAAAGCACTTGCAAATCTTCCATCAAGAGAAGAACTTTACGCAAAAATGCTTGGCTGTATCAACTCACCAGCTTCTGGTATCGCAAACTCTGTCAACGCTGTTATGTCATCTCTTGTTAGAGCTATTGCAGCTGTTAGAGATCAAAAATCTGCTTAGTAACAAATATGTTATTCTAGCAAAAACGTAGTACAACAAAAAATAAAAATTTAAAGGAGAAATAAAAATGAGTATTGAAGCAATTTTAGAATCAATTGAAAAATTAACTTTATTAGAAGCTGCTGAATTAGTAAAAGCTATGGAAGAAAAATTCGGCGTATCTGCTGCTGCTCCTGTAGCTGTAGCTGCTGCTCCTGCCGCTGCTGCTGCACCTGCTGATGATGCTGATGCTGAAGTAAACGTAGTTTTAGCTTCTGTTCCAGCTGATAAGAAAATCGCTGTTCTTAAAGAAGTAAGAGCTATCACTGGTCTTGGTTTGAAAGAAGCTAAAGATTTAGTTGATGGTGCTCCAAAAGCTATCAAAGAAGGCGTTAAGAAAGAAGAAGCTGAAGCTATCAAGAAACAACTTGAAGCTGCTGGCGCAACTGTTGAAGTTAAGTAGTTTGACATTTTTTAATCAAAGAAGTTATTCTTTTTAAGATAATTTCAATGAAAATTTAAGAAAGTGGTTATAGTTTTATACTGTAGCCACTTTTTTATATTAATATAGAAAAATTTGCAGAGATTTTTTATTCATGATATTATCAAGATTATTGAATTATTGGAGTAAGAAGTTATGATTACAATAAAAGATGTGGAACACGTAGCAAAATTAGCTCGTTTGGAATTAACAGAAGAAGAAAAAGAAAAATTCACAAAACAATTAGGCGATGTACTTAAGCATGTTGATGCTATGAATGAAGTTGATACTTCAAATGTTGAACCAATGGCACACGCAGTTGATTTTGTAAACGTAATGAGAGAAGATGAAGTTTATTACGAACAAACAAAAGAAGAACTTATGAAGAATGCTCCGGACGAAGAGAACGGCTTCTTTAGAGTTCCAAAAATTAATTAAGGATTTTAAAGAGGGGTTTTTGCCCCTCTTTTTTTGAAAAAAGAGTTTAAGAATTGAAAAGGAATAAGGAAAGCAACTATGACAAAATATATATTTATTACAGGTGGTGTAGTAAGTTCTTTAGGCAAAGGTATTATTGGAGCTTCTTTAGGGAAGTTGTTAAGAGCAAGGGGTTTTTCTGTTGCGATTCAAAAATTTGATCCTTATATAAATGTAGACCCGGGAACAATGAGCCCGTTTCAACATGGTGAAGTTTTTGTAACTGATGATGGTGCGGAAACAGACTTGGACTTAGGTCACTATGAACGCTTTATTGATACTAATTTTTCTCAATTAAGTAATGTTACATCAGGTAGTGTGTATCAAACTGTTATTCAAAAAGAAAGACGTGGAGATTATTTGGGAGCAACCGTTCAAGTAATTCCGCATATTACAAATGAAATTAAGTCCAGACTTGTAAAGGCTCAAAAGCATTTCAAACCAGATTTTCAGATTATAGAAATTGGCGGAACGATTGGCGACATTGAAAGCTTACCTTTTATTGAATCAATTAGACAATTCAAAGCCGAAGCAGGAATTGGTAATACGATAAATATTCATTGCACTTTGTTACCGTATCTTCCAACTTCCGGTGAATTAAAAACAAAACCATCACAACATAGTGTAAGTTTGTTGAGAAGTTATGGTTTACAACCGGAAATTCTTGTTTGTAGAACTTCTAAACCAATTCCAAAAACAGAAAAAGATAAACTTGCGCTATTCTGTTCTGTATCAAAAGAGGCTGTAATTGAATGCAGGGATATGAAGAGTATTTATGAAGTTCCGTTGGCTTTAGAAGACCAAAAATTTGCAGAAGTAGTTTTAAAATTGTTACAGGTACAAGACAAAAAAGCTGATTTAACTGGCTGGAAAGAGTTGGTTGAAAGAATTAATCATCCATCCGGCACTATTAAGATTGCTATTGCAGGAAAATATACTAAGCTATCAGATGCTTATATCTCTGTTGTAGAATCAATTAAGCATGCCGGTTATTCAAACAACGTAAAAACAGAAATAAAATGGATAAATTCAGAGGATTGTGTTGATGAAAAACAATGCAAAGAATTAATGAAAGATGTTGATGGTGTCATAGTTCCGGGGGGATTTGGAATTAGAGGTATTGAAGGCAAACTCAATGTAATCAAATATGCTAGAGAAAATAATGTTCCATTCTTAGGTATTTGCTTAGGTATGCAATGTGCGGTTATTGAATACGCTCGTGATGTAGCAGGTTTGAAAAATGCAAATTCAACAGAATTTGATGAAAATGCTTCAACTCCTGTAATTGACTTGATGCTTGAACAAAAGAATGTCAAAGGTTATGGCGGAACAATGCGTCTTGGAGCTTATGATTGTCATCTTAAAAAAGGTACAAGAGCTCATGAAGTATATGGCGCAAGTAAGATTTCAGAACGTCATAGACATAGATATGAAGTTAATACTGATTATATAGAACCTCTAAAAAAAGCAGGACTTGTATTTTCTGGTATGTCGCCAGATGGAATGCTTTCTGAGATTGTCGAACTTCCACATTTGGATTGGTTTGTAGCATGCCAGTTCCATCCGGAATTTAAGTCAAGACCTGAAAGACCTCATCCTTTGTTTAAAGGTTTGATTGATGCGGTTGTTAAACAAAAACAGGCTTAGTAAAATTTTAATATAATCTTTACTTGCTCTACTTTGTTAAATATTGTACAATATCTCCATTATATATACTATATAGGAGGTGTTATGCCAAAAATTTATTTCGTAGATGTTACTAATAGAGATGGTGTTCAAACTTCAAGATTAGGTTTGGCAAAGTTACAAAAAACTATTATTAATCTTATGCTTGATGACATGGGGATTACTCAATCTGAGTTTGGGTTTCCGACAACAATGCACGAAATAAATTATTTGAATGCAAATTTAGAGCTTGTAAAACGTGGAGTTATTAGAAAAACAAAGCTTTCTGGTTGGATGAGAGCTATGGCTTCTGATGTAGAAAAGTCGTTTGAAAATTGTCCACTGTTAGAGAACTGTAATTTGTCACAATCAACTTCTGAACAGATGATTTATGGTAAATATTTGGGTAAAAAATCACCTGATGATATTATCAAAATGACTTGTGAAGCTGTAGAGTGCGCAGTTTCTAAAGGGGCTAAAATAATTGGAGTAAACGCAGAAGATGCTTCAAGAAGCGACTTAGATTTTCTTATTAAATTAGCTAAAGAAGTAAAAAAACGTGGAGCATACCGCTTCAGATATTGTGATACTTTGGGCTATGAAGATCCGCATACTACATATACGAGAATTTATAGACTTGCAAAAGAAACACAAATGCCAATAGAAATGCATTTCCATAATGATTTAGGAATGGCTGTAGCGTGTTCTGTAGAAGGCGCAAGAGCTGCAGTTGATGCGGGGGTGGATGCATATATCAACACTGCAATTAACGGAATGGGTGAACGTGCCGGAAATGCAGACTTGGTATCTTGTTTACTTGCAGTTTTGAAATCAGCAGGATTTAAAAACTCAAATGGACAATTTCAGGTTGATGAAAATATTGATTTGAGCAAGGCTTGGAAACTTGCTAAATATACCGCTTATGCGTTTGGTCTACCAATTCCTATTAATCAGCCGGCTGTAGGTGATAATGCTTTTGCGCATGAATCAGGTATTCACGCTGATGGTGCTCTAAAAGACAGAAGAAATTATGAATTGTACGATTTTGAAGAACTTGGACGTGGTGAACCTGAAATTATTGAAACTGGAAGGATGATTACAACCGGTGAATATGGTGGTATTAAAGGATTTAGAAATGTATATGATAAATTAGAACTTGAATTTAAAGATGAAAACGAAGCTAGAAACATTTTGGAATTGGCTCGTTATGCAAACGTACACACACAAAAACCTTTGACAGAAAGTGAATTAAAATTTATTTATCACTATCCGGATATAGCTGCTAAAATAATGACAGTATCACCATTCTATGAACCGTCAGGTGAATTACAAAAACGTCTGGATAAAGGTTCTGTTGCTATGCCGTATCATATTATATAGAATTATATTTAATAGTATATTTTTTGTTAAACAAGTTGTGAAATTAATAATTTTTACAACTTGTTTTTTTGTTGTACTTAATTATTTATACATGGATTTTCTTGCTATAACCGGTTTGTAGCGCTTTATTGTAACGATTTGTAACAATATGCTCAAAAACGCTAAAGTTTTAAAAAAAAATGCCGATATATATAACATAAAGAAAAGCAAAAAAATAAAAGGAGTAGAAAAATGGCAGACGGAATTGGAAATGTTTCAGGATATGGTTACGGAATCGGTGGTTATATGCCACGAGCAAAAAAAGATGAAGTTGAAAAAAATGAACAACAACAAGCTGCAGTTGCAGATAATAAACCTGCAGAAAATCAAGTAGATCCAAACAAGGTTATGGAGTTTCTTGCTCAAAACAATTATTTTGTTGCTCCAACAAATGTAAAAGCACCAGTTAGTGCAAATGGAGTTGACTCAGCAACACAAGATAGAGTTGCTGGATATATGGAACAATTTGAAATGATATATGGAATTGTTCAAGAAGAATTTGGTGAAGAACTTGCTCCTGCTGTAATGGATATAGTAATGGATAAATTAATGGGTATGGCAGATTAGCTCTTGTTATCCAATAAATAAAGTTTTTTTAAGACTCGCTTATTTTTCTACACTTACTTTTTGTTGAGGTTGATTTTTGAATAAAATCAACCTTTTTTGTACTATGTATGTAAGATACTTATCAAAGTGCCGTCATTGTGAAAAATCTATAATTTCGTTGCAATCTATAAATTCAAAAATGTATATTCTTAGTGTTGCGATTGCTTCTTGAACTTATTAAATTTGAAATGTAACGAAACATTGCCAATTGTTAAGTAAATAAAATTTTCTTTACAAAGCTCTCAAATTCAATCATAATGCCTAACGGGACGGGACGGGACGGGACGGGACGGGACGGGACGGGACGGACCTAATTGTGTTTTGTATGAGCAATTTTTAAGTTTCGAAATACTTTGTATATGCATAAGAATTATAATTCAAAGATTACACGAGAAAATAAGGAGAAGAAAATGACAACACATATTACAAATGCACCTGTTAATGCACAAGCTTATGTACAAGTTGAAGGTGGAGTAAACAATTATACAAACACTTTACAACCAAATGTTGGTGGAGTACTTGGTGGACAAATCAGTAAAGGCGGAACTTATGCTAATGCGGAAGTTGGTTATGGTACTTCATTCAAAGCAAAAGTAGAAGTTGGGCATGAATTTAACATTGGCAAAAATATGGGGTTGGAGATTTCAGCAAATGCACAACATGTAAATTCTAATAGTGATAGTACATATTCAGTAAATATGATGTCTAATAATTCACATGATACAGCAGAATATTCAACAACTACTTCTTGGAAAGATGGATTAAAGAAAATGGGTGGCGCATTGGCTTTGAATTTCAAAGGTAAAAAAGGAAATATAAAAGCCGGTGTTGAAGTTGGTGCTTATAAAAATAATGCACCTGATATCTATAATCAAATTACGCATCAAACAGTTGTTGAAGAAAAAAATACCGAAACACAAGAAACTAATAGAAAATTTTACTACAATAGCGTAGCATGTGGTAAACAACAACATCATGCCGGAGTGTATGTTACTCCAAAGGTATCAGCAGAATTGAATTTAGGAAAACAAGGTAATTGGTCACTTGTAGCAAATGCGGATAAATTTGGCGGAAATGCAGGCGTAAGGTTTAAATTTTAACTAAGTTGTTTTGTATTTAGCTCAACGAAATAAAAGCAAGGTAGCAAGGTAGGGTGGGAAAAGCGAATGCGTTCCCACCTTTTATAATTATAATATTAATATTACTCACTAGAGCAATACCGAATTCCCAACATGTCGAATAGTATAACAACTTTAATCGGAGTTAAATATATATATATTAAATCTTTTTCATACTTCCAACTATTCTTAATTCCAAGAGCTTAATTGGCTCTTTTTTTTGTACTACGTACGTAGACACAACTATCGGCTCCTTGGTAAAAATTAATATCTGGTAAAAGTAAGGTAGGGTGGGAAAAGCGTTAGCGTTCCCACCTTTTATTATTCTAATATTAATATTCCCCATTTGAGTAATACCGAAGCGCCAACATGTCGAATAGTGTCATAACTTCAAACGGGGTTAAATAAATGTATATTAAATCTTTTTCATACTTCCAGCTATTCTTAATTCCAAGAGCCGATTAGGCTCTTTTTTTGTACTACGTACGTAGATAAAAGGTCGGCTTCAAGGTGAAGATTACAAAATTGCATTGAAACTACCAGCTCCGCCTCAAAGTGGGACTATTTGTTTTTTGTATACCCTCTCCTAGCAGGAGAGGGTAAGGGTGAGGTAGAAACTCCGCACGTAGACAATTAACAAGTTGAAAGTTGAAAATTGAAAGTGGTTTTAAATAATTAATAGTTGAACCTACAAACTTTGTATTTTTCCCTCTCCTAGCAGGAGAGGGCTAGGGTGAGGTAGAAATTGGTACGCCGACACCCTGAATAATCCAAGACGGGGTATGGGTGAGGTAGAAACTCCGTACGTAGACAATTAACAAGTTGAAAGCTATTTTAAAAAAGATTAATTTACCCTTCTAACAATTTTATAGTCCTGTCTTTGCGAGAAAATCTATGATTTTCGTGGCAATCCATAAGTTTAAAATAATCGCATGTTCTTAGTGTTGCGATTGCTTCATGAACTTACCCACATTATGAATGTAACGAAATGTTACGAAATTTATTTATTTTGGGCAATTTTTAGTTACACAAAAACTTAAAAAATATATAAGCGCTTTATGGGAATTAATTAAGTTAAGAAAAGGAGATTAAGAAATGGGAAATATTGCCGTGGATTCAACTACTGTAAATGGAACAGTTGCAGCACAATCAAAGAGAGCAGAAAATGTAAGAGTTTATTCTGAAGATAAAAATATTTGGGAAGGAATGACTACAAAAGAAGCCTATAATAAAGGGAAAGATGTGCTAGCAGTATTTAATAATGCTGATAAGGATGGAGATGGCATTATTAGTAAAAAAGAATTACAAAGCTATGATGGTCTGGTTTATACATTAGAAAAAGGTGGTTATACAGAAAATTGGAATGGAGCAACAGAAGAAGCGGGTGATGTACAAAAGCAAGAATTTTATCCGGGGTTGGATGTTTCTGAGGTGAAAAACTGGGCTCTTGATAAATATCAAGAAATTGATATTGCACCTAGAGATGGAATTTTATCAAAAAAAGAAATGAAACTTTATAAAATGAACGTAAAAATTAAAAATGCAGAAGGAAAAATTGAAGATCAAAAAGATAAAGGAGCATCATTCCTCACAAAAGCAGCAGTCTTGGATGGAGGAATTCTTAGTGTACTAGGTGGTATTGAACTTTATAGATCTAAATTAAGAGATCTTTCATCTGGTACTAGAGAGATATGCAGAGATCTTTATCGTCCTCTTCTAGGTATTGGACTAGCTGCAGTTGCAGTGGGTGCTGTTTCGTACTTTATTGATAAATATAAGAGTAATCAAAATGTAAAAAAAGAAGAACAGATATTGAATAATTTGAAAAAGGAAAAAGCAACATTGATGAAATCATAATCAAAAGAATGTAGGTTGGGGTTTCACCCCAACAAAAACAAAAGAAATAACAACGCATGATTTAATTTTAAATCATGCGTTTTTTATTAACAATATTCCTCACTTGACCAATGCTAAACTGCCGACATGTCGAATAGCATGACAACCTTAATCGGAGTTAAATATAAGTATATTAAATCTTTTTCATACTTCCAACTATTCTTAATTCCAAGAGCCTAATCGGCTCTTTTTTTTGTGCTACGTACGTAGACACAACTATCTGCTACTTGAAAAAAATTAATATTTGGTAAAAGTAGCAAGGTAGGGTGGGAAAAGCGTTTGCGTTCCCACCTTTTATTATTTTAATATTAATATTCTCCATTTGAGGAATACCGAATCGTCGACCTGTCGAATAGCGTTATAACCTCAAACGGAGTTAAATATAATTATTAAATCTTTTTCATACTTCCAACTATTCTTAATTCCAAGAGCCTAATCGGCTCTTTTTTTTTGTGTACTACGTACGTAGACACAACTGTCGGCTCTTTGGTCAAAATTAATATCTGGTAAAAGTAGAGTAAAATGAGCGGACTATTTTGCATGAACATGAAAATATATCATGAAATTATAAAATTTAGCATGCAAAATCATGCTAAAAATTATTTTGTCTATCTTAAATTCCTAAAAATATCAAAAAAATATAAAAAAATTTTAAGAAATTTTAAGCATCTTTAAAATTCCTTAAAATCAATAGCGATAACAATTAGAGCCTAATAAGAAATCTAAAAAAGATGTAAAAATAAAAATTTTTTTAAAAAAAATAAAAAATAGGTGTTGACATTTAAAATTGATATCGTATGATAAAGAGGTCGGGTGAAGGAAACGGAACCGGCGAGAGGGAAAGACAAAATCCCAAGTGTTGATGAAAGTATGAATAAGATACAACTGAAGGAATTAAGTATTTCGGTCATCTTCACAAAAGAATAGCCTAAGTATTTTATTATAAATAGCATAAAAGAATATATGAAGGCTTGTCAAAATTTTATTTTGAACTTTGACAACAGAATAATTAAAGACGAATAAACTTGTTAATTCGTAAAGAATGATAGGACAACAAAAA